>DATENA010000271.1:0-171655 GCA_035275285.1 Fibrobacteria bacterium | reverse complement strand
AATACGATGTGGACGCCGCGGGCTGCCAGGTTGCGCAGAAGGAGGGCGGTGCCTTCGGGAAGGCGTCCGTCCGGGTTCAGCAGGGTGCCATCCAAATCGAGGGCCAGGGCGCGGTAGGGAAGGGGATTCAGGCGGGCTCCTTGGGGTTCTGGACCTAATGGGGTTTTATGATGGGTAAAATTTAAAAATAGGGCTCAAGGTTTTTCCGATTCCGCCGATAATTAAGACGGGAGTGATTCCGTTCGCAAGGATTCGAAACGGTAAAGCAAGGATTGGGGCATTATGCGGATAGAAAAGCATCTGAACGACCAATTGACCCAGAAGTTCGGGCAAACCGGCAAGGATAAAGCCAAGGTTTTGGAACAGCTGGCGACGGGCAAACGCATCAATCGGGCTTCGGACGATGCCGCAGGGCTTTCCATCGCGCGCGAATTCGAGAAACAGATCCGGGCCTACCGCAATGCCGCCGAGAACATCCAGGCGGGTATGAGCGCCATGTCCATCGCGGACGGCGCTTCCGGCTCCATCAACGATATGTTGCAAAGGCAGCGGGAATTGGCCGTCCAGGGCGCCAACGGGGCCTATGGACAGGAACAGCGGGACGCGCTGGACCGGGAATTCCAATCCCTATCCCAGGAAATCGACCGGGTTTCCAAATCCACCGAATTCAACGGCCAGAAACTTTTGGACGGCACGGGCGCTCTTGCCGATGGGACGGGCCAGATCCAGTCCGGCGCCGATCCAGGGGATACCATGACCCTTTCCGCCTCGGACCTGTCCCTGAGCGCTTTGGGCACCGGGCCCAGCTCCCTGCAAAGCCCCGCAGCGGCCCTGCAGGCCATGGGCTCCATCGATGCGGCCATGCGCAAGGTGAACGACAACCGGGCCACCCAGGGTGGGCTGAGCAACCGCTTCGAATACGCGTATTCCAATAACCAGAACCAGCAGGTCAACCTGGCCCATGGCCTTTCCACCATAGAGGATTTGGACTATGCCAAGGGGCTGACCGACAAGGTACGGAACGATATCCTGCAGAACTCGCAGGCTTCGGCCATCAGCCAGTTCAACCAGCTTTCCAAAACCCATATCCTCGCGCTTTTGCAGTGAAATTGGTATCTTAGGGAATTCACAATCCAAGGGGGCGCCAAGGTTTCGACGGGATTGGATGAGTCGATAGTTGCATGCCGAGGATTCTGGTTGGCCTCGTAAAAAAACCGGAAAAAAACAAATGCAGAAGAATCCTATTCTTATGCAATGGCTGCCTAGTTAAAACCTAGGTAACCACGGTCCGCAGGTCGCCGCCTTAAAGGCCGGCGGATTGGAATACTCTGAGGCTGGGTTTCCCCGATGTCTGGGCGGGGAGGCCGAGAAAATCCAGGCTAGCGATCCGGAGAACCGATTCCTTGGGTGCTCCGGGTAGCGAGAATCAAATCAGGAAAAAAGCATGTAGGAGCGACCGGCAAGTTAATTTCGGACGCGGGTTCGATTCCCGCCGCCTCCACCATTCCACCTTGCCACCCACCATCCCGGGGGAAAGCAAGGCATAAGCGACGCACGGGGTACTTGCCTTGGCAAACTCTGTAGCGTGGGGCATTGAAAGCGACGAGCGCAGAGTTTGCCTTGGCAAACTCTGTAGCGAGGAGCCAAAAAAGGGCGGACCTCAGGGACTGCCCTTTTTCTTTTCAAGTCATGGCCTTAACCCGGCACGGGGACCTGCGTCCGGCCATGCCGTCCGCCCCGGCGGCGGGTAACCTACGCAGTACGTTGACAGCGAAAAAATCACCCCGTTCGCTTGATTTTGACCATCCGGCATAGTAAATTCCTACCGCTTTTAAGGATACCCCCTCCCGGGGGCATTGTTATAAAACGTGAAAGGTTGAGCATGATCCATGTCGAAGGCCTGACCAAGCGTTATGGCCAATCCACCGCCATAGACAACATCTCGTTCCATATCAACCGGGGCGAGGTGGTGGGGTTGCTGGGACCCAATGGGGCCGGCAAGACCACCACGATGAAAATCCTGACCTGCTTCATTTCCGCCACCGCGGGACGCGCCAGCATCAACGGGCACGATACGTTCGATCAACCTCTGAAGGTGAAAGAGCAGATCGGGTATCTGCCGGAAAGCTGTCCTCTGTACCATGATATGGACGTGTCCACCTACCTGGCCTTTTCGGCCGAGGTGCGCGGGGTCGCTTCGGAAAAGCGCAAGGGCGCCGTCGAGAAGGTGATTTCCGATTGCGATCTGGGCAAGGTGACCCATAAGCTCATCGGCCATCTGTCCAAGGGTTACCGCCAGCGGGTGGGTCTGGCCCAGGCCATGATCCACGATCCGGCGGTGCTCATCCTGGACGAACCGACCTCGGGCCTGGATCCGAACCAGATCCGGGATATCCTCAGTCTCATCAACAACTTGGGCCAGGAAAAGACGGTGATCCATTCCACCCACATCCTGTCCGAGGTGGAGGCCACCAGCGACCGGGTGCTCATCATCAACAATGGGCATATCGTGGCCCAAGGCACCCCCAAGGAGCTCATGTCCCGCTCTTCCGGTACCACCGTGTACCTGACCGTGAAGGGGCCGGACGTGCAGGGCCAATTGGCCTCCGTCCCGTTCGTGAAGAAGGCGGAGAAGATCGCCGATGGCCGCGACGGGTTCGTGCGCCTGGCCGTGCAGGGGGCCGAACAGAGGGACGTGTCCCTGGACCTGTTCAAGCTTGCCGTGGAGAAGGATTGGTTGGTGTCCGAGCTCAAGGCCGAGACTGCCAGCCTCGAAGACGTTTTCGCGAAATTGACGAGGGGTTGAGCATGCATAACGCCATTACCATTTTCAAAAAGGAGCTGAGGAGCTATTTCTCCTCGCCCATCGGATTCGTATTCATCATCTTCTACCTGCTGGTCTCCAACGCTTTCTTCTTCTTCGTGCAGGACTTCTTCCGCCAGGGGCAGGTCACCATGCGCGGGTATTTCGCGGCCATGCCCTGGGTCTTTCTGTTCTTCGTTCCGGCCATCACCATGAGGCTGTGGGCGGAAGAGAAGAAGATGGGCACGGTCGAGCTGCTGCTGACCATGCCCATGAAGGAATGGGAGATCGTGGCGGGCAAGTTCCTGGCGGCCTTCGCCTTCCTGGCCATCACCCTGGCCTTCTCCATGTCCATTCCCGCTTCGCTCCTCTACCTGGGCAAGCCGGACCTCGGCGTCATCGTGGGATCGTACGTGGGCGCGCTTTTCCTGGGCTCGGCCTACCTGGCCATCGGGCTGTACATCAGTTCCCTGACGGAAAACCAGGTGGTGGCCTTCATCATCTCGCTGGCGGCCATCTTCGTGCTGCTGCTGGTGGGCATCGCCCCGGTATGGCTCAATGCATTGGGTTCCATCGTGTCCGTCTGCGAATACGTGAGCCTGCTCAGCCATTTCAACAACGTGACGAGGGGCGTCATCGATTCCCGGGACGTGGTCTACTACGCCTCCGTGATCGCCCTGTTCCTCTACCTGAACGTCAAGAACATCGAAGCCAGGAAGTGGAGATAATCCATGGCCATGAATTCCAAGAAACTGAGCAGCCGCGCCAACGCCTATCTGGGCATCGTCACCTTGGTGGTAATCCTGGCCGTGATCGGCCTTACCAGCGAAATGTTTTTCCATCGCCGCCTGGACCTCACTTCGGGCAAGCAATTCACCTTGAGCAAGGCCTCCCTGAACACCATCCGCTCCCTGCCGGATCTGGTCACGGTGAAGGTCGTCATGTCCAAGGACCTGCCCACCCAGTTCCTGCAGATCCGGACCCACGTGGTGGACCTCCTGCGCGAGTTCGAGGCCCAGGCCAATGGCAAGATCACCCTCGTGTTCGAGGACCCGGGCGAGAGCGAAACCAAGCGCCAATCCGCCACTTCCCTGGGGATCCAGGAGGTGCAATTGCAGGAGCAGAGCTCCGAAGGCCTGCAAATCAAGAAGGGTTTCTTCGGCCTGGCGATGACCTATGGCGACAAGAAGGAAGTGATTCCCGTCCTGCAGAACCTGGAGTCCTTCGAGTACGACCTGGTGGTGAAGCTGAAGAAGCTCACCGGGTCCGTCAAGACCATCGGCATCCTGGAAGGCGGGCAGGGGGCCAAGCTTTCCATGACCCTGCCGGGACCGCAACCCAAGACCACCAGCGGCTTCGATGAGAACTTCCCGACCCTGAAAGAAGAGGCGGAGAAGCTTTATAAGCTCGAAAAGCTTGACCCCCTCACGGCGCCGATCCCGGAAACCGTGGACCTGCTGCTGGTGGCCGCGCCGTCGCGGGTCACCGACCTGGAGAAGTTCCGCATCGATCAATTCCTGATGAAGGGCAAATCGGTGATGTTCCTGGCCCCGGGGGTGGACATGAGCCTGGGCATGGGCATCAACGGCACGGCCTCCCGCAACGGGTACGAAGACCTGCTGGCCCATTACGGCCTGGCGGTGAAGAAGAACGTCGTGCTGGAGGATCGCAATTTCCAGTTCGTGCGCTTCGGCAATTCCTTCTTCCCTTCGCCCTATCCGTACTGGATCACCATACAGGGCGACGGCCTCAACGCCAGCAGCCCCATCACTTCCAAACTGGGGGCCGTGAGCCTGCCCTGGGCCTCGGCGGTGGAAATCGACACCACCAAGAAAGATTCGACCAAGGTCGAAGTGCTGGCGCACTCCACCAAGGGATCGTGGGAAGAAGCCAACAATTTCTTCCTCCTTCCGCGCGATCTGAAAGAGTTCCTCCCGGTGAACCAGCATGAGCAGAACCTCGTCGTGCTCAAGTCCGGGAAAATCCACTCTTTCTACGAGAACAATCCGTTGCCCGCCACGGACAGCACCCAGAAAATCGACCCCGCCGGGGTGATCAAGGTTTCCCAGAAGGAAAGCCGCATCTTGGTGGTGGGCAATGCCTTGTTCGCCACGGACTTCTACGTGGGCTACACCAATGCCGTAGCCAATCTCCATTTGGTCCTGAACAGCTTCGACCAGTTGGCGCTGGACCCGGACCTGATCACCATCCGCAGCCGGGAAATCGCGAACGCGCCGATCCTGGAAGCGAAGAAATCCAAGAAGCCGTACATCCTGCTGTTGAACATGGCGGCCGCCCCCTTGCTGCTGCTGGGCGCGGGAATCGTGATCGGCATCCGCAGAAAGAAGAAGGAGGCAATGGCATGAAGAGGACCCTGATTGTTCTGCTCGCCGCCTTGGCATTGCTGGCGGCCATCCTGCTGAAGAAACGCAGCAATGAAAAGGTCATGCAGAAGGACGCGCCCGTGTTCGACAGCACCTACAAGTCCGGCGTGACCATGCTGCGGGTCTCCAAGAAACCCGATACTTCCTCCCTGCAGAAGAAGGACGGGAAGTGGGTGGTGGCCAAGGATGGGTATTCCGTGGACACGGCCAAGATCAACAAGGTGCTTTCCAACCTCTTCAGCCTCCAGAACAAGGAGTTGGTTTCCAACAGTCCGGGCCGCCTGGCCGAGTACGGCCTGGATTCCAACGAGGCGAAGCACGTGACCCTCCAGGACGGAACGGGGAAGACCGTGGCCCAGGTGGTGATCGGAAAGACCTCCGGCGCGGACTACAGTTCCACCTACTGGAAATGGGAAGCCAAGCCCGAAGTCTACCGCACCCCCGGCAATTTCACCTGGGAAATCGCCACCAAGGACGATGATTGGAAGGATCGCAAGCTCTTCCCGGCCACGTCCAAGGACGTCAAGACCGTGGAGGCCACCTGGAGGGATTCCACCGGCACGGCTTATGCCTATAAGCTGGAGGCCGTTACGGATTCGACCTGGAAGATGCTGGCGCCGCAGGACAGCAATCGCGTCGTGAACGCGTCCGCCAACGAGATGGCCACCCGCTTCGCCGAAATGAGCGTGGACGAGTTCGTCACGGCCTCGGACACCAACGTGTCCAAGGTCAAGCTGGACACGCCCGCCGTGTACGTGAAAATCGGGCTGAAGAACGGGACCATGCATGAGTTGAAGGCCAGCAAAACCCTCTCAGGGTATGCTTATACCCAGCATCCCTCCCGCAAGGATCTGATCAAGCTTTCCGCCTGGCGCTTCGACAGTTTCAAGAAAAAGCCGTTCGAATTGCTGTTGGCCCCGCCTCCGCCGCCCATGGCCAAGGCCGATTCGGCCCATGCGGCCGACTCCGTCAAAATCGAGGCTGCTCCTGCCGCGGAAGCGCCCAAGGGTGCGGCACCCGGCACCGTCAAGGCCCAGCCCGCCAAACCTCCTGCGTCCAAGCCAGGAGGCGCCGCGCCGGCCGCAAAGCCCTGATCGCGTAAGGTAGGGGACTTTTCTCCGCTCCCCGGGTCCGTGCATCGGGCTCAGGCCCGGATACCCGGTTTCTCCGGGCAAAGCTCCCAGTCCAAATCCAATCCCGGCATCGCCGGGATTTTGCGTTGCAGCCATCCCGCCAGGTCCGCCGGTTCCAAGGGCTTCCCGGAAAGGGGCCCCAGGCCCGCCAGGAAATCCCTGTGGGTGCGACCGCCCCGGTAGCCGGGTTCCTTGGAGGGATGCGCGAGATACGTCTCCATGTCCGAGAAATCGGGGTCTACCAGGATGGAAACCAGGTACAGAACGAAGTCCCGGGGCATGTACAGGGCGCAGCCCGCCACCTTCCGCTCCAGAGTTCCCTCTCCGCTGCCGCCCGTTTCCGCCAGTTTCTCCCCCAATGCCGCTTCCGTGCCGAGGGGTCCCAGGCAGGCCAGGTCGGACGTGCCGCGTAAGCGCAATTCCAGCCCCAGCTTCTCCGCCGCCACTTCGGTGATCAAGGCGGATCCCTTGGCGAAATAGTCGTGGATGGACAGGTCTTTACCCTTGGTGAAGCGCAGCCCCAAGCATACGCAGCCGGGGGACAACAGTACGGCCCCGCCTCCGCTCATGCGCTTGAACACGGGAATGCCGTCCCGGAGCACCGCCTCCACGTTCAGTTCCCGTTCCGGATCCTGGGAATTGCCGAGCACGATGGTCTTGGCGGCAGGCACCCAGGCGAGGAACGGCCTTAGGGAACGATCCAAAAGCCGCTCTCCGGTCGGAATGGAATCCGGAGGGACGTCGGCGTGGCGGAGGATGGGGAAGGGGGAAGACAAAGGGTATGAAGAACACTAGAAATATGGAGTGGATTTTGAAATTGAGAACATTTCCCGAGCTCCCTGTCGGGAGTCGGGAGTCGGGAGTCGGGAGTCAAGAAAAGAGAAGGGCGAATGCGTGCGCGCTCCGTTTTTCGAGCGCGTATCCGCATTCGCTCCCGACTCCCGACTCCCGACTCCCGACGGGATGCATACTATAACCTGCAAAATGTCCCTTCAGCGAAAAACTCCACGAAGAGTTCCTCTTCACCCCTTGCTTTCAAATATGCACCGCCGCCCCCTGGCTATCCATCGCCGCTTCCATCACCGCCTCGGACAGGGTGGGGTGGGCGTGCACGGTGTGCATGATTTCCTCGTAGGTGGTTTCCAGCGTCATGGCCACGCCCAGTTCCGCCAGCATTTCCGTGGCTTCGTTGCCGATGATATGGGCGCCCAGGAGTTCGCCGAACTTGGCGCCGAAGATCAGTTTGACCAGGCCTTCGGTCTTGCCGATGGCGCGGGCCTTGCCGCTGGCGGAGAAGGGGAAGCGGCCGATCTTGACGGCGATGCTCTTCTCCTTGCAGGCCTTTTCCGTGAGACCGATGGAGGCCACTTGGGGCTGGCAATAGGTGGCGCCCGGGATCTGGTTGTATTCCAGCCCGTGCTTGGCGGAGCCCAGGATGCGCGCCACGGCCACTTCGCCTTCCGCGGAGGCCTTATGCGCCAGCAATTGCTTGCCGGCCACGTCACCGATGGCGAAAATGCCTTTGACCGAGGTTTCCTGGAAGGCGTCCACCTTGATGAAGCCGCGCTCGTCCAGCTTGACGCCCACCTGTTCCAGCCCCAGGTCCTTGGTATTGGGGGTCATGCCCACCGCCACCAGCACCCGGTCCACGGTCAGGGCGGTTTTCTTGTTGGCCGCGTCCAGCAGTTTGGCCTCGATGACGCCCGGCTTTGAAGCTTTCACTTCGCCCACCTTGGTGGACACGTAACAGTTGATGCCCTGCTTCTTGAAGGAGCCCAGCAGCACCTTGGAGATTTCCTCGTCCTCGATGGGCAGCAATTGCGGGAGCATTTCCACCAGGTGGACTTCCGTGCCCAGGCTGTTGAAATAGTAGGCGAACTCCACGCCGATGGCCCCCGCGCCGATGATGAGCATCTTCTTGGGCTGGTCCTTCAGCTCCAGGGCATGGCGGTAGGTGATGAAGTTGGCCCCGTCGATGGGGTATTGGGGAAAGGAGCGCGCGGAAGCGCCGGTGGCGATAATGATGCTCTTGGCGGTCAGGTTCTTGCGGGCGCCCTGGGCATCCGTCACCTCGATGAGACCCTTGGCCACCAGTTTCGCGGTGCCGGCCACGACCTCGATCTTGTTCTTCTTCATCAGGAACTGGACGCCATTGCTGTTCTGTTTGGCCACGTCGCGGGAACGATCGATGATCTTGGGATAGTTGACGGCGACGTTGTCGGCGGACAGTCCATAGTCGCCGGCATGCTTGAGGTAGCCTGCGACCTCGGCGCTCTTCAGGAGGGCTTTGGTGGGGATGCATCCCCAATTGAGGCAGATGCCGCCCAACTCGGATTTCTCGATCAGGGCGACTTTCTTCCCGGCCTGGGCCCCTTTGATGGCGGCCACGTAACCGCCGGGCCCGCTTCCGATTACCACGATGTCATAAGTCGATTCCAAAGTTGTCTCCTCGGAAAGATGCTGCGTTTGCCTAAATAGATAGAAATACGGTGCTGCCGATGCGTTGCAGGGGTTAGGGATTAGGGGCTAGGGGTTGGGAAGTTCAAGGAAGCAGGCGGACTGAATTGAGACAGTGCGCCACCTTGAACACCCTAACCCCTGATCCCTGGCCCCTTCTTCTAAAGCATCAGCCACATGGGGTTTTCCAGCAGGGACTTGAGGCCCGACAGGAACTGGGCCGCCAGGGCGCCGTCGATGACGCGGTGGTCCGAGGTCATGGTCAGCTTCATGACGTCCCGCTGCTTGGCGGTTCCGTCCTGGAGGTAGACTTCCTGCTGGATGCCGCCCACGGCCAGGATGGCGGACTGGGGCGGATTGATGATGGCGGTGAACTCGTCCACGCCGTACATCCCCAGGTTGGAGATGGTGAAGGTGCCGCCCTGGTATTCGTCCGGGGCCAGCTTGCCGGCCTTGGCCTTGGAAACCAATTGCTTGATTTCCGTGGAGATGAGCCCCAGGCCCTTCTGATCCGCGTCCCGGACGATGGGGGTGATGAGCCCGCCTTCGATGGAGACGGCCACGCAAATGTCGATATTGGCGTTCTGGCGGATGAAGTCCCCGTGGAAGGAGGAGTTCACGGTGGGGAATTCCCGCAGGGCGAAGGCCGTGGCCTTGGTGACGATATCGTTCACGCTGATCTTGTAACCGGGGCTGCGGTTCAACTGGGCCCGCAAAGAGTTGACGGCGGCCATCTCGACCTTCATGGTCACGTAGAAGGTGGGCGTGCCCTGGGTCGATTCCAGCAGGCGCTTGCCGATGGTCTTGCGCATCATGTTGAGCGCGACGTCCTGGGTGGGAACGATGGGGGCCAGCGAGCCGAACAAAGGACGCTGCACCGGGCCCTCGGCCTTGCCGGAAGCGGCTTTGCCGCCGAGCGCCGCCTTGGGAGCGGGTTCCGGTTTGTAGTTCTCGATGTCCCTGCGGATGATGCGGCCGTTGGGGCCGCTTCCGGGAACGTTCTGCAAGGCGATGCCGGCGTCCTCGGCCATTCTGCGGGCGAGGGGAGAGGCCATTACGCGTTCATCCGCGCCCCGGACGGGTTGCGCGACGGGTTCCGGCGCCACGGCGGAGGCGGGCCGGGCCGGAACATAGGCGGCCGAAGCGGGACCGGCGCCGTTGGAGGCGGCGGTCGGAGCGGCCGAAGCTGCGGCCGGTTTGGCGCCGCCCTTGGAGGCGATCATGTCCTGGCTCTTCTTCAGGGCTTTTTCCAGGTAGGCGGTGATGTCCTCATCCTTATCGTCCGCAAGGACGGCGATGAGCTGGTTCACCTTGGCGGGGGAGCCGCCGGGAACGACGATTTTGCGGAGGAAGCCTTCGTCCAGGCTTTCGTAGTCGACCGTGGTCTTGTCGGTTTCGACGCTGCACAACATCGTTCCCGGTTTGACGTAGTCGCCTTCTTTGACCAACCATTTGGCCAATACGCCCTCTTCCATGGTCGGGCTCAAACTCGGCATCAACATGCTGGTAGGCATCTCTCTATACTCCCTTGGATTTTCAGGCGGCCCATCCCTGGGCCGCATCGGTTCAATTCCGGTAGGTGACTTGCTTGACGGCCTTGATGATCTTGTCGACCGAAGGCAAGGTGGCGGCTTCAAGGTTGGCCGCGTAAGGCATGGGGTTCTCGCTCTGGCATACCCGCGCGATGGGCGAATCCAGGTAATCGAAAAGGTCCGTGTACACGCTCTCGGCCACCTGCGCGCCCAGGCTCGAAAAGAAATGCCCTTCTTCCACCACTACCACGCGGTTGGTCTTCTTGACCGACCGGGCGATGAGGGGCATGTCGAGGGGCTTCAGGGTGCGGGGGTCGAGCAGCTCGACGTTGATGCCTTCCTTGGCCAGTTCCTCCGCGGCGGTTTTCGCCAGGGACATCATGCGGGACCAGGCGATAATCGTCACGTCCGTGCCTTCGCGCTTGATATCGCCCTTGCCGATGGGGATCAGGTATTCGCCCTCGGGGACCTCTTCCCTGAGGTTGTAGGCCAATTCGTTCTCCAGAAACACCACGGGGTCATTGCAGCGGATGGCGGCCTTGAGCATGCCTTTAGCGTCCGAAGGGGTGGACGGGGACATCACGTGCAGGCCCGGGAAATGGGCGAACACGGACTCCATGTTGTGCGAATGCTGGGAGGAGACCCGAGGGCCCGCGCCGTTGGGGCCGCGCATCACCATGGGGATGTTGTACAGCCCGCCGGACATGTAATACATCTTGGCCGCATTGGAGATGATCTGATCGATCGCCACCAGGGAGAAGTTGAAGCTCATGAACTCGACCACGGGGCGCAGGCCCATCATGGCGGCGCCCACGGCCAGGCCGGTGAAGCCGGATTCGGAAATCGGGGTGTCGATGACGCGCTTGGGGCCGAAATGGTCCAGCAGTCCCTTGGTCACCTTGTAGGCGCCGTTGAACTCGGCCACCTCTTCGCCCAGGATGAAGACTTTCTCGTCCCGGGTCATTTCTTCCTTGAGCGCCTGGTTCAGGGCCTCTCTCATTTCAATCATCGGCATCAGGCGTTCCCCACATCATCCATGAATACGTGCTGGGTCAGTTCTTCCAGGGGCGGCTCGGGGCTTTCTTCCGCGAAGTCCAGGGCCTCCTGGACGAGGGCCCGGTTTTTCTTCTGGAGGCCCTTCAACTCGTCCTCCGTGATCATTTTGTTCTCGATCATCTCGCGGCTGACGCCCAGGATGGGATCCTTCAGCTTGTAGGTCTCCACTTCCTCCTTGGTGCGGTACAGGCCCGCGTCGGAAACCGAGTGGCCGGTATAGCGGTAGGTCTTCATGTGCACCAGGACCGGGCGGCGGGTGGCGCGCACTTCCCGGACGATTTCTCCCATGCGGCCGTAGACCTCGTTGAAGTCCATGCCGTTGATCGTATAGCCCTTCATGCCGTAGGCCTCCGCCTTGGAGGCGATGTCCGTATTGGCGATGGCGCGGGCGTTGGCGGTTCCCATCCCGTATTGGTTGTCTTCGCAGATGAAAATGGCGGGGAGGTCCCAGAGGGCGGCGAGGTTCATGGTCTCATGCAAGGTGCCCTGGACCGTGGCGCCGTCGCCGAAGAAGATGAAGCTCACGGCGTTGTCTTCATCGTAGTTGGATTTGAAAGCGGCGCCGATGCCGATGCCGAACTGGCCCCCTACGATCCCGTGCCCGCCCAGGAAGTTGTGGGGTTTCGAGAAGAAATGCATGGAGCCGCCCTTGCCGCGGGCGCATCCGGTGACCTTGCCGAAGAGTTCCGCCATCCCGTCCCGGGGAGGCATGCCCAGCGCCAAGCCCAGCCCGTGGCAACGATAGGTGGTCACCACGGAATCCTGGGGCAGCTTGTGGGCCAGGGTTCCCACGCCTACGGCCTCCTGGCCGATGTAGGTATGCAGGAATCCCGCGATCTTCTTCTGCTGGTAGGACTTGATGCTGGCTTCCTCGAAGTACCGGATCACCAGCATCTTCTCTAGGATTTCGACCATTTTTTCCTTGGACAAGGACTGCATTTCTTTTTTAACGCTTGCCATGTTTCTCCGGCTTGACTTGAAAACCAATCATATGGAAAGGCGGATATCCTTTCAAGATTTTACCAGGTTGGGTCGCCATCGAATGGCTGTCCCGGAATTCCGGCTGCGCAGAGAATCCCGGCGCAGGGTCGTCTTTAATAGGACTGTCGGCTCCAAGGGGTTAATTTAGTAAAAAAATCCTGGAATCTTGCCCGAAAGGCGATGGGGAGCCCCGCCAAAACAGGCGCTCGCGGCGGTTTTTCCCGCCTTCCGCAAAGCAATCCCGGGGCGGCTGGGCGGAATCCGGTTCCGGGTTGGTATTTTTAGCGCGGGATAGGAAAAAGGTCGGGTTCCGATCCTGTTACAAGGATCGGCAAAAAAGATCGGTAAAAGGACGGGAAATCATGGAAGAAGTTTCGGCGCTCGCCGCGGCGGTGGGGAAAATCCCCTCCGGCCTGTTCATCGTCACCGCGGCTTCCGGGAGCCTCAAAGAGGGCTACCTGGGATCCTGGATCCAGCAGGTTTCCTTTTCGCCTCTCCTCATCCAAACCGCCATCCGGCCCGGCCGTCCCTGCTACGATTTGATCAAAACGCATGGCCGCTTCTGCGTCAACATCGTGGGCCACAAGAACGGCGGCATCCTCAAGCCCTTCTGGAACCCCGAAGCCAATCCGGAACCCTTCGCCGGATTGGAATGGTCCGCCACGGCGCGCGGGAACATCGTATTGCCCCATGCCTTGGCCGCCTTGGAATGCGAAGTGCGTTCGACCTTCACCCCGGGCGATCATGAGCTCCTGTTCGCCGAGGTGGTGGAAGGGCATGTCTTCCAGGCCGAAGACAAATCCCTCACCCACGTGCGGCGTTCGGGACTGGGGTATTGAAGACGAAGAGTCGAGCGCGATAGAGGGGAGCGCGAACGACGCGCGGGAAGGCGTTCAGGACGGGTAGACCGGGGCCGTCAAGGCGAAGCGTTTTCCCTCGGTCCTGGCCTCGGCCCGGACATATGCGGCTCCTGCCGGAATGCGGACGGTCTCGGAAAAATCCACGGGTCCGCGGCCGTCCCAGGACCATTCCCGCACGGGGCGTTCCCGGGTTTCTCCCCGCGTACCCGCCAGCACGGAAACCTTGGCGAAGCCTCCGAAGTCGTCGAGGCTCGCGCCCCGCAGCTCCACGCTTCCCTCGGCCCCGCGCAGATGGAGGAAGGGACCGTCGGTGCAGAACAGGCGTCCCGATTTCAGCCCGGCCTGGATGCCTGCGACGGTCTTGTCCGCGGAATGCACCACCGTCCGCACATGGCCGAACACGTGGTTGCGGTTCTGGTAGAGCGAGAACAAGGGGGTTTTCACCCCGATGTTCCGGTTCAGGTCCCCATGGGCGTCATTGGCGCCGATGGGGGAGATGCGCTGGCCGGCCAGCAACCGGGCGATCCAGAACTCCCTGCCCTCGGAAAAATCCCTGCCCCGATGCCCGTTCCAGAATTGCAGCCCGTCCACGGTCCGCCCGCCTGCGGAGGGCCGCAGATCCTGATCATGCCACATGCCCCGCCGGAAAATGAGCCGCTCCAGGGTCCCCACCCGCGAACGGGGATGGGCGGCGAACCCGGGGACCTCGCCCAGACGCTCCAGGATCTCTTCCACGCGCAGATCGGGTTTATTGTTGAACCAACGGCGGCCGCCATCTCCCAGGCCGGGCAGGAACTCCGCATGTCCCGCCACCAGCAAATGCACGTTTTCCCCCAGGTGGTTGCCGCAGGACACTTCCTCCCCCGGTATCAGCAGGGTTCCTTCCCCGGCGTTCAGCCGGTTCAGTTCCAAGGCCTCCCGGCGATAGGCCTGGAAGTTCGCGTCCGGATCGATGCGTTGCATGTACCGGCGCTTGTCGTAGTAGAAGTCGTACGAATGGTCGGTGCAGACCACGTATCCCATGCCCAGCGCCTTGCCCGCCTCTTGCAAAACCTGCAACGGCGCGCCGAATTCCACCGGATCGTTGGAGTAATCCGAATGGCAATGCAATTCCCCTGCGTGCCAATCGGCGGGATAGGGGAGCGGAGCCGAAAGCAGATGGAGGCGCAGCGGGGAGGGGGAGATGCCGGGGAAGTTGGCGTTCAGGAACGTGCGGCTCTCCCCATTGGGCTTCTCCACGGTGATCCGTCCGTTCAGGGAAAGCGTGCCGTGGAGTCCGGAAAAATCCAGGGCCAGGGGCACGAAGCGGAGGTTCTCCGACGCCTGGACCTCCAAGGGAAGGTTGAGCTTGCGGGACAGGCCTTCCCCTTGGATGAGGACTTCGATTTCCAGGATGCGGACCGGGAACAAATCCGCGTCCTTGATGGCCAGGTAGAAGACGGGTTTCACCCCGGGAACGCAAAAGCTGGGGCCGTCCAGGAAAATCTCCGGCCATTCCTTGTGGAGCGGTGACCAGGGAAGCTTGAACTTGTAATGGGTTTCGGCGTAAGGGAGGAGAGGGGAGGGGAACTTATTCATCCAGCGAAGACTTGGTCACCCACTGGAGTATGTCCCCGGCGGCCCTGTCTTCTGCCTGGGCGGTTTTCCTGCGGTCGATCGCCCGGCGGCGATCGGGGAAACCGATATTCTGCGCCTGCTTGCGGCGCTCATCTTTGCGCAAATCCCACGAACCGCCTTTGAAATTCCGGAGCGACATGTGTTCTTCCATCATGTGTGTACCTCGCAGGAGATCAAAGGATAAATTATTTATCCGCGCCCCGGTAGCCGCTATTTTTTGTCGCCTTCCCGCACGATATCGCGCCAGTAGTTTTCCTTGAACTCCCGACACGCTTTGCGAATCAGATCTGAAACACGCACATCCCTGCCGGAACGTTTGCGTTCATTGACCGCAATGGCCTCCAAGTCCAGATACTCCTGACCCATATATACGTTTCGGCGCTTTTTGATACTGTCCATGCCTGGCTCTCCGGACGGTTGGTCTTGACTATATACACCTTATACACACCATTCCGACCAACTCTTCATAAATGTACATCACATACACAAAATACAGATGCCCGGAAAGCCTCTCAAAGGCCGAGGGTTCTGCCGAGGCTTGAGCAGGGTGTTATTGTGCATAACACCCTCTAGAGACGTTCCGTGAAATCAAAGCCAGCGGAGTCCGTATCCCGTTTGAAATCAACTCGTTATCCGCTCGAATTTCACCTCCTTATTGAGCGACTTGATAAGACAATCCCAGGCCAATCTATCCACAGAAGACGACGGCAGACAATTTAAAGTTTACATAATATATCTTATGCGAACATACTGGAATCGAAAGCATAACCTGGATTTGCCGTTTGAGAATGAACTAGAAATTCATTCGGTGTGGTTTTTGGAGTCATAGAGTGTTTATAAATCCGAATAATCTGTGAATAGAGTGTTGTTTCACGGGAAACAAAGCTAGAACTATCTAAATCAAGGGGTTATGGCTTGAGAAACTGTAGCTTTGCCCTGGGTTGCTTTGTAACTTGTTGGATATAGCTGCTCAAGTGGGCAGCATTCCACGGGGACTGAAATGAACAAGAAAGAAACGTCTACCCAAGCCTCGGAACGGCCCAAGACCTTGGTCCTTAAACTGGCCCAAGTCATGGCCGAGACCCGCTGGGTGGAAAAAAAGGGCAGAAACAATTTCTTCAATTACGACTATGCCAAAGAATCGGACATCCTGGACGCCGTGCGCACCAAGCTGGCCGAGCACGGGATTTTCGTGTTCACCAGCATCGAGCACATGGATTTCAAGGAAACCGGCAAACGCACCCGGGATGGAAGCCCGGTGCATTTGGTGTTCGTCCGGACCAAGCACACCTTTTGGGATGGGGAATCCGGCGAAACCGCGGAGGTTTTCGGCTCCGGGTCCGGGGAGGATGCCGGAGACAAAGCCATCTACAAGGCCATTACCGGAGCCATGAAGTATTTCATTTCCAAGAATTTCCTCATCAGTACCGGTGATGATCCGGAGCGCGACGAGGATGGGGACAAGAAGGAAAGGGTGGGGCAGGGTGAAAAAGCCGTCCCGGGGCCCGCGGATAGGGCAATGGGCGGAACCCAGAGCAGCATCTCCCCGATTCCCCAATTCGAGCCGATTTCGGCCTCCCCCACCCCGCTGGCGCCCTCGAATGCTCCCTTCCAGTACGAGAATCCCGCCCGGGACCTCATCTTGGACATCCAAAGCAAGAGCGGCCCCAAGAAGGATGGATCGACTTATACCCGGTACAGCATCGAGACCAGGAACAATGGCTTCTTCACCACCTTCAACCGGGCTTTTGCTGACCTGGCCATGGACGCCAAGAACGCGGGCCAGGAGGTGGTGATCCGCTACAAGACCAACGGCCGCTGGAAGGACATCGAGTCCATCCGCCTGGCCGAAGGGGGGTACGTCTCCCCTGCCCTGTCGGAGACCGAAGCCGAGGTCCTTCCCTTCTGAAGCCCCTCTCGGGGACTTTCCCCCGGAAACGGCTTTTCCCTTGGAACAAGAAAAGGCCCCGCGAGAGCGGGGCCTTTTGCATCGGGGCCGGTTTTGCCGGGGACTCCCGGGGCGGCGACTCCCGTGGAGGATCCCTTGGGCCCGGAACTCAAGCGGTCAGGCCGTTACGCGGCGGGAACTCCGGTTTGGGAAGGTGCCGGAACTGGTGATCGATGAGACCCGCGCGGCCGGGACCCACGGATTCGATGCGGCTGAGCAGGCGGGCGGCCAGGGAATCGATCAGGGCCGAACGGCCGCCCCGGGGCGTGGCCAGGACGCGGGCCAACACCTCTTTGTTGATTTCCTCGCTCAGGAAGCTTTCCAGATGGATGTTCTGGCTGTGTTCCAGGCGGCTGAGCAGGTCCGTGAACACGGTTTCCACCCGTTCCTGGAAGGCGTCCTCGTCCCGGGCTTTCAGGGAGAGAAGGCTCCAGACGGCGTACAGGGAATTGAAGATGTAATGCCGGCCTTCCTTGGGATGCAGGGGCGAATAGAAGTATTCGGAAATGACCTCTCCCTCCGGGGTCTTTACCATGGACTTGTTGCACAAGGATTTCCCGGGCTCGAACATCTTGAGGCGGGCGGCCTTGTCCACCAGGCCGCCGTCGCGCAGGCCATTGGGGCTGGGAACGGGCGCGGCCGCCTGGCCGATGGGAAAGGCGGGGCCGGAGCCCAGGACCTTGTCCCGGGTCCAGACGGCTTCGGCGGAAGGGGGCAGGGCTTTGCCGAAAATGGATTCCTCCGGCGCCAGGGGATTGGCCGCCTTGCGGAACAGACCCTCGGTGAAAGAGCGGGCGGGCTCTTTGGCTTGCGGTTCCTGGAGCATGGGCCCCGGAGAAGGCGGGACGATTTTCTCCGCGACGGGCCTCTCCTGGATCGGCTGGACCGGAGGCGCGGCGGGACGGACCGCCACGGGTTCGGGCCGGGCCGGGGGCCCCGCAGGCGCCGCGGGAGCGGCCTCCGGAGCTTGGTCGGAAAGATCGGTCACGATCTCGTAGAGGCCGTTGATGATGTCGCGCTTGTTCTTGTCCAGCTCCGTGCGGAGGTTGGTTTCGATGAAGCGGAGCTCTTCTTCCTTCTTGAGCAGCTTTTCGGTGGTCTTGGCGAGCTCGCGCAGCTTGCTCTGCGATTCCATCAGGTTCCGCTTCACGTCGGCGAGTTCCTGGGTGCGCTTCTTGTACTCTTCCATCATCTTCCGGGAGTCCTCGGAGAGATGGTTGATCTTCTCTTCTTTCTCGCGGGCCACGGACAGGCGCTGCTGGTAATGGTCCATGACGAGCTTCAAGGTGCCGTCCGGATCGCTCTTGCCTCCGGCCAGCTTCTTGAGATCGCCCAAGGCCATCTCGCACAGCTCCTTCTCGCGGCGCACGATGTTCTCGGTGGCGCCGTAGATTTCCTGTTGCTGGTTGTTCTCGTACGCGGTGGTGAGCGCGTGGAAGATCTTGTTGTCCTGCAGTTTCGGCTTCACCAAGCCCTGCTCTTTGGAGATGAATCCCCAATCCTGAACCGTTTTCATGCCCGGCTCCTCTACGTTACGCTCACCGCTCCGGTTCGCTTTTTAGATTTTCAGATTAAACCCGACTCGCCCGCAAGTTGTTGATACTGCTTCAATTGTCTTATATAAGCGAGGTCCTCGTCAGCGTTAATCTTGTCGATATCCTGGAACCCTTTGCCCAGGGCCTGTTTGAGGTAATGGAGGCTGTCGTCGAAATTGCGGTTCCGCGCATGGCAGCAGGCCAGGTTGTAGAGGCAATCCGGATCGTCGGGGCGGCTGAAAAGCAGGCGTTCCAGGATGGAAACGGCCTTTTGGCCTTCGTTCCGGCCCAGGTGGATGCGCGCCAGCTCGAAGGCGGCGCCCTGGGCCGCCGGATCCATCTCCAGGGCTTTTTGGTAGCGGGCCTCCGCCAGGGCCTCGGCCCCGCTTTGGACCAGCATGCGGCCGAGCATGGTGAGGGTCCCGGAAGATTCCCCTTCGGCCGCGAGCACGGTCTCGAGTTGCGCGATCGCTTCCTTGGTCCTTCCCAGCTTCCACAGGCCGAGCACCAGGATCTTCCGGAGCGGGACGTCCAGCTCCGCGATTCCGGCCGCCTGCAGGTGCCGCACGCATTGCGAATGCTCCCCCAGTTCCACCAACAACGTCAGGGTCGCCAGCGTTTCCTCGGCCCCAAGGGGCCGCTTGGCGAGCAGCCTCGCCAGGACCGCGCCGGCCTCTTCCCGCTCGGCCTCCTGGATGTGGAGCTTGGCAAGGGCCAGTAAGGTGGGAATGTGATCTTCGTCGCGTTTTATGGCTTCCTTGAAGGCGTCCCGGGCTCCCCGGAATTCCATTCCGGCCAGGCAGAGCCGGCCCAGGACGTGATAGGCTTCCACGCAACCGGGATCCAGTTTCAGGACGCGGGAGATGTCCGCTTTGCCTTCCGCGAGCTCGCCCCGCTCCAGGCGCACGATCGCCATGTTGAGCAACGCGGCTTCGTAATTCTCGTCCTTGCGCAGACACATGGCGAAGTCGCGCAGGGCTTCCTCCGCGCGGCCCAGGCGATAGGCGGTATTCGCCCGGTTGAACAGGGCGTCGGTATATTCGGGAGCTTCGGCGTAGGCTTTGTCGAAAAAGTCCCAGGCTTCCGCATGGTTACCTTCCAGAAATGAAACCTGGCCCAGGCAATTCCACAAGGGGGCCTTGGCGGCCTTCTGTCCCAAACCGGCCTGGCACAGGGCCTTGACCTTGTCCAGTTCGCGGAGTTTCAGATGGCAATTGGCCAGATCGATGAGGCCGTGGACGTCTCCGGGGTACTTTTCCACATAGGCGCCCAGCCGGGCCTTGGCTCCCTGGATATCGCCGGCGTAAAACAAGGCGTTTCCCAGGTTGAGCTCGTATTCCGGCAACGGATTTTCATCCATGGCCTGGCGGAAGAACTTCGCGGCTACAGCGTGACTCTTGTCATGGACCGCCAGTTCGCCCATGGCGTTGAACCAGCGGTGATCGGCCTGGCCGGATTTCTCCAGCTTGGAAAGGGTCTGGCGCATGGGCGCGATAAGGCCCTTAACCTTCTGGTTTTGGTACAGATCCCACAAGGCCGTCCCCATCGTATCCATTGCCTGGAAATCATACCACCTGGACTCCTGGACGCGTCTTGAGGGGTACTGGACCGGATCGAGGCTGGAGGTTCCGGGGCATCCGGAGGGCGAGGGCACGGAGAAGTGGTAAAAAAACGGCCTTTCCAGAAGGAAAGGCCACGTTTCATCGAAGTCCGTAACCCACCAGGGGGTTATTCAGCCCGAAAGGGTTGGTTGGGATGCAAGGATTCGAACCTCGATAACCAGATCCAGAATCTGGAGTCCTGCCATTGGACGACATCCCACCGGTTCCAAAATCTTAAAAATCTTTCCGGTATGGGTCAATGGTTCGGAACCGCCTTGTAGAAATCGGCGCTTCGAAAAGTCTTGCGGCGAAGGCCGGATTCCCCGGACTCGGCGTTCCCGGCGATCGGTTCGTGGATATATCGCCGAACGCCTTGCGTCCGCGACGCCTTGCGGTTTAAGCCGCCCGGGTCTTATGATCGTCAATAGTTGCCGCAGCCTCCATCAGTTGTGGCATCGGGGATGGAAAAGATGGACAATGGATCAGGGTCTCAAAAGGCCAAAAAATATCCAACAAATGTTAAAGATTTTCACAAGAATACCGAGTAGATTAAGGACAGGTCGACCCGCTGAGATGGTGTCCAGGGGTGGCTGCAGATTCGATCTCGAACTCGCACCCGCACTCAATGGAATCGGGCCTGGAGATGAAGGAGTGGGTGATTTATGAAGCACGCCTCGCGTCACGAAGCCATTAAGGACAAGATCCCTTTCCTGAAAGGTCGCCCGGATAGGGATTTCGCGATCACGAAGGATGATCTTATCAATCTCCAGATCGCCCTCGAGATCCATCGGGATGTCTCGTCCTTCTGGATGGATAAGCACATTTTCAAGTAGGGGAGCGGCCTCGGCCGTTACCGTCCGGAAACCGGGTCGGCTTCTTCTTGCCTCCCTCTTTCCAGGCCAACCATTCTTTACGAACTTTTCCCCTGGGCCAGGTTTTGGGTACGCTCTCCGGGAGCGCATCCATCAGGGGGGAAGCCTCTCCGCCTCGGACCGATACGAGGCCATCCCATCGCCACTGATTCCCAAACTCCCTCCCAGCCCAAGCCGGCTTCGATCCCTTCCGGGGAATCCAAAGCCAGGGCGCGGTTCGCGTTCCTGCGGCCTTATCTGGCTCGGCAGAAGGGGTACATCCTGGCCGGGTGGATCTTCGTGCTGGTCTCCACGGGCCTGGACCAGGTCTCCCCCTGGATGGTCAAGGTCATCCTGGACACCTTGCAGACGGGCAAGGATTTCCCCGCCGTGGCCTGGCCTTTGATCGCCATCCTGGCTTCCACCCTGGTCAGCGGCCTGCTCTTGTACTACCAGCGGCTCTGGGTGATCCGGGGCTCGCGCACCATCGAATATGAAATGCGGCGGGACCTGTTCGCCGGCCTGATGCTCCAGCCGAAACGGTTCTTCGATCAGCATTCCATCGGCGACATCATGTCCCGGGCCACCAACGATCTGGATCGCATCCGGGACATGGCCGGTCCGGTGATATTGCACTTGGCGCGCATGGGCTGCCTGCTGGTCTATACCACCTTCTGCATCTGGAAACTCAATCCGCACCTGATGTGGCTGGGGCTGCTCCCCTCCCTGATGATGCCCTTGCTGGCGAACTTCTTCCTGAAGCGCATGTATGGCCTGTTCGGCGGGATCCAGAAGAACCTTTCCTCCCTCAATTCCTTCCTGCAGGACACCCTCTCCGGCATCCAGGTGGTCAAGTCCTACGGCAAGCAGGAGGAGTTCTCCGCCAAGCTGGCGCGCACGTCCCGGGACCTGAGGGATTCCTCCCTGAAAGTGGCCTATTCCAATTCCGTCATCTGGCCCGCCATCGGCGCGCTCGGCGCCATCGGCCTGGTCCTGGTCTCCTGGATGGGCGGCAGGATGGTGATCCGGGACGAGATAAGCCTGGGCACCCTGTCCGCGGCCATCCTTTACATCCTGCGGCTGCAATTCCCCCTCATCGGCCTGGGCTGGGTGGCCAGCATGATCCAGCGGGCGAACGTTTCCATCGATCGCTTGGCGGCGTTGCGGAAATCCTTCGCGGTGGAGCCGGCGGCGGACCCGGAAGGGCAACCCGATGCCGCGGCGGAAGCGGAGCGGAAGCCCCTGGAACCCATGCGCGGGCTGGAATTGAAGAACCTTTCCTTCGCCTACGCATCGCCCCCCAAGGCCGCCAAGCAGGACGCGCCGGGCGGGAACGGCAAAGCGCCCCACGCGCCCCGCGCCGTGCTGGACGGGATCTCCCTGGCCATCCCCGCGGGCTCGTCCCTGGGGATCGTGGGACCCACGGGGGCGGGCAAGACCACCTTGATGCAGGTCCTGTGCGGCATCTACCCTCCCCCGCCGGGCAGCCTGTTCATGAACGGCAAGCCCCGGGAGGGCATTGCGGATTCCCGGTGGATCCGTTATTTCAGCTATGCCCCGCAAGACGGGTTCCTGTTCTCCACCAGCATCCGCAACAATATCGACATGGGACGGGGCGACCTGTCGATCCATTCCATGGACGAAGCCGCCGAATGGTCCGCCCTGTCCCGCGACCTGGGCCAGTTCCCGCAAGGCTACGATTCCATGCTCGGGGAAAAGGGCATCAACCTGAGCGGCGGGCAAAGGCAGCGCGTGGGCCTGGCGCGGGCGCTGCTGGCCAATTCCCCCGTGCTGGGCCTGGACGATACCTTGTCGGCCCTGGACACGGAAACGGAGACCTTGGTGCTGGAGCAGCTCCGCAAGCGCTTCGAAGGCCGCACGGTCCTGATCGTGTCCCACCGCTATTCCGCGGTGATGGGCTGCGACAACATCATTTTCCTGGCGGACGGGAAAATCCTGGAGCAGGGAACGCATGCCGAGCTGCTGCGCCTGGGCGGCGCGTATGCCGCGGTGTGGGAAAAGCAACGCCTGAGTTCGGCCCTGGAGCTGGATTAGTATGGCTCGTCGCTCAGTAGTTTGCCGGCGCAAACTCCACGCTCCTTGCTTGGTGGGGAACTAGCATGGCCCCGCGCAAGGAGTACCTCAGCGAAGACAAGGTGGCCCGGTTCCTGGACCGGAACCTGTGGCTGCGCCTCATTTCCCTGGCCAGGGGCCACAAGCTCACGGCGTTCATCGCGTTCTTCTTCCTGATCACGTCGGAAATCCTTCCGGTGCTGCAGCCGCGCATCCTCAAGGACATGATCGACGGTCCCATCAAGGCCCGCAACCTGGAGGGCATCACGCCTTTCATGATCGCCTTCGTGTCCCTGGTGCTGCTTTCCGGGGCCCTGGAATACCTGCGCGCCGTGGCCAGCCAGAAGCTGGGCCTCTCCATCATCCACCAACTGCGCGTGCGGATCTTCGCCCGCCTGCAGGGCTTCAGCATGGACTTCTTCCACCGCACCCCGGTCGGCCGGCTGATGACGCGGCTGGGGAACGACATCGATTCCCTCAGCAGCATGTTCACGGAAGGGCTGATCGAACTGCTGGGCGCCATCCTCATGATCGCCTACGCGGTGGGGTTCATGTTCTTCCTCGATTGGAAGCTGGCGCTGGCCTCCCTGGCCGTGCTCCCGTTCATGATCCTCACCACCTCCATTTTCCGGGAGAAGGTCCGCAAGAACAACACCTACATCCGCGGCCTGCTGGCGGAGCTGAACTCGACCATGCAGGAAAGCCTGGCCGGCATCCACATCGTGCGCATTTTCGGCAAGGTCCGGGAGCAAGTCCGCAAGTTCGACGAGATCAACCGGACCACCCGGGTCGAATGGTTCAAGAACGTCCGCTATTACTCGGTGTTCTTCCCCGTCATTTCGGGGCTTACGGAGATCTCCCTGGCGCTCCTGTATTTCGTGGGGGCGTACCTGTTCTTCCGGGATTCCGTGTCCCTGGGCACCCTGGTCGCGTTCTCCTGGTATACGGGCCTGTTCTTCCGGCCTTTGCGGGAGCTGAGCGACAAGATCACCGCCTTGCAAAGCGCCCTGGCGGCGGCCGAGCGGGTCTTCACCCTGTTCGATACCAAGGCTTCCCTGCCCTCCGGCACCCGCACGGACTTCCCGGAACGCCCGGAAATCGTTTTCTCGGGCGTGAGCTTCGCGTACGAAGAAGGCAAGCCCGTGCTGTGCGACGTCTCCTTCGCGGTGAAGCCGGGGGAATCCGTGGCCATCGTGGGAGCCACCGGCAGCGGCAAAAGCACGACCATTTCCCTGTGCAACAAATTCTACCTGCCCGATGCGGGCAGGATCCTGATAGGCGGCCACGCCATCGAGGAGTATGCCGAAGCGGCCCTGCGCAAGCATGTGAGCCTGATTTCCCAGGACGTATACCTCTTTTCGGAATCCATCGCCTTCAACGTGGCCTTGTCCCCGGATTTCGACCCGGCGCGGGTGGAAGAAGTGTGCCGCTACGTGAACGCCCATGACTTCATCCTGCGCATGCCGGACGGGTACGGGACGAAGCTGAAGGAGCGCGGGGAGAACCTGTCCGCCGGCCAAAGGCAATTGCTGGCTTTCGCCCGGGCCTTGTACCACGAGCCGAGGATCCTGCTCCTGGACGAAGCCACCTCTTCCGTGGACACCGCCACCGAAGCCCTGGTGCAAGAGGCCTTGGACAAGATCCTCCGCAACATGACCTCCATCGTGGTGGCGCACCGCCTCTCGACCATCCGGAAAGCGTCCAAGATCCTGGTCATGCACAAGGGAAGGATCCGCGAGCAAGGGACCCACCAGGAATTGCTGCGCCTGGGCGGCATTTACCATAAACTGTATCAATTGCAGAACTTCGATGGGGAAGCTGAACCATCGCTCGAAGACTTGAACCGCGCCCAAAGTCAAATTCCGGGTCCCGCCGCTCGGCGCGGAACGGGAGAGTAACCAAGACATGCGCTTTGCCGGCTTTGGCCCCTGATTTCTTAGGAGAATATAGGCCCATAATACATATGTTGTGTATGTTGTGTCTATATTTCAAAAGTTTCTGCCCTAATTCTTGATTTTTTCGCCTTATTTCCTATACTTGCACCCAGAGAGTTGTCCGAGCGGTTTAAGGTACATGCTTGGAAAGCATGTTGGCCCTAACAGGCCACGGGGGTTCGAATCCCCCACTCTCTGCCATCTTATAAAGCCCCTACATGGGGCGAGTGTGGAGCCAGCCATGTCGAAGAACCAGCATCTTTCCCTGGAAACCTGCTACAGCAAGGATATTTCGCCTTTCAAATCGGTGATCATGTCTTCGCAGGAGGCCCGTTTCATCAATGAACAGGCCAATCTCGGATTCATCAAACTGGCTGAAAAACCCACCACCATCGCCATCCAGAAGTTCAAGGACGGCAAACTCGAGATCATCAAGGAAGCGGAAGCAAGCTAAAGCCCTGTTCTGAATGCCATCATAGTTGGGGAAGCGGCGCTTCCCGGGACGGAAGCCTGGGGCTTCCGTTTTTTATTTTTGGGGCCGCGGGCGGCAATGCCGGCCTGCGCTGAGGTTGGAGCATGGGTCTGAAGGACAAGAACGTACTGCTGGGAGTGACCGGGAGCATTTCGGCCTATAAGGCCTGCGACTTGGTGCAGCGCCTCAAGGATGAAGGGGCGCATGTCCGCGTGATCATGACGGCCAGCGCCGCCAAGCTGGTGCATCCGAACACCTTCGCGGCCCTGACGGGATACCGGGTGCCGGTGGACGGCTGGTCCGGGGTCGAATCCGGCGCCATGGATCACATCGACCTGGCGCGCTGGGCGGACGTTTACCTGGTGGCCCCTTGCACGGCCCACACCATCGCCGAGTTCGCCCATGGCCTGACCGGTTCCCTGCTCTCCCTTCTCTACCTGGTCTATGAACGCCACGCGTACATCGCCCCGGCCATGAACTCGGTGATGCTGGACGCGCCCGCGGTACGGCGCAACCTGGCCACCCTGCAGGCCAAGGGCGACATCCTCCTGCCCACGGGGGAGGGCGTCCTGGCCTGCGGCGAGATCGGCTACGGAAAGCTCCTGGACGTGGCCCAGATCATCGCCTACCTCAATACCCATCGCGCCTTGGCGGCCCCCTATCCGGCCCTGGCGGGGAAGAAGGTCCTCATCAGCCTGGGGCATACCCGCGAGAAATGGGACGATGTCCGCTTCATCTCCAACCGCAGCAGCGGCAAGACCGGGCTGGCGCTGGCCCGTGCCTTCACGCTCTCCGGCGCCGACGTGCACGTGGTGGCGGGCCATGCGGACGAACCCATCACTCCCGGCTTCGCCGTGACCCGCGTGGAAACCTCCGCCGGGTTCCAGAAGGAAATGCTGGGCCGGCAAGGCGCCGCGGACGTGGTCATCATGGCCGCCGCCATCGCGGACTTCGTGCCTTCCCAGACTTTCAGGGGGAAGCGGAAAGCCTCCAAGTCGGTGGAAAAGATCGAGTTGCAGCCTTTCCCGAACATCCTGCTGGAGCTTGGGAAAAGGAAATCCAAGGGGCAGATTCTCGTGGGCTTCGCCCTGGAAACCGCCGATGCCCTGGCCCAGGCGGAAGCCAAGATGAAAGAGCGCCATTGCGACGTCATGGTGGTGAACAACCCCGTCGCCGACGACACCGGCTTCGGCAGGGACGTCGTGCTGGCCGGAGTGCTGAGCCGTCGGCCCCAGGCCGCGTCCGCCTCGCTGCAGGATTGGGACAAGGATCAATTGGCGAACACGGTGGCCGCGGAAGTCCAGGCTCTGCTGACGGAATCCGCGGAAACGGCGCAAGCGCCGGACCCGGCCAAGAAATCCCGGGCCGGATGATGGCTACCGCGGCGCTTCTGAAAGCGTATCTCGATTGGCAATCCGACATGGGAACGGAGGACGTCATCCTCCCCCATCCCCTGGTCCGCAAAGCCGCCCGGGCCGCCGGTCCGCAAGCGGCGAATCCCCGGGGGGCGCCCGGGGACGGAAAGCCCGCCCAAAAGGCGGCCATGCCGTCCCCTGGCGAAGCGGCGGCTCCGGGGCTTTTCGAGTCCCTGGCCAAGGCGCTGGAACGGGCCGCGAATCCCAAGGCGGCCGATTCCGTCCCATCCGATGCCTTCGGCGGCTCCGCCGGACGCGGAACGGAAGCCCATAACATGCCGTTTTTCCCGGGCTTGGGAGACTTCTGGGAGTACCTGGAAAAGCGACCCCGCCTGCTGCTCGGGGAGGCTCCCGCGGCCGGCGCAGAAACCACCGCGTTACCCGTATCCCAGGTGATACGCAGCGCCGGCCCGGCCAAAGCGCCCTTGGCCCTGATCGGGTTCGAGCCCGGGGACGCGGAGGCCGCCGAAGGCAAGGCGTTCGGAGGCGAAGCCGGCGCGCTGCTGGAAAAGATGATGCGCGCCATCCGCCTGGATCTCGGGGGCCTGTACCTGGGCAACCTGGTCAAGGTGCGGGTGGCGGGCAAGGCCTGGAGCCGCCGGGAACTGGCCCGCATCGTCCCGCTGCTGCACATCGAGCTGGGACTGGCCCAGGTCCCCAAGGTGCTGTTGCTGGGCCAGGAATGCGCCCAGGCGGTGCTCAAGACCGGCAAGACTTTGGATGAATTGCGCCAGGAGACCCATCGCATGGAAGGCCGGGAATTCTTCGTCACCCACCACCCACGGGACCTGATCCGCAAGGAGGAGCTCAAGCGCAAGGCCTGGGAGGACCTGCAATGGCTGCAACGGCGCATGGCGGAGGGAACACTAACATGAATCCAATTGAGTCCGAGTTTGTTGGTGGAAATTCCCAAAAGCCTGAAGCCCGACGAAGGGACGTCAACATTCGTACCTCTCCAACTTTTCGATTGCCTCCACAGGCAGTTGAGGTAGAGAAGCATGTAATAGGTGCACTGCTATTAGACAGTGAAGCTGTTGGAAATGCCCTGGAGATACTTCGTCCAGATGATTTTTACCATGAGAAACACAAAGCAATATTCAACGCTGTTTTTAGTCTATTCGAAAAAAACGACCCGGTTGATATAATCACTGTATCTGAAGCATTAAAAAAAAATCAACAATTTGATATTGCGGGAGGGGATGTCTATCTCCTAGAGATTTCTTCCGAAGTTGTTTCATCAGCAAATGTTGAAGCCCATTGCAACATTATAAAAGAAAAATCTTTACTAAGGAAATTAATCGGTTCGGCAACGAAAATATTGGAGAACGCATACGATCCATCGCAAGAACCAGCTGAAATCCTTGACGAAGCAGAAGGTGAAATCTTTGCAATCAGTGACCTGACCGTAAAAGGCGGCCTCCTTCCAATTAAGCATGTCCTTTCTGAGACATTCAAAGTTATTGAGTCTTATTCAAAGGATGAGTTGACGGGTGTACCTTCGGGATTTAAGGATTTTGATTTATTAACGGGGGGATTTCAAAAGACCGATTTGATTATTCTTGCGGGACGTCCAGCAATGGGCAAAACGGCTCTTGCGCTCTCTATTTTAGCGAATGCTGCAATTGATCACAAAAAAACTGTTGCATTCTTTTCACTTGAAATGGGAAGGGAGCAACTAGTACAGAGAGTGCTGTGTCGTCAAGCTCAAATTAATATGCAATTGTTGCGTTCTGGGAAGCTTCCAAGGAGAGACTATCCAAAATTATCTGTCGCAGTTGGACCAATTAGTGAGTCAAAAGTTTTTATTGATGATCATGCGTCACTAAATATTTTGGAATTGCGGTCAAAATGTCGAAAATTAAAGGCTACTCAGGGTCTTGATTTGGTTATGGTAGATTATCTTCAGCTGATGCAAGGTGTAGGACGGGTTGAGAATCGACAGCAAGAAATTTCTCAGATTTCTCGCGGATTAAAAGGACTGGCTAAAGAGTTGGAAATTCCTGTTATTGCTTTATCTCAGTTAAGCCGTGCTGTGGAACAAAGGGGTGGCGAGGGTGAGCCAAAGCTTTCAGATCTTCGTGAATCAGGTGCGATTGAACAAGACGCTGATCTTGTAATGTTTATTTATCGTGAAGAAGTTTATAATAAAGAGGCAGAAAAAGGGAAAGCCAAAATAATTTTAGCTAAACAAAGAAACGGACCGATTGGAGATGCACTTCTCACCTTCGTTTCCGACTACGCGTCCTTCATGAACTATTCCGGCCGCGGCCCCGAGAACGACGGTTTTTAGCCTGGAATCGCGTGGAATCCTCCCGGCCGCCTGATCCCGTCCCCGCTTCCGCCCAGCCGATCTGGGCCCTGATCCTGGATTCCGTGGGCTCCCTCTTCCTGCGTTTCATCCGCATTCTATGGGATTCCCTTTCCGACCAGATCGCCAGGATAGGCGAAGTGATCCTGCTGTTCCTGCGCATCGTGAAGCGCGCCCCCTGGTTCTTCGTCAACCCGTCCCTGACCCTGGAGCAGTTGATCCGCATCGGGGTCTCTTCCCTGCCTCTGGTGATGGTCATCAGCTTTTTCATCGGCGCCGTATCCGCGGTGCAGGCGGAATACCAGTTCCGCGGCTTCGTCCCGTCGAACTACCTGGGCACGGCCGTGTGCAAGCTGGTCGTCATCGAATCCGGCCCCGTGCTCACCGCCCTGGTGCTGGCGGGACGCGTGGGCTCGGCCATCGCCGCCCAGATCGGCACCATGAAGGAGAAGGAGGAACTGGACGCCATGACGGTGCTCGACCTCGATCCGCTCCGTTACCTGGCCCTCCCCCGCCTCATCAGCGGCATCCTGGCCTTCCCGCTGCTCGTCATCATCTCGGATTTCCTGTCCATCGTGGGCGGCTGGATCATCACCACCCTGGTCCTGAACGTCACCACCGCCACCTACGTGTTCGGCCTGCGCTTCCTGTTCCAGCCGTACGACGTGGTGATCAGCATGGTCAAGGCCATGGTGTTCGGCGGCATCGTGGTCCTGATGGGCTATTACCATGGGCTTTCGGCGGGGGCGGGGGCCAAGGGCGTGGGCCAGGCCTCCATGAGATCGGTGGTGTCCTCCTGCATGCTCATCCTGATCGTGGATTTCCTGATCGTGTACATCGCATACTGACGGCATATTACGGAAACGGCATGAACGGCGACCACCTGATAGAGCTCAAGCACCTGCAGAAATCCTTCGGCCCCCAGAGGGTGCTGCGGGACGTGAACCTGGAGATCCGCCGCGGCGAGACCATGGTCATCATCGGCACTTCGGGCGGCGGCAAGTCCGTGATCCTCAAGCATTGCATCGGCCTGCTCCAGCCCGACGGCGGCGAGGTGGTGGTGGACGGCAAGGTCATCAGCAGCAAGGACCACATCGACGTCAAGACCATCCGCAAGCGCATGGGGATGCTGTTCCAGGGCGCGGCGCTGTTCGATTCCATGAACGTGGGCGAGAACATCAAGTTCGCGGTGCGCGAGCATGAGAAGCAGCATAGCGAGGCGGACCTGGACCGGATCGTGGCGGAAACCCTGCACATGATCAACCTGAATCCGGACTTCCGCTTCAAGATGCCCAGCGAACTGTCCGGCGGCATGAAAAAGCGCCTGGGCCTGGCCCGCGCCATCGCCCTGAAGCCCCAGATCCTGCTCTACGACGAGCCCACCACGGGCCTGGACCCCATCACCTCCGACGTCATCAACGATCTCATCATCGACATGCAAGCCAAGCTGGGCGCCACCAACATCGTGGTCACCCATGACATGGTTTCCGCCTACAAAATCGCGGACCGCATCGCCATGCTGCTGGACGGCCGGATCATCTTCGTGGGCACGCCGGAGGAGACCCGGGCCACCTCCAACCCTTACGTGCAGCAGTTCATCCTAGGCCAGCGCAAACTCGGCGCAGAAACAGACTGAGCCGCTGGCCCGGCCCGCGGAAACCCGGCGCGAAAACGCACCGATACCCGGATGCGCTTTCTCCTGGCATGACCCCCGTCCCGGCATTTTTTTTATGGTATGGGGCCCCCCCCGGGGTCCCGTCACGCGTTCACAAGGAAGGACGCCGCCATGGAAAATGCAAATGAGAATGAGAACGGGACCTGGTCCGAGGAGGACGAAAGGGTTTTCTTCCATCGCCTGATCGGTTTCGAGGTCCTGGACCGGGACGGGAACAGGGTGGGCGTGGTCGATGCCGTCTTCGAGGACGAACCGGACCGCCGGGAATTCCTCGGCATGCGCCTGGGAACGCTGGGATTGGGCCGCCTGCGCCTCGTTCCCGCGCAATTCGCGGAAATCGACGAGAATACGCGGAAAATCAAGTTCCCTTTCCCCGCCCATATGCTGGAAAGGGCGCCGGCCTTCGACGGCGATTTCGAATTCGGAAGCGAATCGGAACGGAAGGTCTACGACTATTACCGCCAAGCGGGATTCCCGTTCGAGGAATACGGCATCCACGAAAGGTTGTAAGACTGCCCATGCGGGCCCCATCGGCCCCGGAGTTTGCTAGATTCCGGGGATGGCCGCGCCCAAATCCAAGCCCAAGTCCGGCACCCTGTACGCCTGCCGCGAGTGCGGGGACACGACCGCCAAATGGAGCGGCAAATGCCTTTCCTGCGGCACCTGGGACAGCCTGGTGGAGGTGGCCGCGACCTCCCTGGAAGAAGACGGCCAAAAGCGGGGTTTGGGGGACGTCGGCGCCGCTTTGCGGCTGAAGCAAGTGGAAGCCCGGAAAGAACCGCGCGCCCGTACCGGTATGTCGGAATTCGATCGGGTGCTGGGGGGCGGCATCGTTCCGGGCTCTCTGGTGCTGATCGGAGGGGATCCCGGCATCGGCAAATCCACCTTGCTCCTGCAAGTGGCGACCCTCCTCTCGGTGGCGGAAGTGCCCGTGCTGTACGTGACCGGCGAGGAGTCCCTCACCCAGCTCAAGATGCGCGCCGAGCGCCTGGAAACGCCTTCCCCGGACATGTTCGTCCTGTCGGAAACCAACCTGGACGTGATTTTCAGGCAATGCCAGGAAACGCGTCCCGGAGTGCTGGTCATCGACTCGATCCAGACCATTTACAAGCCGGACCTTCCCGGTTCGCCGGGATCCATGACGCAATTGAAGGAGTGCACCCTGGCCCTCATGGTGCATGCCAAGACCACGGGCACGGCCGTCTTCATCGTCGGGCACGTGACCAAGGACGGAGTGCTGGCCGGCCCGCGCATGCTGGAGCATATGGTGGACACGGTCATCTATTTCGAGGGCGAGCGCCATAACGCCTACCGCATCCTGCGGGCGGTCAAGAACCGCTTCGGCGCCACCAACGAGATCGGCGTGTTCGAGATGGCCTCCGTGGGGCTCATCCAGGTGGACAACCCTTCCCAGGTCTTCGTGCACAACCGAGGGGAGCGGGATCCCGGTTCGGTGGTTTCCTGCACCCTGGAGGGCACGCGGCCCATCCTGGTGGAAGTGCAGGCCCTGGTTTCGCGCAGCAATTATTCCATGCCCCAACGCGTGAGCATGGGCCTGGATTCCAAGCGCCTGACCATCATCCTGGCCTTGCTGGAGAAGTTCGCGGGCATCAATATCGGGCCGCAGGACGTGTTCGTGAGCCTGGCGGGCGGATTCCGCGTCGAGGAGACCGCGGTGGATCTGGCCATCGCCGCGGCGGTGGCCTCCAACCATCTGGGCCGCAAGTGCCTGGCGAACACCCTGGCTTTGGGGGAATTGGGGCTCAACGGAGAGTTGCGCAGCATTCCCCAAGTCGATGCCCGGGTCAAGGAAGCGATGCGCCTGGGTTTCAAGACCATCATCCTGCCCAAACCCATGCAGGGGAAGGTCGATGTGCCGGGCGTGGAACTGAAATTCGTGAAAAAGCTCGCCGATGCCTTCGAATTCGTCTATCAGACCTGACTAACCCCATTTTCGGCAAATGCGCACGTTCTGTGCGTAAATCTGCTACAATCCGTGCAATTCAAGATTAGTGTCGTCCCCGGGGAAACGTTAGGATTTCCTATGGCAGCAGGGAATTTATCTTCAAGATGCGGTCTTCGAATGGTAAAATCGGGACCGTGACCAGGGAAGGCAACGCATGAAGGATTTGAGGATCCTTTTCGTCGAAGACTCCGAAGCGGACGTCGATCTGGCGACCTGGGAGCTGGAAAAAAGCGGCTATACCCTTTCCCGCAGCGAGCGGGTGCAGACCCGGGAAGATCTCTCCCGCGCCATCCAGTCGGAAACCTGGGACCTGGTGATCAGCGACTATTCCATGCCTTCCTTCACGGGACTGGAAGCGTTGCGCCTGGTCCGCGAATTGCGGCCGGACCTCCCGTACATCATGGTTTCCGGGACCATCGGCGAGGACGTGGCCGTGATAGCCATGAAGGCGGGCGCGAACGATTACCTGATGAAAGGGCATTTGCAGCGCCTGGCGCCGGCGGTGGACCGCGAGATGCGGGACATGGCCGAGCGCAAGCGCTCCGAGGACGCGCTCCGGAAAAGCGAAGAGCAATTGCGGCTGGCCCAGCGGATGGAAACCGTGGGCCGGTTGGCGGGCGGAGTGGCGCATGATTTCAACAACATCCTTTCGGTGATCTCCGGGTACGCAAACCTGCTGCAGATGAAGATGGCCAAGACCGGGTCCGCGCCCCGGGAGCTGATGGAGATCGAAAAGGCGGTGGTCAAGGCCACGGCGCTGGTGCGTCAGTTGCTGACCTTCAGCCGCAGGCAGGTGGTGCAGCCGCAGATCCTCGACCTGGGCACGGTCATCACGGATTCGCTGTCCATGCTGCGCATGGTGGTGGGCGAGGACATCTCCCTGGAGACCCGGGTGGAAAAGGGCCTGGGGAAAATCAAGGCCGACAAGAGCCAGGTGGAGCAGATCATCATGAACCTGGCGGTGAACGCCAAGGACGCCATGCCCCGGGGAGGCACCCTTTCCGTGGAGCTATCGGCCGAGTCCCTGCCCCCGGAGCATTTCCGCCAGGGGGAGAAGTTCCAGCCCGGCAAATACCTGTGCGTGAGCGTCCGGGACACCGGGCACGGCATTCCCGCGGAAATCCTGCCGCGGATTTTCGAACCCTTCTTCACCACCAAGGGAGAAGGCCGGGGAACCGGCCTGGGCCTCTCCACGGTCTATGCCATCGTGCAGCAAATCGGCGGCAGCATACGGGTGGACAGCGCCATGAAAAAAGGCACCACCTTCGCCATCCATTTCCCCTGCGTTTCGGATTCGGAAGCGGAAGACGCGGAACCGGTCAAGCCGGAAGCCCGGCGCATCGCGTCCAAGGGGGAAACGGTGCTGCTGGTCGAGGACGATACCGACCTGCGCAAGCTGACCAAGGATATCCTGGTGCTGGACGGCTACCAGGTCCTGGAACCGGCCACGCCGCAGGACGCCTTGGGGTTCGCCCGGTCGATGGAAATGAGAATCGATCTGCTGCTCACCGATCTGGTCATGCCGCGCATGAACGGGAAGGATCTGGCCGAGGCGATCCTGGCCATCCGCCCGGATCTGCGCGTGATGTACATGTCCGGATACGCGCCGGAGTACCTGATGCCGGACGCGGGCCTGATTTCCGAGCTGTGCTTCCTGGAAAAGCCCTTCTCTCCGGCGAAATTGCTGGGCAAAGTCCGCAGCGCACTTGACGCGCGCAAGGTGGAAAAGCAACTTTGAATCCACGCTCGGCACATGCAGGGATTCAATGCCCCCCTTCTTCGAAATCCAATCCGCTCCGCCCGGATCCAAGGCGAGAGCCGGACTCCTGCGCACCGCCCACGGCGACGTCCCCACCCCGGCGTTCATGCCGGTGGGCACGGCCGGATCCGTCAAGGCCGTCGCTCCGCGGAGCCTTAAGGACGCCGGCGCCCGCATCATCCTGGGCAATACCTACCATCTGTATCTAAGGCCCGGCTGCGGCCTTATCGAAAAGGCCGGGGGGCTGCATCGCTTCGCCTCCTGGGACGGAGCCATGCTCACGGACTCGGGCGGCTTCCAGGTCTGGAGCCTGGAAACCCTGCGCAAGATCACCGAAAAAGGCGTGGAGTTCCGGTCCCACATCGACGGCTCAAAGCATCTCTTCACGCCCGAGTCCGTGATGCGGGCCCAGCGCCAAATCGGCGCGGACATCATCATGGCGTTCGACGAGTGCACCCCCTACCCCGCCACGCCGGAGGAGACCGACAAGTCCCTGGGCCTGACCCAGCGCTGGACGGAGCGGGCCCTGGAGTGGCTGGCGGTGAATCCGCCCCTGCACGGGTACGGGCAGAATTTCTTCGGGATCGTCCAGGGAGGCATGCACAAGGAGGCCCGCGCCCGCGCCATCGGGCATTTGCTGACGCTGGACCTGCCCGGCATCGCCTTGGGCGGCCTGAGCGTGGGAGAACCGGCGGAGACCATGTACGAGGTGGCCGGCTTCTGCACGGACCTCCTCCCGCCCGCCAAACCCCGCTACGTGATGGGCGTGGGGACGCCTTCCAACCTGGTCACCCTGGTGGGCCTGGGGGTGGACATGTTCGATTGCGTGCTGCCCACCCGGAACGCCCGGAACGGCACGGTGTACACGTGGGACGGGCCCTTGCATTACAAGGCCGCGCGGCACGCCGCGGAACTGGACGAACCCATCGACAGGCGCTGCGGGTGCTATACCTGCGGGAACTTCTCCCGAGCGTACTTGCGCCACCTGTTCGTGGCCGGGGAGATCCTGGCCCTGGAACTGGCGAGCATCCACAGCATCCATTTCTTCCAGGATCTGATGGCGGAATGCCGCCGGCAAATCCTGGCGGGCGCCTTCCCCGCCTGGAGCGCGGAGCTGCTGGCCCGCTGGAGCGTTCCGCCCCGGGCAAGCAATGATTCCGGCATTTCAGGATCGAGATGCACCCTGCCGCCCGGCGAGGAAACGTAAAATTCTAGCACCTGGCGTTACGGAGCGCAATCTTGAATTCGGCCCCTGCCAGGTATTGCCTGGGCCCCGGAAATGCCCTATAATCCGTTGAGCCCTAAACCGGAGTCGAAATGGCGGTATCGATCAAAGTTGAACACATCAATCCATTCATCCTCGCCACGATAGAAACCTTCAAGACCATGATGAAACTCGAGGTGAAGCCGGGCAAGGTCACCTTGGAACGGCGCACGGGATTCCAATCGGACCTGTCCGGGATCATCGGATTGAGCGGGGGCGCCAAGGGTTCCGTTTCCATGACCTTCCCAAAGATCACCGCATTGAAAGTGGTAAGCGCATTCATCGGCGAAAAGGTCGTCACCATGGATGACGGCGTGGTGGACGCCATCGGGGAATTGGCCAATATCGTGGCGGGTGCCGCGAAGAAGGATCTCGTCAAGTACAACATCAGCATCTCGCTGCCCACGGTGGTGGTGGGCGACAACCATGAGCTGTCCGGGGCCAAGGAGGTGACGCCCATGTACGTGCCTTTCGAGACCCCGCTCGGGAACTTCAACCTGGTCGTCAGCTTCAAAAGCGAAATCGCGTAACAGCGGGCAAAGAAAGGCGGAAACATGGCATTCATCGCGGTCAAGGCTGAGCATGTGAATCCCTTCGTGACTTCCACCATGGAAACGTTCTCCAAGATGGTGGGCACCGAAGCCAAACCGGGGAAGATCTCCCTGAAGAAGAACGCGGTGCTGAACTACGACGTTTCCGGCATCATCGGGCTTTCCGGCGGAGCCAAGGGCGTGGTCAGCCTCTGCTTCCCCAAGGCGTCGGCGCTGCGGATCACCAACAAATTCATGGGCGCCAACCATTCGGATTTCAATCCGGAAACCGTGGACGCCATCGGGGAACTGGCCAACATCGTGGCGGGCAACGCCAAGAAGGGGCTGACCGAATTCAACATCCAGATCTCGCTGCCGAGCGTGGTGATGGGCGCGAACCACCAGATCATGGAACCGAAGGACGTGCTTACGTTCATCGTCCCGTTCACCACCGAATTCGGCGAATTCCACATGTGCGTCAGCCTGAAAAGCGGGACCCCCTGAGGGACCGGGAGACGGCCGCCGGAAGAGAACGTTTTTACCGATCCAGGAGAGGAAGAAACCATGCGTATTCTACTTGTCGACGACTCGAGCACCATGCGGCGGATCCAGAAGAACACCCTGGAAAAGCTGGGCTATACCGATATCACCGAAGCGGGTGACGGCGCGGAGGCCGTGGCCAAGGTCGCCGCGGGAGGATTCGATCTGGTGCTGATGGACTGGAACATGCCCAACATGACCGGCATCGAGGCGCTCAAGAAGATCAAGGGCGACGCCGCCATGAAGGCCGTTCCCGTGATCATGGTGACGTCCGAATCCGAAAAGACGAAGATCATCGAGGCCATCCAGGCGGGGGCGGCCAACTACATCGTCAAGCCGTTCCAGTCCGAGGTCCTGCAGGAAAAGATCACCGCCGTCCTCAACAAGTAGCCCGGGACCCCGACTCCCCTTCCGAGTCGAACCGGCCGAACAGCTCGTTCGCCCTGAGCAGGCCCTCGAAAAGGCTTTCCGGCAAGGCGAAGCCGGAGAACGCCGCACCCGCCCTGGCGAGGTCCGCCTCGATATCCTCGGGAAGCTCGATCAGGAAATTCCGATTGCCCGGATCGATGACCCCCTTTCCCTTGCACAGCGAGGGATGCGACATGCTGAAGAACATCCTGCAGCTCACGGGCCGGGAATCGTACACGCCGCACTTGCCGCCCTCGGACAGGAACGGGCACGGCGTCCCCCGCAGGTAATACCGGTACAGGGCGCGGTCCTCCGCCTCATCGCCATCGCTTCCGTCCAACAGGGAATTGAAGAGCGCGGTCCTCCGGTGGAGGCCGACGACGCGGCTGGGATATCCGGCATCGGAGCGGATGCGGCCGTGCAGGAACATCAGCTCGTAGGGTTCCACGGATGTTACGTAGTGCGAACAGCAATGGGAGCAGCCCTTGGAGCACGCGACCTTCTCCTCGCTCGTGCCCAGCACGGCCGCGACGTATTCATCGTAGCGGCGGTAGAGCTCGGGCATGCGGATTTCCAGTTCCGCGCGCAACGCTTCGTAGCCTTCCCTGGATTCCCGTCCGCCCGCCAGGAATTCGAGCGAGGCCGTAAGATCCGCCGCGGCCGCGCGCAAGGCGTCTTCCCGTTCGGAGATCCCGGGAGCGCAAAAATCGAAAACCGGGCCTTCGGGCATTTTTTGCGGATCGCCCGCGAACCCGGTGTTTTCGGGCTCCCGGGGCCTCCCGATCGGCGATTCCGGGGCATTCCGCTTCCCGTTAAATACCTGTTGATCTTTTCCGGGGTCCACCCCTTAAAATCTATGAAAACTTTCACGGAGCGCAAAATGCATCCATCCCTCAAACGCTTTAAAAGATTGAGCTTGGGCCTGGGGCTCGTCTTGGCGGCCTGCAACGTCTTCAACCCCAGCGGAGAAGGGGACGCGGGCGAGAGCCTGGATGCCCAGCTCACCGACGGCGAGAATTACTTCCGCGCCCAGGACTACAAGTCCGCCTACGAAACCTTCGCCGCCGCCATCGCCGCGGACAGCACCAACTCCATGGCCTACTACGGGTTTGCCAAGGCCACCATGCGCTACTGGGAGGTCAACGCCTCCACCCTGCTCACCGAGGTGAGCAAGGCCCAGGACAAGAGCGGCATTCCGTTCATCACCGCCGACGATTGGACCGTCACCCGCTACCTGCAAGCCACCTCGAAGGTGCGCCAGGCCCTGGGGATCATGACCTCCAGGGACACCCTGACGCGCTGGTACTACTACGCCAAGGACCCCGCCGGCAAAGCCGCCCTCAAGGATCCCCTGGCCGCCAAGCGCATCGCCTTCATCAACGATTATTGGGAAAAGGCGGACAAGGAATACGCCGGCTACCACAAGAAGTCGGAGTTCCCCCTCTCCGACCTGAAGATGGGCTACCAGAGAATCATCGCCGATTTCGGGTTCGTGGAGCTGATCTACGCGGTGACCCATCTCCGGGATCTCAATGCCGACAACATCATCGATTCCAACGACAACATCCTGAAGAACCTCACCTTCAGCGTGGACGGCGGCTTCAAGGTCGAGAACCTGAAGGACATCGTGGACTCCCTGGACACTCCCCAGAAGAAAGAGCAGTTCAATACCCTGATCCAGAACGTGGCGGGCGGCCTGCAATCGGCCGGCACCGTCCTCGATCTGCTCGGACCGGCGCTGGGAGGCCAGGTGCCCGGTTCGGATTCCGCGAACGCCAAGGACCTGAGCCAATCGGTGACGCAGAACATGGACAGCGTCATCACCAGCCTGGGGGACGCGGTGACCTTCTACCAGTTCGGGGACGAGAAGGACAATGACGGCGACGGATGCGTCGACGAGGAAATCCCGGACGGCAAGGACAACGACGGGGACGGATTGACGGATGAGGATGCCCGCTTCACCCCCGTGGACGCCGTCGACAACGATCACAACGGCAAGGGCAAGAACGCGTTCACGGATCCGGACGCCGGGGAAATCCTCGATTCCGAGTCCAAGCTGGGCTTCACCACGGCCGCCGGATTCACCGTGGGGCCAAACTACAAGGAAAAAGCCTCCCACGTCTCCGTGCAGAAGGATTCCCTGCAGGTGCGGTACGACAAAGTCGGGGCGTACGCGCTCCTGACCACCGAATACAAGGACAAGCTCGACTCCGCGAAGAAGAACATCGGCGGCTGCTGGAACAATTACAAATAGGCGGATGGAACAATGCAAAAGCACATGAAAATGCACATGCACATGCACAAGTCGTCAAAGCGGAGCCGTTCCCTGGCGGGAATGCGCGTCCTCCCGGTGGCCGCGGCCATGTCCCTGGCCCTGGGCGCCTGGGGCCGTTCCGGCCCGGAACACCGCACCCTGCGGCCGCTGGCCATGGGCAACGCCTTCGTGGCCGTGGCGGACGACAAGGACGCCATGCATTACAACCCGGCGGGGCTGAACCTGATGGGCCGCCTGGGAAGCGCCAACCTGCGCCCGGCGATGTCGCGCTACCCCCTGGACAAGTTCGACATGCACATGGACTTCCTGGGGACCGCCATCCCCGTGGACGAGGCGCTGGACATCCTCAACTTCTACCAGGCGCACCAGAGCAGCTTCCAGAACGCGGACGCCCTGCAGAACGACAGCAACCTGGTCTCGGACCTTTCCGCCTTCGATCGCCGGCCCGTCAAGGTGGCGGTGCTGCACGGCGGGGAATTGGCCATGCACAATTTCGGCATGGCCTACTGGGCGGACGCCCAGATGGCCCCCTATGCGGACGTGGGCGTGCTGCTGCCCCAGGCGGGCGTGGAGTTCATCCAGCTCGACATCGTGGGGCAGATCGCCGCGGCCACCAGCTACTTCGACGACCGGCTGTCCGTGGGCCTGGGCTACCGCCTGGCCAAGCGCGAGCAGATGGGCAATTTCCAGGTGGCCCTCACCGACCTGTCCGACAAGAACGGCCGCAAGACGGTCCAGGAGGCGATCCAGGACAGCGTCGACGAGAAGCTCGGCAACCTGGGGGACCTGGGCACCCTGGGCCACGCCATGGACGCGGGCGTCATATGGCAGCAGACCCCGGACGTCCGTTTCGGCGCCGCCGTGCAGAACCTGTTCATGGTCCTGAACCATCAAACGATCACCCCGGAGCTCACCTTGGGCGTGGCCTATTCGCCCATGCTCCTGGAGAACAACGGGCGCTGGAAGCGCAAGGTCAATTTCGCCCTGGACGTCGAGGACGTGCTCAACAACGACCGCAATTACAAGCCCGTCAACAAGATCAACGTGGGCGCCGAATGGGAACAGACCCTGATCCCCTGGGTGCTCAAAGGCCGGCTTTCCCTGGGCATGAAGGGCGGTTATCCCACCGCCGGCCTGGGCGGGACCCTGTTCACCATCTTCCATTACGAAGCCGCGACCTGGGCCGAAGAAGGCGGGTATTATACGGGCCAGTTGGAAGAGCGCTATTACGTGATGAAGTTCGGCGTGGGCATCTGAACCCGGCCGGAAACCCGCTCTCCGCCAAGAGAAGCGCCCGCGCGAGCCGGGCGCTTTTTTATTTTAAGGGCTCCAGGAGGCACGCATGGACGAAATGCTCACCAGGGTCACGGATCAGGATGAAGTCCTGGGCCCCATCCCCCGCAGCCGGGTGCACGGGAATCCGGAATTGATCCACCGCTCCGTGCACATCCTGGTCCTGAACCCGGAAGGCCGCCTGCTCTTGCAGAAACGCTCCCTGCGCAAGGATACCCAACCGGGCAAGTGGGACACGTCCGTGGGCGGGCACGTGGGGTTCGGCCAGAGCTACGAGGAGGCCGCGCGCCGGGAGGCGGAGGAAGAGCTGGGATTCGCGCCCGGGGAATTGATCTTCCTCTACCCTTCCCGTATCCGCAACGCCGTGGAATCGGAAAACATCCACACCTTCCTGCACGTTTCGCCGGGCCCTTTCCGTCCCGAACCGGGCGAGATCGACGAATTGCGCTTCTGGAGCAAGGCGGAAATCCGCTCCGCGCTGGGGACCGGGGTATTCACCTCCAACTTCGAGGAAGAGTTCGCCCTCTTCCTGGCCTCGCCCCACGGGGCCTTACTGTATTAACGGCGAGGAGGGAGCCTGGGACGCATCGTTGGGGCCGGTGCGGTCGATATTGGGGAGCCAGGCGTAGATCCCGTTGATCTTCCCTTTTTCCAGGCGCACGCCCGGTTTGCTGGCCAGGGTGCTCAGGCGCAGGGCCTTGAGCTGCTTCTGCACGGGCGGGGAGACCTGGCCCGAACCGTCCGTCATCTTGCCCTTTTCCTCCGGGGTCAGGTAATCCAAGGCCTTGTCGAAACGATCCCCTTGCACCGCTTCCACGAACAGGGTGAGCGCGTCGATGAGCTTTTCCTTGTCCGGATCGAGCGGCGGGCCGTCCTCCGCGTTCCGGGTGCCGGAGCATCCGGCCAGGAGCAGAAGGGCGATCGTCCAAAAACGCAAGCGATGCATGGCTGCTCCCATGATAACCCCGAAGAACGGGAGATTTCAAGGAGTACGGGAAGGGTAAAGTCTTCCCCGGGACCGGGCGTGACGGTAGGCGCAAGGTAAGCATGGCGCCGCGGCCGCAGGGCCGCTTCAGTTCAGGCGATGGATCTGGATGCGCCGGTTGGCGGACCGGCCCTGGGCGGTGCGGTTGGATTGCGCCGGTTTCGCGGCCCCGTAACCCACAGGTTTCATCCGGCGGGATTCCACGCCCAGGCTCTCCAGGTATTCGGCCACGGCCTCCGCGCGGGCCTGGGTCAGCGCTTTGGCGCCCGCGCCGGATCGATCGTCGGCATGGGCCTGGATTTCGATTTCCGTTCCCGGATAGGCGGTCAAACGCGCGGCCAAAGCGTCCAGTACCGGGAAGGAGGCGGGCGCGAGTTCGGAACCGCCGTCCTGGAATTCCACGCCCGCCAGGATGGCATCGCGCACGGGTTCGGGCTTCTCGTCCGGGCAACCGTCGCCATCCTGGAAGAAATTGACGATTTCGTCCTCCGTCGGGCACTTGTCCCGGGAATCGGGTATCCCGTCCCCGTCGGTGTCGATTTCCGGGCAGCCGTCGCCATCCTCTATCCCATTGAGATTTTCCGCGCTCCGGGGGCATTTGTCCAAGGAATCCGGAATACCATCCTGGTCGTCGTCCAGGTCCGGGCAGCCGTCCTGGTCCCGATAGCCGTCCAGGTCCTCGGCATCCCCGGGGCAGCGATCGGAAGCGTCCAACAGGCCGTCCTGATCATTGTCCGGTTCCGGGCACCCGTCCCCGTCCGCGAACCCGTCATGGTCTTCCGGCGTATACGGGCAGCCGTCCGCCGCGTCCGGGACTTCATCGCCGTCATTGTCCGCATCCGGGCAGCCGTCCTGGTCCTGGAAACCGTCCCGGTCCTCGGCCGTGGTGGGGCAGCCGTCCCGCCCATCGGGCACGCCGTCCTTGTCCCGGTCCCGGCCCAAGGGAAAGCCCTGCCAGGCGATCTGGAAAAAACCGGCCAGGGTCGGCTGGAGCCGATAGCGCAGACTGCTGGGGCCCTGCCCGGACTCATAGGCCAGGGGGCGATAGGGATTCCAGGCAAGCGGCGCGGCCACGCCGCCCACGCGCATGCTGAGGCCCAGGGGAGTCATCCAGCCCAGTCCCGCGCCCAGGGTGGTGGCCTGAGCCAGGGGAGACGAAAGACCGCCGAAATCGGCCGCCAGGCGCTGGGCGCGGAATTCCGCTTCCAGGCGCAAGCCCTCCGTCAGGAACGCTTCCGCCGCGGCGGAAGCGGCCATGGACAGAAGCGGATCCAGAGAGCCGTCCGCCAGCGTTCTTTCCCCGGAAAGGTTCGCGTGCAGTTGCACCCGGGGACCTTCCATGGCACCGGAGAGATCGAAGGTGATTCCCGCTCCCAGCCCGGCCCTGGGTTTGCCCAGGCCGGCGGGATGGGCGACCGGATCGGGATAGCGATCGGCGGCGGGATGGTAAGCGAGTTGCTTGGGCAGCACCGTCCCCCCGGCGGGGGCGGAAGACGAGGTGGGAAACGACGCCGTGGCGAACAGGGACAAGGAGGCGAAAGGGATTTCCCAGGGCAGGCGCGCCTTCAGGATGGCGGAAACGTCCCCGAGGCTCCAGGCATCGGATTCGGTTTGCGCGCCGAGGAGGGATTCGTAATACCAGGGCACGGTCAGGGAAAGGTCGCATCCGAAGCCCAGGCCCGAGGTCAGGAAGCCCCGGAAAGAAGCGACCGCGGCTTCCTGCAGCCGCCTCTCCCCCGCGGCGCCGGTGATCGCGCCTCCCTCCACCATGGACAATCCCGACGCGGTCCGGTTCGAGGCCCCGAAAACCATGAAGCCGGGCGGCACGGGCCGGGAGGAATGCGTCTCGAAAACGCCGGAAAGGCCGTATTCATCGGGAAACGATGCGGAGGACCGGCCGGATCCGGCGTCCGGCTCCGCGAGGGCCGCAGCGAAAAAGGCCGGTATCAGGCCCGGCAGCAAGGCCGGAAACAAGGCTCGCATCGCAAAGATTATATGCCTCAGGGGAGACGCGGAGCAAGCCGCGGATCTACATTTGCCCGCGCCGCGGAGGCGAGGGGAATCGGGGCGGGATGATCACATCGGAACACAGGTTGGGCAGCGTGGATTCCACCATGGAGGCCGCCAAGTCCCTGGCCGCCTCGCAGGATTTCCTGCTGGTTTCCGCGGAAGCGCAGACCCAGGGCAAGGGGACCCGCGGCCGCGCCTGGCAAAGCCCCCCGGGTAACATCTACATGACCCTCGGGATCCACCGTCGGCGCCTGCCGCCCGCGCGCCTGGCGCTCCTTCCATTGGAGATAGGTCTGCATCTCTGGGAAGCCGCCGCCGCCGCCGTCTCCCCGGCGCAACGCGGCGGCCTGACCTTGAAATGGCCCAATGATCTGCTGCTGCGCGGCTCCAAGGTGGCCGGGATCCTGATGGAATCCCACGGGGAATTCCTGCTGGTGGGGATAGGGATCAACGTGGCCGGGGCTCCCCCGGTGGCGGACGGCGGCGCGCCGAGCGCCTGCCTGGCCGATGCGGGGATGCCCGCGGACGGGAAGGCGGCCCTGGTGGAAGACCTTTACCGGAGGGTGCGGGAAGCGCCCTCCGGTACGGAAGGATATGATCCGGAAACCATCCTGCTGCAATGGCAGGGCAAGGTGGACTGGGAGCGCTCCCACCGTCTCCGGGATCGTCCGGGGACGCCGTGGGTGACGCCCATTTCCGTGAACCGGCACGGGCATCTGCAGGTGCGGCACGCGGACGGCGGCCGGGAATGGCTGGTCGCGGAGTATCTGGTTTAGCGGGGACGCCGCTCGCTTGGCGGATGCGCGGCCGGGCGGGCTAGGCGTCGAGTACGGTGACAGCGGTCACCTTGATGGCCGGATCCAGCGAGGCCGCCACGGAACAGTATTTTTCCAGGCTCAAGGACACGGCTTTCTCCGCTTTGGCCCGATCGATCCCGGGGCCATGGATCCGGAAGGTCACCTTGATGTCCGTGAACGGGGACGGAGTCGCGTCCTTGCGGTCGCCGTCCACCTCGATGTCCATGCCGCTGAACTCCACCCGGGACTTCTTGAGGATGTTGACCACGTCTATCCCCGAACAACCGGCCAGGGCGGTCAGCACCAGTTCCATGGGCCGGAAGCCGCTCTCGTCCCCGCCGATGGATTTGGACGCGCCGATATCGAAGGCATAGCCGTTGGCGGCGGTGGCCTTGAACCTGAAGTCGGGGGTGCCGGTGAGCGCCACGCGCATTATTGGAACGCCACCACGAAGTCCATGGTGCTCTTGAATTTCTCCAGGGCCTGGATGGCCGCGGGCATCTGGTTGGCTTCCGTCATGTTCGAAAGATAGCGCCTGAACTTGGAGGCCGCCTTGAAGACGTCCGGGGGCATGATCAGCTCCTCGCGGCGCGTCCCGGACATGGCGATGTCGATGGCGGGATAGATGCGCTTCTCGGAAAGCCGGCGGTTCAGCACCAGTTCCATGTTGCCCGTGCCCTTGAACTCCTGGAAAATCACCTCGTCCATCTGCGATCCGGTCTGCACCAGGGTGGTCGCGATGATGGTCAGGCTTCCGCCTTCCTCGAGCTTGCGCGCGGCGCCGAAGAACTTCTTGGGTTCCTGCAGCGCCTTGGCGTCCACGCCTCCGGACAGGGTGCGGCCGGAGGACTTGAGCTGGTTGTTGTAGGCGCGGCTCATGCGCGTGATGGAATCGAGCAGGATGACCACGTCCTTGCCGGACTCGACCTTGCGCTGGGCGATATCGATGACCATCTGGGTCAGGGCGATGTGCTCTTCGATGGGCTTGTCCAGGCAGGAGGCGTAGACCTTGCCCTTGACCTTGCGGGTCAGGTGCGTGACTTCTTCCGGCCTCTCGTCGATGAGCAGCAGCATGACGTCCGCTTCCGGATGGTTGTAGTTGATGCCGTTGGCGATCTTCTCCATCAGGATGGTCTTGCCGGTGCGCGGCGGGGCCACGATCAGCCCGCGCTGGCCCTTGCCGATGGGCGTGAGCAGCTCGAGCAGGATCATGGATTTGTCGTTGTCCACCGGGGACGACAGGCGATAGAACTCGAAAGGGTTCACGCTGGTCAGGGTGTGGAACATGGGCGAGGGACGATAGATGTCCAGGGGCTGATCCTGGACCTCGAGGAGGTTGGTGACCACCTTCTGGTTGCGGTTCTTCTTGCCGCGGACGATGCCGTGGATCTTATGGCCGGAACGCAATCCGAAGCGGGAGACGATTTCCCGCGGCACCAGGATGTCGGCGTCCTGGGGGGTGAAGCTGACCTTTTCCGAGCGCATGAAGGCGTGTCCGCCGTCCACGAGCTGGATGAATCCGGTATACTCCTCGGTCTCCGAGCGCTGATCGAAATCGAGGGTGTAATCGTGGCCGAAATCATTGCGATCGCGGCCGCCCTTGCGTTTGCCCCGGTTATCGCGGTTGTCGCGATTGTCCCGGTTTCCGTTGTTGTTCTGGTTGCCGTTCTGGCCGCCCCGGTTCTGGAGCTTGCTGACCTTGGCGCGCTTGCGGCGACGGCGGAGGCTGTCGTTGGATTCGTGGGAGATCTGGGTCAGGTTCTTGAGCTGCCGGGTCGGATCGAAGGCCTTGTCCGGCCGGCCTTCCACATTGCCGTCGATGCTCCCCTCGGGTTCCGAGCCGTCGTGCTCGTCCAGGTCATCGTCCTCGTCGTCCTCGTCTTCGAGGTCCCGTTCCTCATGGCGTTCGTCCATCTCGGGTTCGAGCATTTCGTCGTCGCGGTTCTCGTTGGTAATCATTTCGGTGGGATTCCTATCTTGCATTCAAGATCCCTCGGTTGGTTAGAATTTTCGTTTTCCATATGGAATCTGGATGGGTGCGAATGGTTCGGGAATGACGCGAAGGCGGTTCCGCCGCCCGGTTTCCGGTTCCTTCGCGAAACCTTGGGGACTTGCATCCCGGAGGCCCGTGATTTTTTTATCAGAAAACCCCTGATGGATTTCCACTGTTCCCCCTCTGCCGGACTCGGTGTCGAAGAGGGGATTGGCTTTTTACCGGCAAGCTTCAATGGCAAGTATAGCCATTTGTCTGGACGCGAAGCAACGAAAAGCGTGTGGTAAAGGCGTTTTCCGGTGCTCGACGAGCGAGTCTTTGATTCGGTTCTTTTTCCGTGCTCTTTTCAGTGCTATACAGCGGAATTGAAGCTCAGTGGCCCCTCATAATATAGATAAACCCGGCCGGAATTCAATCCATTCCCCACCCCATTTAGGGAATTTTCACCTCGGATTGTAGTTATTCATGGTCACCAGCATGAGCGCCAGGCAGCTCATAATCACGCTTCCGGTGATGATTTGTTCGCGATGATTGAAGCCGTGCTTGACCACTATCACCGTGTCGCTCCTGGACTTGGGAGGAGCCAAGGCCAGGGAATCCTTGCCCGATGGCATGGCTTTCAGGGAGGCCGAATCCTTGGCCGGGGTGGGAGGTTGGGATGCTTGGGCCTGGGACGGCGGGGAAATGGTTTTGGAATCGGAAGGGGCGGAAACGCCCTGGGCCATGAGCATCGCTGGCAGGACCAGGATGAGCAAGGCCCGCATCCGCTTACGCTTCCAGATGCTTTTTCAAGAGCTGATTGACCTGGTCCGGGCTGGCCTTGCCGCCGCTGATTTTCATCACCTGGCCCACGAAGAAGCCCAGCAATTTGACCTTGCCGCCTTTGTAGGCGACTACGGAATCCTGGTTCTTGGCGAGGACATCCCGGATGAATCCCTCGATGGCGCCGGAATCGTTGATGACCACCAGGTTCTTGTCCTGGACGATCCGGCCCGGCGCCTTTCCCTCGGCCAGCATGTCCTCGAAAACCGTCTTGGCGATCTTGCCGGAAATGGTTCCCGCGAGGATCAGGTTGATCAGTTCGCCCAGATGCTCCGGAGTGAACTTGAGATCCCATACGCTCAGGCTCTGCTCTTTGACCACGCGCAGCACTTCGCCCATGACCCAGTTGGAGGCGGCCTTCTTATCGGCCGTGACCGCGCAGACGCGCTCATAGAACTGGGACACCGGCTTGTCCGAAGTGAGCACGGCCGCGTCATACGGGGGGATGCCGTATTCCTCCACGTAGCGTTTGCGGCGGGCTTCCGGAAGCTCCGGAAGGGCGGCCTGGATCTGCTCGACGCTCTTCCAGTCCACGTTGATGCGGACCAGGTCCGGCTCGGGGAAATAACGGTAATCGTGCGCCTCTTCCTTGGTGCGGGTCGCCACCGTGACGCCGCGGGCCACGTCCCAGCGCTTGGTCTGCTTGGGAACGGTCTCTCCCCTGTCGAGCAGCATGGCCTGGAGCTCGATTTCCGATTCCAGGGCCTTCTCGATGTTGTGGAAGGAATTCATGTTCTTCAGCTCGACGCGGTTGCCGAAAGGCGAGAACTCGTCCTTGCGCAGGGACACGTTGGCATCGCAGCGCAGGTTGCCGCGCTCCATGTTGGCATCGCAGATTTCCAGGTACTCGAGGATCTGCTTGAGCTTCTCCAGGTACAGGTAGGCTTCCCGGGGCGAACGCAGGTCCGGATCGGAAACGATTTCGATCAACGGGGTGCCGCAGCGGTTGGCGTCGAACAGGGAATCCGCCACGGTGAGGTCGTGGATGAGCTTGCCCGCGTCCTCTTCCATGTGGATCCGGGTCAGGCCGATGCGCTTGCGCGTGCCGTCGTCCAGGTCGATGTCCAGATGGCCCTTGGTGCAGATGGGCCGATCGTACAAGGCGTTCTCGCCCTGCTGGGTGATCTGATACCCTTTGGGCAGATCGGGATAGAAATAATTCTTGCGGGTCCACATGGCCTTGGTGTCGATGCGGGCGCCGCAGGCCAGCCCCATCTTGATGGCGTACTCGACCGCCTTGGCGTTGGGCATGGGCAAGGTGCCGGGCATCCCCAGGCATACGGGACAGACCAGGGTATTGGGTTCCGCGCCGAACTCCACCCTGCATCCGCAGAACATCTTGGTGTTCGTGGAAAGCTGGGCATGGACTTCCAGACCGATGACTACGCTATAGGGCATGCGGAATAAGGTAAAAAAACGGAGGGAAGCCGTCAGGGGAAGGATCGGGGGAAGTCAAAAGTCAAAGTGCAAAGTGCAAAATTCAAAGTCAAGGGGTCGGTCATGTGCCGGATGGGCGGGTCCGGTCCATTTGACGTGGGGGCCGTTTCTTCCCATTTTGCATTTTGAATTTTGCACTTTGAATTTTGCACTCTCTCCCGAAAGCTCCCAATGTCCCTTCCTCCCGGCCTGCCATCGTACGAATTCCTCCGCAGCCTTCAGCCCTCCACCGACCTGCCGGGATATTACCATCTGCGCATCCGCAAACAGGCGGACGGCAGGCATCCCCTACTGGCCCCGGACGGCGTTCCCGTCTTCACCCCCATTTCCATGGAAGCATTCTTCGGGAAACCGGGCCCCATCGAAATCGAGATCGGCTGCGGCAAGGGCGGGTTCCTGGTGGAGTACTGCGAAAAGCATCCGGACTATCCCTTCGTGGGCTTGGAATGGGAGCCGGAAATCGCCTGCATGGCCGCCCGGCGCCTGGTCAAGCGGCCCCATCTCCCCCATGCGCGGGTGCTGCTCGGGGACGCCTTCTACTTCTTCCGGGATTTCCTTCCCGAGGCCTCCGTGCGCGCCTTCCACATGTATTTCCCCGATCCCTGGCCCAAGAAACGGCATCATAAGAATCGCCTGATGGCGCATCCTTTCATGGCCCAGGTGCTGCGCACGGCCCTGCCGGACGCGCATTTCCACTGGGGCACGGACCACCAGGAATACAACGCCGAAGCCCAGGAACTGTTCGCGTCCCTGCCCTGGCTGGAAATGGCGGACCCGGACGCGGAACCCACCGAAGGGATCATGACGAACTTCGAGAAGAAATACCGCAAGCAAGGGAAGCCGATTTACAGATGCGTGATGAGGGTGAGGAAAGGAGGGGCCGAGGGCGGAGTCTAAGAGATGCGGGACTGGGTGGGTGCGGATTTGACGCGGAGGAGCGTTTGAACCGCATCACGTCGGGAGTCGGGGGTCGGGAGTTGAATACGGAAGATTCTTCGTATTCAACTCCCGACCCCGAGGGGCGAAGCGGTAGGCTCGCGGCTTTTGCCCTTACCCCCGACTGGATCTTCCTGACGAAGCGCTCCGCTTCTATCCGTACTACCCTTACCTCAACGACTCTTCCTCTTCCCCAACCGCCTCAACACCCTCGGCAGCCCATACCTGTGCCACTTCCTCCAGGCCTCGAAATGGTCGTATTCGCGTTCGCGCCGGCGGAAGTCCGGACCGTGCACCACCCTGCGTCCGCCTTCCCGGCGCGGCGGGATGACGATGTGCAGGCATTCGTGGTAAACGACCCCGCCCAGGATCTCCGGGGTCACCTCCGGGTCGTCATAGCCGCGGCTGATGGAAATCAGGTGATAGGTCGCGCCTTCCCCGTCCTGCGCCAGGCAATGGGTGGAAAGGCCCCCCAGGCGCGCGGACCAGGTGAGGCGGGCCTGGAGGGTACCCGCGAAGTAACGTGCGTTCACGGCGCGGAAGGCGGCGTCCAGATCATGGTGGGTTCCTTGCGGCTGCAGGCGTTCCACCTTGCGGCGGTTGCGGGCCAGCCGCTTTTCCGCGGCGCGGGATGGAACCGCGCCGCCGGGCGCGCGCAGGTGATCGCGGATGAGGGATTCCAGGTCGGAACGGCGCGCTCGCAGGACGGGGTCCCGCTTGCCGCCGCGGCGCGTGACCAGCACGGACCATTCCAGGACGGCTTCCTTGACGGTGCGCGGCGACTCTTCCAGGATGGCGGGAACGTCCAGGCGCAGGGCCTCGTTTCTGCGCGTCCAGGCGACGCGCCAGCTTTCCCAGAGCCTTTTCCCGGGGACCACCTGGATATGGGCATAGGGACCGCGGCAGAGTTCGGCGAAGGAGGGCGCGGCGGAAGCGAGCGATCCGGACGAAGCCGGTTGCGGCCGGGGATGCGGATCCGGCTGGGAGGCGACGGATCCCTTCAAGGCGGCCTCCGGGGCCCGGGAGAGGGCCGCAGGCGCGGCCGGTTCCGGGGGCACGGCGTCGAATAGGGACAATTGCCGGAAAAAGGAAACGATTCCCGCCAGGGCGGTCCGGTTTCCCTTATGGCCGGGGTTACCCCTGGAGTCTGAGCTTCCCGTGCGGCTGGACCCGGGCCGTTTCATCGACCCCGAGCGGTGTCCGGCGGGGCGGCGGGCGGGGCCGGGGTGGGAACGACAGGGCGTCCGGACGGCGCGAACGGCTTGGGAACGGGCGCTTTCGCGTTTGCGGAATCCGGCTTCGAGGCGGGCATAGGGACTGCGGGGGCTTTGGGAGACGCGGGGGCTTTGGTTTCCGGTGCCGCGGGGTTGGCGGGCGCGACGGGAACCGCCGGGGCGGGTTTCACGTCTTTGGCCTCCTTCTCGTCCTTTTGGGCCGCTTCTTTTTTCATCGGTCCCAGCTTGCTCGATTTCAGGAAGTCGGCATTCTTCAGGAAGCCGGAGCGGCGATCCAGGTTTTCGAATTCTTCTTCCAGGTTGACCGCCTGGGTTTCCGGATTCAGGATGTGCGGGGTGACGTAGATGACCAGCTCCGTGGTGATGGTCAGGGCTTTGCGCCAGGAAAAGAGATAACCGAGCACCGGGATGCTGCCCAGGATCGGGACGAATTCCCGCCGGTTGTCTTCCTGCGAACTGATCAACCCGCCCAGGGCGATGGTCTCCCCGTCCATGAGCATGACGTTGGTGGTGATGGACCGGTTGGTGATGGGCGGCGGGGAGGTGGCCGGACCCTGGCCGGCGGTCTTGATGCTGGGGCTGATGGTCACGTTCACCTCTCCGTGCTTGGTGACCCAGGGGGTGAGCTCGATGGTGATGCCGTCGTCGATGGAGCGGAAATCGTTGTTCTGGAATCCGTCCTTGGTGACCGAGCTGACCTGATAGTAGAAGGTCTTGTTGACCTTGAGCTCGGCCTTGTTCCCGTTCAAGGTGGTGATCTTGGGCATGGACAGGATCTTGGCCCGGTTCTTGGATTCCAAGGCGCGCAGGCTCAGATCGAAATTCGGCGGCTTGATGCCGATGGAGGCCTCGAAGGATCCGTTCTTGACGGTTTCCTTGACGCCGCTCATGCTGCCTTCGATCAACGCGTTCACGCCGTTGTAGCCGGTCTTTCCGGGGGCGATCCCGAATTCGGAATCCTTGCCGCGGTTGTACTCCACCACCACCACTTCCATGAGCACCTGGGGCGTGGGCAGATCCACCTTGTCCAGGAAGGATTTGACCATGGTGATGTCGTCCCCGGTCCCGGAGATGAGGACGGCGTTCTGCTCCTTGATGACCTTGATGTTCTCGATGGGGATGGATTTGGGCATCAGCTTTTCGATGTTCTCGGCCTTGATGTACTTGAGGTATACGAGCTCGGCGCCGGAAAGGGCCTGGCCGGAAGGCGTATTGGGGTTGCGGTCCCCTATCAAGAGGGTGCCGTCCCTGGTGATGTACGCATAACGCGTGCCCTGCAGCAGGGAGGAAAACGCCTCGTCCACGCTCACGGCCTTGAGCTGGGCGTTCACGTTCCCCGAGACGTCCCCGATGATGGTGTAGTTCATGCCGGCCTGTTCGGCGATTTCCCGGATGGCGTCCCCCAGGGAGGCGTTGTTCAGGGACAAGGTGACCTTGCCTTCGTGCACGTCCACGTCCGTATTGCTCCCGGAGGGCCCCGGGAACCCGGCGTTGCGGCGGCCGCGCCGGAAGCCCTGGGACTCCTGCCCCGTGGAATCCCCGTTCTCGACCAGGTAGACGCCGTTCTTGAGGCGGACTTCATAATCGTTGGCGGCCATCAAGGCCTTGAACCCGTCGATGGGCTCCACGTCCTTGAGATGTCCCGTGACCGTTCCCTTGAGCCCCTGGCCGGGAACGATGTTGATCTTGGTCTTCTCCACGAACTCGCGGAGGAAGTCCTTCACAGGGCGGTTCTGGACGTCCAGGTTCATGCGCTTGTTGCGGACCTCGATGATGCTGAAGGCGTTCTCTCGCGTCTTGCGCACCCGGTACACGTTGCCGTCCGCGACCAGTTCCAGGCCGTGGGACTTGCAGAGCTTGTCCAGGCCTTCCAGCACGGGGATGTTTTCCAGGTGGATGGTCACCTTCACGTCTCCCAGGTCCTTGTCCGGGATGATGCTCAGCCTGAAGGCGGTGGCGATGGCGCGCAGAACGTCCAGGATGGGCTCGTCCACGTAGTCCACGTTGAGCAACCCCTGGTCCGGCTTGGCGGTTCCCTTGGCCGCGCCCTTGGCTTCCGGGGTCTTTTTCAATCCCCGCCCGGCCTTGCCGCGGGCGGCGTTTTCCCGGTGCTTGTCGAGCAGTTCCCGTTCCTGCTCGCCGAGATTGGATTGGCGGGGCTCCCCGGGCTGCGACACGAACGGACGGGGATTCTCATCCCGGTAATAGTCCCCGGCGGGCGGGGGAGGCTGGTCCATGGCGGGCGGCGGGGGCGCGATCAGGCTTTGATCTTCGGCGGAAGGCGGCGGCGGCGGAGGGGCCGTGTCCCCGGAAGGTTCCTGGGCGTAATAGGCCTTGGGCAGGGAGAGGACGGCTAGGATAACGAGGATTTTCATCATGTCTGGGCTTCCATTACCGCCACGCGGATCAACTCCCCGGCGCTGGTGATATTCTGTTTTAATTTATCCATTCCATCCATGACCAGTTGCTTGTAGTTCGAGGTTTTTTTGATATGCGCCTCGCTCTTTCCGCTCAGGATGGCTTCCCGGATGTGGGTATCGAACTGGAGCAATTCGAAAATGCCGGTCCGGCCGCGGTAACCGGTGCCGTTGCAAGCCGGGCAGCCCACCGCGGTGGGACAGAGGGCGGGCAGCATGGGAAGGAACATCTTTTCCTCCTTCGTGGGCGGCTGCATGGTGAAGCAGGCCTGGCAGAGCTTGCGGACCAGCCGTTGGGACATGACTCCCAGCACGGCCGAGCTGATCAGGAAAGGCTTGATCTTCAGGTCCAGGAGGCGCGTGACCACCGAGGCCGCATCATTGGTGTGCAGGGTGGAAAAGACCAGATGGCCCGTCTGGGCCGCCTGCACCGCGATGGCGGCGGTCTCTTCGTCGCGGATTTCGCCCACCATGATCACGTCCGGGTCCTGGCGCAGGAGGGAGCGCAATGCGCCCGCGAAGGTCAGTCCCGCTTTGTCGTTGATCTGCACCTGGTTGGCGCCTTCCAGGCGGTATTCGATCGGGTCCTCGATGGTGGATACGTTGATGTCCTTCTCGAGGATCTCCTTGAGGGAAGCGTACAAGGTGGAGGATTTGCCCGATCCCGTGGGACCGGTGACGAACAGCATGCCTTGCGGCCGGTGGATGAGCTGCTTGATGACGGAATAGACTTCCGCGGACATCCCCAGGGACTCCATGTTCCCCACGGTTTCCATGTGCTTGAGGATGCGGATCACCACCTTCTCGCCCACCCGGGTGGGCAGCGTGCTCACGCGCATGTCGATGGCCTCGCCTTCGTGCTGCCACTTGATGCGGCCGTCCTGGGGCAGGCGTTTCTCGGCGATATCCAGCTCGGCCAGGATCTTGATGCGCGAAGTCAGGGACGCCTGCACCCATTTGGGCAACTCCATGCTGTCCTTGAGCATGCCGTCCTTGCGGTAGCGGACCTTCACCAGGTTCTCGCCCGGTTCGATATGGATGTCCGTGGCGATTTCCAGGATGGCCTGGTTCACCAGGTTGTTGACCAGCTTGATGACGGGTTCGCTCTGGCTCTTCTTCTTGATTTCCTCCAGGGAGGAACCTTCCTGGATGGACACCTCGGATTTGATCAGATCCGAGAGGATGCCGCCTTCTTCCAGGGCCCCCGCCTTGCCGCTGATCCGTTTGATCTGGTATTCCAGGGTCGGGCCGTCCGCTTTGCGGAATTCCACGTCCTTGCCGGAGCGCAATTGCAGCGCTTCCCGCAGCAGCTCATCGTTCACGTTCTGGGCCGCGAAGAACAATACGTTGCCGGCGGACGCCACGGGATAGGTCCGGCAGCGGATGCAGATATCCCGTCCCACTTCGTCGAGCAAGGCCGGGTTGAGAGCCAATTCATCCAATGCGGACAATCCTTTCCTTCCAGGGTCGCAGCGCATCGGAGAACGCGGGGCGCAGGCCGGACTTTGAAAGCCCCCGGAAAATAACAAAAATCGGACAGATGAACCCCGTTCCGGGCATTTCAAGGCAGGGTTCAGCCGATGGTTACGCCGGGAAACGGCGGGACGGCGCTAGGGTTCGGGAATCCCTCCGGACTCCAGGACCTCTTCGGCCTCTTCTCCGGCCGCCGCGGGAACGCGGTTGCGAGGGTGGACCACGCAGGTCTGCGTCGCCGTGACGCCTCGATTCACCGTGATCAGGGTGATCCGGATGCGGGCGATGAAACGGCACTCCTCCGGTTCCAATTGGCCGCTGCGGTCCCGGTCCAGTTCCTCGAAATCGATGGCGCCGTCCCGGTTTCCGTCCAGGCTGTCCAGGTCCCAGGGCGACTCTCCGGCAAACCCCTTCCAATCTGGCCGCATGGGACCCTCCGGTTCCACCGCCAGGGAAGCCAGACGGAAATTCCAGGGCTTGCCGTTCACGGTCAAAGTGGAGTCCTCCCAGGCATATTCCACCCTGCGGTTGCGCGCGTTCAGGACGTCCAGGCGCCCGGGTCCCAGGCGCAAGATGCCGCGCCCGGCCATGAGGTTGTTGCTCAGGGAGACGAACATGGCCTGGGCCTGGAAGGCGGCGTCGCGGCGGTTCCGCCCCAGCCGCGCGGCGGTCCCCGCGTCCTTGAACAGGGCCATGGCCATGCCGACGATCATGGCGGACAGGGAGATGGCGATCAAGAGTTCGATCAAGGTAACACCCGGGCTACCCCCGGGGCCGCGTGCGCGGGGGGCGCGCCTCCCCCGTTTCAGTACCATTTGTACTCCGGGAGCTTGAGGACGAAAGTGGCCAGGTTGCGCGGCTTTCCGTCCCCTCCGTCCTCGTCCGGGGGCGCTTCGTCCCGATCGTCCTCCGGATCCCTGAGCATGGACGGGTCCGGGGCCTCGCCCTCTTCGCGCAATGGGAGGCGATAGACCTTCACCCGCACTTCCAGGGGCTTTTTAGCCTCCTTGGGAGCCAGCTTGTCGTCCAGCACCACCTCTTCCAGGGTGTTCACGATGCGGGCGCTGTCCATCACGCGGCGCACCACCAGCAGGGATTCCCCGCTGCCTCCGGAGGACAGGTACAGGGTGTCGTGGATGTCTTCCTTGGGAACGCTGCGGAGGGACTCCAGGTCCGAACGCGCCACCAGGGCGGCGGCATGGTGCAACCGGTTCAGCCGGTCCATTTTCGCCGAGGAGCGCAAGCCGTACCAGAGGACGGCGGATCCGGCGGACAGGACGGTCAGGGCCATGACGATTTCCACCACCGTGAAGCCCCGTTCGCGCCTAAGGCCCGCAGGCGCCGTGACCGAGGCGGTCATTCGCGAGGCGCTCAGGAACGCGGCGGTCATTCGCGAAGCGCTCATGACCGCTTCCATTCCAGCAGCTTGAAAGTGTACTGGCGGCGGTCCTGCGAACCCAGCTGCAGGGGCTGCACGAAATTGGCGGGGAGGCGGCTGCGATCGATTTTCCCCGTGCCCAGGCAATTATGGGTATTGGTGCCTTCGCACAGGAGCTTGCCGGTCAGGACCGGACCCCGCACTTCCCCGGCCAGCCAGACCGAAGCGGCCATGACCACCCCTTCCACCACGTTCTCCGGCGTGGCCAGGGCGATGCGCCCGTTCGCGCCCCCGGCGATCAGGAATCCCCGCGCCACCGCCTGGTTTACGATGCGGATGGCGTTCAGGGAGTCCGGCCCCTTGGCCGCGTTCTTGCCTCCCACGGACAGGAGCACCGAACCCAGGGTGGTCTGGGCCTTGTCCCGGAGAATGATATCCTTGCCCGCCAACGCCTCGATGCCCAGTTTGCAACGGTCGTTGATGAAGACGCTTTTGCGCGCGAAGACGGAAATCCCGTCCCCGGTGACGCTGTCCTCGAAGGTGATTTCCTTGGCGGAGAGGAGCTGGACGTTTTCCAGGCGGATCAGTCCCTTGACGCGGATCGCCCCTTCGCAGAAGATGCGGCCGGGCCCTTTGATGACCCAGGGCCGGTCGCCATCGTTGATCAGTTCCGCGCTGCCCAGGGGGAAGAAGATGTCTTCCGATTTCCGGAAGTCCGGAGGGTCGGAAGGCGAATAGTTGCCGTTGCCGCTCTGCCCTCCCTGTTCCCCCAGCTTCTTCTGCAGCAGGGATTCCAGGGCGTAGTATTTCTTGTCCGTGAATTCGGCCGTGTAGGCGGCCATGGAAAACCCTTGGGGCCAGGGAACGCTGGGGATGTTTTCGGAAGGGGTCCTCAACCTGACGGCGCCGAATATGCGATCGGGCGGGAAAGGCTCCAGGGGTTCGTTGTTCTCCATGGTCAGGGCCGGGCCGAAAATGCTGTCGTCCAGCGCTTTGCCGAAACGGGCGAAGACGATGGCTTCCGTGCCGCGGTACACGGCCTTGGACGTGATGTCCAGGAAGGCGTGCGTGCGGTCCACCCGGACTTCCGGCACTCCCAGGGAGGTGTCCAGGCGGTATGCGAAGGTGTCCGTGGGAGCGGCGGGGCGCAGGAACGGATCCGCCCCGCTATCCGCCGCCTTGCTTCCGAACGACGGTTCCGCGGAATCGGAGAAGCGCTCCAGGTACAATTGGAAGGCGATGCCGGATTCGGCCGCGTACACCGCCTGGGTGGTCTCCATTTCCCGGGCCCAGGGCTTGATGTCGCCCCGGGTGCGATCGATGAGGATGGAAACGGCGATGCCGAGAACCGCCAATACGGTGAGCACGGTGAGCAGGGCCGCGCCCCTTTCCCCCCGCGCGCGCACCCGCATCCGTCCCATCACTTCTGGAAAATGAGTTCGAACTTGCCGCCGCGATCCCTGAGAACGACCTTGTTGGTCTCGATGGAGACCACTTCGGCGGAATCGATGCTGTCCCCTACCTTTACGATCTGCTTCAATCCGGAATTGTTGGCGATGGTGGCCACGTTGGTCCCGACGGTGCCTTTCAGCACGTAACGCCTGGGCGGGGGTTCGGCCTTGACGGCCTGGCCCCGGGACTCGGACAGGGGCGCCCGGATGGGCCGGAAGGGATTGTCCGCGGCGGCGGAATCACGGGACGCGGCCGGATCGGTTCCCTTGCGGACGAAGGCCAGCAGGGAATCGGGGCCGCCCGCGCCGGCGAAGCGATCCGCGCGGCGCTCGGTGGCCTGGGGATATTTCTCCAGGAAAGAAGCCCCGCCCAGGTAGAGGATCAGGCAGGCCGGCAAGGCCGGCCACCAATCCCAGAGCCTTTCCTTCATGGGGCGCCGTCCTTCCTGCGATCGTAGACGTGGATGACCAATTGCCCTTCCAGCCGTCCGTCGGCGCGATCGCCGCCCTGGCGGATCAGCATTTCCTCGGGAAAGAGATCGGGATGGCCGTCCTTGAGGACGCGGAAAAGCTCCATCAGGCCCGCATAGCGGGAGAATCCTTCGATCCGGACCTTGAGCAACCGGAGGGAATCGGCTTTGGCCAGGATGGGCGTGGTCTTCACCACTTCCATTCCGGAACCCTGGGCCAGGCGTCGCACGCGGTCCACGGTGGCCTGGATGCTGCTGTCCCGGTTGAGGGCGCCTTCGCGGGAAACCTGGAAGGCCCGCAGAGCCTCCACGTCCTTCCGCAGCGCGTCCCGCGTCGAGTCGAGCCAGGCAGGCTCATAGGTGTTTTCCCGCAACGAAGCCAGTTGGGAGCGGGAGTCCCGGAGCCGCACCGCCAAGGGCAAGGCCACCCGGTCCGCGAACAGCACCAGCAGGCAGGCCGGAAGCACCCAGGCGAGGATGCGCCAGCGATCCTCCCAGATGCGGGTGGGCAGGCCGTGTTCCATCAGTCCCTCCCCAACTTGCCGGTGACGTGGAAGACGACGACCCCGGTCTGCATGTCTTTGCGCTGTTCCGAAAGCGTGACGCCGGAAAACCGGCGCGAGGCGGAAAGCTTTTTCTGGATCCCCTGCACCTGGTTCCAATCCCGCACCCAGGCGCGGAAGGAAAGCTCCAGGCTGCCGTCCGCCTGCCGGGAAACGGACAAGCCGTCCATGCCCGCCTCTTTGGGCAAGGCGGAAGCGATGGATCCCAGCACGGAATTCCAGTCCATGGCTCCATGCCACAAGGGCTGGAGATCCCCGACGGCGGCTTCGAGGCGGGCCCGTTCCTTGCGCAAGGCGCGGATGGAATCCACCTGGGCCTGGTAGGCCGAAGCCTTCTCTTTCAGGGTGCGCAACTCGGATTGGGAACGGTGGATGGCGATGGCGAAAACGGCCGCGGCCAGGGCGCATAGGACGGCGGCGGCCCCCATCGCCAGGAAGAACCGGAAACGGGTGCGGATCCCTTCGTTGCGCCGCCGGGCGTCCGCGGCGACGCGGTTGTGCGGGGAGAAATCCCTTTGCCGCGCCGCATGGGCCAGGCCCAGATGCAGCGGCCAGGCATTGCCGGTTTCGGCGGAGCCGTCCGCGGCCCCCAATCCGATCGCGTCAGGGCGCAGATCCCGGACCGTGGCCGTTTCCCGGAGCGGATCGCCTTCCGGAAGGAAAGTCTTCAGGCCTGAACGGCCGTTGGTCTGGGCCGAATCCCGGTTCCCGGGGGCGAATTCCCGGTGCCGGCGCAGGCGCGCGGCGGCCTTGTCTCCGGCGCCTTCGTCCACGCGCAGGACGTGGAACGGCGACCCGTTGAGGTAGAGCAGGGAGTAGCAGAATTGCGCCCCCCCGTAGAGAAGCTGGAAGTTCTGCTCGCCCTTCTCCGCCGCGACCAGCTCGCCCAAGGCTTCGATGGCCAGTTCCAGGGACAGGCCCGCGTCCATGCCCGCAAGCCCCCCGGAGGAGGCGGTGGTCTCGATCAAATCCGCGAAGACGCGATGGTTGGAGCCCAGATTGGTGTCTTCGACGAACTGGATGTGCCAGCCCCCGAGGCGGTATTTGTCCTTGCGCGGGCCAAGGCTTTCCGCCAGGGCTTCCTGCACCTGGCTCTCGCCCACGGTTTCGCCGAAAGGCGTGCGGATGTCGAGATGGATGTAAGGTTTGCGGGCCAGGCCTTCCGCGACCAGGCCGGTCTTGTTGATCCAGGCGCCGTCCACGGCGAATTCATCCGCGGAACGGCGGCGGAATTCGAGCCGGTTGTCGCGGACGTGGAACAGGGCGTAGCCCAGACCCTGGATATGGGTGGATACCAGGTGCGAAGCGGGAAGCAGGTTCAGGGGGATTCCCTCCCCGACGTCGCCAGGGCCGTGAGCAGGGATTGCAACTCCTGCTTGACGCGCTTCAATTCCTCCCTCAGCCTGTCCGCGGCGGCGCGCCCATTGACGGGCGCGGAATCTTCCGGGGCGGGAGCGGGCCCGGAAACCGCCTGCGGGGCCGGGACCGGTTGCGGCGTGGGCGGAACGCGCAGCAAGGTCAATTGCCCGTCCAGGTCCGACATGTCGGCGTCGGCCATTTTCTTCTTGGCGCCGGGAATGGTGTACATCTCCTCGTACAGGAGGTATTTGATGTAGCGGATGATCTTGATCTCCTTCGCGCGGTACGCGCGGTTCCCGGAGCGGTTCTTCTTGGGCCGCAATTGGGGGAACTCGGATTCCCAATAGCGGAGCACGTGCTGTTCCAATCCGGTCATGGAGCAGACTTCGGAAATGGAGTAGTAAAGCTTGCCTTCTTCGAGCCTTTTCAAGTTCGCTTTGGTCATCCGGCCTTGCTCCCTATCTTGTTTTCGGTCCCTTGCGTCAGCCGGGCGATGTTGGCGCGGTGACGGTAAAGTACGAAGACTCCCACGAGGATGGCCACCGTCAATGCGGGATACAATTCGCCATTGCGGCGGTAAAGGGCTTCCAGGAAGATCCCCATGGGCATCACCACGGAGGCGATGATCGATCCCAAGCTCACGTAACGGGTCTTGGCCACCACGGCGGCCCAGGCGGCCAGCCCCGCCAAAGCGCTCAGGGGCGTGAAGTACAGGAACACGCCGAACCCGGTGAGCACGCCCTTGCCGCCCTTGAAGGCGGCGAAACAAGTGAAGGAATGGCCCAGGACGGCGACCAGGCCCGCAGCCAGGGCCCAGTTCAGGGAACCGGTGAGGTACATGGCCAGCCAGGCGGCCAGATAGCCTTTGCCCGCATCGAGCAGGGCCACGGGCAGGGCGGGTTTCCAGCCCAGGGTGCGCCAGACGTTCGTCATGCCGGGATTGCCGCTGCCCACCTTGGTGATGTCCACTCCGTGCAGGCGGGCGACCCAGGCCGCGAAAGGCAGCGAACCCAGGAAATAGGCCGCCGCCAAGGCCGCGCCTATCCGGAACCCCGGCATCCCGTCCATTACCTGGCGTCCCCGATTTCGTTCTCGGGGAGCTCATCTTCCCAGAAATCCTCCTCGTCGTCGTCCCCGTTTTTTTCCGCCTCCGCTTCCGGTTCCGGCTTTTTCGGACCTTGCGCCTTCGGACTCCGCGGCTTCGGATCCGGTTTGGCCGGGGTATCGCCATCGGCTTTCACGGATGCGCCGGTTTCCGCCACGGCTTCCTCGGCTTCCAATTCATCCCCCTCGTCCAGGTCCGCTTCCTCGTGGTCTCCCTCTTCGCCCAACCATTCTTCCTTGAGTTCGGCGGGCACGTCGCCCCAATGGATCCAGGACAACAGGTCCTCATCGGTGCGCAGCTTGAAGCGGCTCCGGAACCAGATGCGGAGCGGCGCGCCTTCCAATTGGAAGAAATCGTAGGCCTGGCGGCGCAGATAGCGGGTATAGCTGGTGGTGACCCGCTCCGGGTGGCTCACTTCGAAGGCCAGGGCGGGCGGATTGACCAGCACCTGGCAGCAGCGGGTGAGGATGACGGGACCCAGGGACGTGGCGGGATGGGGATGCTTTACGATGGCTTCTTCGAAGAACTTGATGACGTTGTCGCGGCCCAGCACCCTGGACAGGTTGGCCTTCACCTTGACGATCTCGTCCAGGACGCGGACCAGCCTCTTGCCCGTCAGCGCCGAAGTGGAGAGAAAGGGGAACTCCGCCAGATCGGGGTTCTTGGTGCGCAGTTCCTTGACCACGTGGTCGAAGGTCTTGCTGTCCGGCTCCATGATGTCCCATTTGTTCAGCGCGATGATCAGGCCCTTGCCGATTTCCTGGATCATGGTGCAAATGCGGAAGTCCTGGATTTCCATGCCGCGTTTGGCGTCCACCAGAAGCACGCATACGTCGCTGCGCCGTATCGCCTCCAGGGCCCGCATGTTGGAGAAATACTCCACCTCGTCCTTGACCCGCGCCTTGCGGCGCAGGCCGGCGGTATCGGTGAGGACGATCTTGTGCCCCTGGTATTCGAACTCCGTATCGATGGCGTCCCGGGTGGTGCCGGCGATCTCCGAGGTGATGACCCGCTCCTCCCCCACCAAGGAGTTCACCATGGTGCTCTTGCCCGCGTTGGGACGCCCCAGGATGGCGACCCGGATCTTGTCTTCCCTGGCCACGTGGCGGGGCTTGCTCGGCAGGCGTTCCACCACCGCGTCCAGCAGGTCGGCCACATTGTCGCCCTGCAGGGCGGAGATGGGAAGCGGTTCGCCCAGGCCCAGGGACCAGTATTGCGAGGCTTCCAGGGCCACGGAACGGGATTCGGCCTTGTTCACCACCAGCAAGGTGGGTTGGCCGGTCTTCTGGATCAGGCGGGCGAAATTCAGATCCATTTCCGTGATGCCTACGCGGCCGTCCACCAGGAAGAGGACCAGATCGGCTTCTTCCACGGCGACCAGGATCTGATCCCGCACGGAGGCGTTGAGAGCATCCAGGTCCTTGGACAGGAACCCGCCGGTATCCACGATCTGGAAATGCACCCCGTTCCATTCGGCGGTTTGGTAGTGCCGATCGCGGGTCACGCCTTCGCGATTGGCGACGACGGCCGCCCTTCTGCCCAGGACGCGGTTGAAAAAGCTGGACTTGCCCACGTTGGGACGGCCCACGATAACGACGGTTGCGAGATTCATGGCGGAAAATTTATACCTTCATTAAGTTATTGGCAATGCTCGTCTTATAAAATAGATTTGAAACGCATATGAGCGGATCGCCCCCTCCGGAAGCGCCTGCCGGAGCCTTGGACGTCTTGGCACCCCCGGTATCCACCCCAAAGCGCCTCAAATTCGATTTCCACCTGCACACTTTGGACGATCCCGTCGATCATCACGTGTACCATACGGTTTTCGAACTTTTGGACAAAGCGGCCGGACTGGGATATGATGCCTTGTCCATAACCCTGCATACCAGGCAGTTTTACAGCCGTGAGGCGGAGCGATATGCTTCCGAGCGCGGCATCCTTCTCGTCCCCGGAGTGGAGCAGGATATCGAGAACAGCCATGTCCTGCTCCTCAATTTCCCCCGGGAGGCTTCCGAAGGCATCCGCACCTTCGCGGACCTGGCCCGGGTCAAGGCCGAGCTGGCCCGTTCGGGCGCGCCGGAGAGCCTGGTCATCGCCCCTCATCCCTTCTTCCCCAGCGGCGTGGCCCTGCAGGAGAAGTTCTGGGACCACAAGGAGCTGTTCGATGCCGTGGAGGTATCCGGTTTCTTCCACCGCTATTGGAACCCCAATGCCAAGGCGGTGGCGGCCGCCCGCACGCTCGGCCTGCCCCTGGTCGGCAACTCGGACACCCATACCCTGGAGCAATTCGGCAAGACCTGGAGCGAGGTGGAATGCGCCAAAGATGCCGTCAGCATCCTGCGGGCCATCAAGGCCGGCCGCGCCCGGGTAGCGGGCCGTTCCCTGGGCGCGGCGGAAATGGGCGTCATCGGCTGGAAGGTCATCGCCCAGGGCTATATGAAATGGATCAACTACAAGCGGCAGCGGGGCTGGCAGCCGGCGGCTTGATTCCGGGACGGCGGTCTGCCGGGACAACCGGACACCCCGGTCCGTATTGCGCAATACCCTTTACCGAATCTGCCCGGAGCGCGCAAATCCCTGCGCAGTCGCTTCCGGCGCCGCTCCGGATTCCTTCATTCCGGGCCGAGGCGCGCCGGATTCGGCCTGGCCCGGCATTTGCATTGCCTTTCCCTCCAGAAGGAGAGTTCCCATGAAACTCAAGCTGATTTCCCCCCTCGCCGCCCTCACCGTATGTTCGGCGATGGCGTTCGGCGAGGCGGTCCCGGACAACAACCGGAACGCCATCTTCGCGTCTCCGCTCACCATGTTCGCGAGTTCGGGAATGCTGGACTTCCCCATCATCTCGGTGGCCTACGAACGCTCCCTCTCGGAAAGCGGGTACTCCCTGCTCATTCCATTGCACGCGGGATACCTGGAAGACGAGTTCGAAAAGGACGTGGGGATCGGCGCCGGCCTGGGCATCCGCAAATACTTCGGCAACCCCTTCAAGGGCAGCTATATCACGGGCCAGACGGATTACATCAAAAGCTACGCGCGCAACCATGACGGCGGCTATTACTCGTACGACATCAACGGCAATTCCATCTACCATCCCGACGGCAATTCCGTCAAAAGGGACTTCCTGTCCATCACCCAGCTCTCCTTCGGATACAAATGGGGTTGGCGGCAATTCACGCTGGACCTGAGCGGTGGCGGCGCTTTCTATGCCCAGGATGCCGAGAAGTACACCAACTTCATCGGCTCCGCCAACGTAGGCTTCCCTTTCAGCGCGCAAACGTTCGGCTTCTAGGATCCGCAGGAAAGGCAATGAATATGCATCCCCTCAGTTCCCTGTTCTCCGCCACCGCCCTGGCCGGCCTGCTGGCCTCCCCTGGGGCCGCGCAGCCCAAGACCGATGCCTTCATGGTGCATCCCATCCTGAGCCTGGCCATTTCCGGCCTGCACGTGGCCTATGAGAAATCCTTCGGCGACGATCGCTGGGCCATGGAAATCCCCTTCTACCTGGGGTACTCCGAGCGCGTCTACGATAACGCCACCTTGTTCACCGGTTCCGGGTTCGGCGTGCGCCGCTACCTGGTGGACGCGGGGAAAGGCACCTTCGTATCGCCGGAAATCGAAGTCGTCAACATCCATCGCTTCGCCTCGGGCCCCGATGAACCCGCGAACCTGGTGGTGGCCGTCCCCAGCCTGCGCATGGGCTACAAATGGCGCTGGAGCGTGGCCGCCATGGAAACGGGAGTCGGCATGGCCTTCTACAAGGCCGATGTCACGCGGGGGAATTGGAGCTCCCGGGACAACCACACCAGCGGGTTGGTGCCGATGGGGCATTTTGCGGTGGGAATCCCATTCTGAAAGAGAGCCATGTGGGAAGCTTGTTGGGGGAGTGAGAAGCTGGAGCTTGGGGCGGCATCAAGTCGGGAGTCGGGGGTCGGGAGTTGAAGAAAAGAGGCCGTGAAAACCGGCCTGGGAGCATGCCCGGCATGCTTTCTCTTTTCTTCAACTCCCGACTCCCGACTCCGAGGGGCGCAGCAGCGATACCAGGGCCTGGCCCGTACTCCCGACGGGATCACCCTGACGAAGTGACAACGTTTCCGATCCAACCGCTCTTTGGACTGTAGGTCTTATACAAGACCGGTCTAAAGGAAACACCCCCCGATTCCCACCATCACGCACAGGCTCACGGCGATATTGGCCAGGAAGAAATCCTGGTTCATCGAGTCCAGGGAATCGCTGCGGCGGAACAGGTGGAGATAGAGGAGCATGGCCCCCACCACCGCCAGGCAGATGCGATACGGCATGCCCAAGCCTCCGTACCAACCCAAGCCGAGCAGCACCCCCCACATCGCCGAATGGGACAGCTTGGAAACCAGGAGCCCCCCCTTCACTCCGAAGCGGACCACCAGGGAGTGCAGTCCCCGTTGCTTGTCGAATTCATGATCCTGGGTGGCGTAGATGATGTCGAACCCGCCGATCCACAGCAGCAGGGCCAGGCACAGGAGAATGGGCTCCCAGGCGAAGCCTCCCCGGACGGCTATCCACGCCCCCACCGGGGAAATGCCGATGGCCAGTCCCAGGAAGAAGTGGGACAGGGACGTGAACCGTTTGGTGAGGGAATACCCGCATACGACGATCAAGGCGGGAACGGCCAGGGCGAAGGCGAGCCGGTTCACGAACCAGGTGGCGGCGATGAAGACCAGGGCATTGAGGACGAGGAACGCCGCGACCTGGCCCCGGCTCAGGATGCCGGCGGGCAGATGGCGCCGGGCGGTGCGGGGATTGTCCTTGTCGATGTCCGCGTCGATGAGGCGGTTGAAGGCCATGGCGGCGTTGCGGCACGTGATCATGCAGAGCACGATGAGCAGGAAGACCCGCAGGGTCGGGAGGCCTTGGGCCGCCCAGACCATGGAGGCCAGGGCGAACGGCATGGCGAAGAGGGTGTGGGAAAAGCGGACGAGCCCCAGGTAATGCCTGGGGTTCAGGGCGTTGGCGATGGGCATGGGCGGAAAAGTAGCATTCCCCTCAGCGTTTATCGAAACGCAGGAAACGGCTGTCCGGCTTTTGGCTTTCGTAGGCCAGTTTGAACCACTCCTTGGGAAGCGACTTGTTGGTCACGCGCACCTCGTCCAGGACGCCTTTGAAATACAGATCCTTGGGGGCGAAGGGCCAATCGTAGAATTTGAAATCGAAACCCAGCTTCCAATATCCCCTGGGGTACGCTTGCGCGGAGGTCACGTCCGGAGTCTCCTCTGCCTTGTTCCCGTCCACGTAAAGCACCATGCCTCCGGGCCAGAGCACCCCGGCCACCATGTGCCATTGGCCGTCATTGAGGGCCTTGGAGCCGCTGAGGATGTCCGGCGGCCCTTTGCCCACCTTGGAATAGACGCCGAAATGGACCTTGCCCAAGGTGTCCATCCAGAGATGGCGGTCCCGGGACGTATCGACCATCAAGGGGTCCTCCCCGAATCCGATCAGCTTTCCCCCGCCGCTGGTGGCGGTCTTGAACCACAAGGAAATGGTGAAAAACCGGGGACTTTCGAAACTCTTGGACGTGTACAGGGTGGTGGAATCCCCGCTCAGTTCCAGGCCCGTTCCCATGGGCGACGCGGTCAGGTTCGCCGCGGACAGTCCGCCCCCGGCCGAAAGCGTGTTTCCGGAAGGGGAATGGTCCCTGAGCGTGGGCGGGCTCCCCGCCTTCATGGCCTCCATGTGCCAGACGCTCTGATAGCCGGAAGCCGTGTCGAACACCGGCTTCATCGCGGGCGCAGGAGCGGAGGGGTTGCCCCAGTACATGCGGATATACTGGCCGCTGTCGTTGTGCCGGACCGTATCCAGCCAGACCCAGATGGCCGCCTGGGAAGCGGCCCTGTCCCAGCTTTCGATCTCATGGCGGAGCGACGCCCCGTCCGGTTTCGTGAAGCGGACGTCGCGGCCGTCTTCGGCCGCCGCGGCGAAGACCGAAGCGCCCGGCCCAAGGCGCACGAGGGCGGGAAAGCCGTGGACGGGCAAGGTCTTCATGTTCGCGCCCGTGGAAGTGGTGTTGAGGAAGATACGGGAGGAGTAAGGCCATTCCTGCAGGATCGAGGCCGGAACGGTGTCTCCGGACATCACGTTCACGCCTTCGGAAAGGCGGACGCGGTTGCCCGGCGCCGCGGAGTCCGCGGGGGAAGAGCGGTAGGTGATCTCGGGACTCATGCCCGCGGGCACCGAATCCAGAAGGACCAGGCGGGATTCCCCCTTCAAGGATGAGGTGGGCGCGTATACATCGGTTCCCTGCAGGTAGACATAGGCATTCTTGGTCGGAACCGAGTCCGGGATCAGGATCGAGATGGTGCCGGGCTCCTGCAGGTACCGGCGCGCGGAGGCCACGGTGGTGTCGGAACGCACCTCCACGCCCTGGATGAGCAGCCGGGTGCGGGCGGAAAGCTGGAGGGCCTGGATATTGTAGCTGCCGGAATCCACGCTATCGATCGAGAAGGCCCCTTCCTCGTCCGTGGTATCGAACCGGATGCGGGATCCCGTGTCCCGGACCGGATCGTAGTTGGTGCGGAGCAGCCCCACGCGCGTCCCGGGCGCGGGTTCCCCGTTCTCCTTGTAGATGATCCCCAAGACCGTGCCGCGTTTGGGAGGGTTCCCGATTTCGGACGAGGCGAGCCGGTCCGAACCGCAGGCGAGGAGCAAAGCGGCTCCCGTCCAGGCGAGGGCCCGCGGGCGGAAAGCCCGGGAAAGGAAGCTCCTTTTCATGACCCTCCCTCTTTGCCCGCCAGGTTCTTGGTGGTGGGGAAAAACTGGAAGTTGATATGGTAGATGCGGTTGGGGCCGGTCATTCCGTCCGCCATGCGCATGAGCTTCTTGCGGAAGGCCTGGATCTCGGATTTCAAGGATTGGAATCCCGCTTCCGGCAGGGCGACTATCAGGCAGGACAGATCGCGCTCCTCCGGATCCGCCGTGTCCATGGCCGTCCTGGCCAGGTCCATGTTCTGGCCGTGGAAGTCCCGCGTGGCCATGGTTTGGGCCTCGTCGCCCGTGGTGATGGCCTGATGGGTGGCGTTGTATCCGGTGCGGGTCTTTTCCACCAACCCCAATTGGAGCAGGAGCTGCACGGCTTTCTTGGCCTGGGCGGCGGAAATAGGCGGGTTGAGCAGGCTTCCCAAAAGCGCGTAGTCCTCTTTGAACCGTACCAAGGTAATCAATTCCCGAACGGTGTTGTAATACCAATGCGAATAGAATTCGTAAAAGCCTTCCTGCAGGAGCTTGGCGGGGCTTTTGGGGCTCGTTTCCATGAGCTTCTTGAAGAAGAAAGCCTTCTCGCCTTGGGATTTGGCCTGATTGAACGCGACCATGTTCTGGAAGAAGGAGAAGGCCTTTTCATCCAATCCCATGGCCGTCGAGATGGCGAACATGGCGTTCTTCGACAGGTTGCGTTTGCCCGTCAGGATATGGTGGAGGAAGCCCTTGGATTTGAACCCGGCCTTGCGGGCGAACACCTCGTAGGAGAAAGCGGGATTCTGGGCCTTGCGTTCGGTGTAATACTCCTGCAGGAACTGCCGGTAGTCCATGTATTCGAAGATGTTCACCATATGCCGCTCTCCATCCCCTGTTCCAATCTACCCCCCAATCCACCTCTTGGGCAGGCGTTTTCAGCATGGGACATCAACCGGGGCATTTACGATGCCGGTTGAAAACTCTTGGATTCCAAAGTTCCCATAACTATCCAATGAACAAGGTGTTATGGAAACGGACCCGGAAGGCGCGCGTTCCGGTCGTTTTCGGAATGAAAACCAAATATGGCGTTTCCGGCCCCGGGGAAGGCCCGGAGCGCATGGGTGTGCTAGGGATCTTTCCAGCGTTTCCCCACCTGGTGCCGCTCCAGCCCGAGGTGGTCCAGCACCCGGGCCAGAACCGTATCCACCAGCTCCTCGATGGTCGCCGGCTTGTGGTAGAAGGACGGATTGGCGGGAATGATGACGCCGCCGTACTCGGCCAGGGTCTTCTGGTTCTGGAGGTGCAACGCGCTCATGGGGGTTTCCCGGGGCACGATGATCAGTTTCCGCTTCTCCTTCAGGCAAACGTCCGCGGCGCGGGTCAGGAGCGAGTCCCCTATGCCGTGGGCCATCTTTCCCAGGGTCCCCATGGAACAGGGCACGACGGCCATTCCCTGGTGGAGATAAGAGCCGCTGGAAATCGGCGCGAAGAAGTCCCTGTTGTCGTACACCCTGTCGGCCCGCTTGGCCAGGTCCGGGAAGCCCTCGTAGGCGCACACCTTCTTGCCCATGTCGGTGAGGACCAGATGCACTTCCTGATCCAGATCCTTGAGGTGGGAAACCAGCCGGTCCGCGTAGACGGCGCCGGAGGCTCCGGTCACTCCGATGACGTAACGCCCCATGCGCGCCTAGCCTTTCACTGCGGTGACGATGTGGGAAATGCCGAAGTCGCAGGGGATGACGTCCACGTCGCGGAAGCCGCGGTCCCGGAAACATTCGCGGTACTCCCCCACCGATTTGAACCCCCGGATGGATTGCACCAGGTACGCGTAGGCCTGCCGGCGCGACGAGAAGAACCAGCCCAGGAACGGGATGGAAAGCGGGGCCAGGCCGTTGTAGAAGAGGCGCGTGAACGCCGTGGTGGGCCGGAAGAATTCCAAGGTGACGAACATCCCTCCCGGCTTGAGCAATCGTCCTATCTCATCGATGCCGGATGCGATGGAATCCAGGTTGCGCATGCCGTACGCGCACAGGACGGCATCGAAGCTTCCTTCCTTGAAGCAAGGCTTGAGGGCGTCCATGCGCACCAGGGCGGGTCCGTGTGCGGGGAAGGCCGCGGCCTCTCCTTCCGCCGCGGGCGAGCGGAACTTTTTGCGCGCCTGCAGGAGCATGCCCAAGGAGAAATCCGCGATTACGGCTTGGGATTTTTGATCCTCCGCTCCCGGCCGGGTCCCGCGGGTTCCTCCCGCGGATCCGGAGTGCAGGTCATGCCAGGTTTTCCAGAAGTCCCCGGTGCCGCCGCATAGATCCAATACCTTGAGCGAGCCGCCTCCCCGCAGGCAGCCGGCGGCCTTGCGGCGCCAGGCCTTATCGCGTCCGGCGCTGAGGAAGTGGTTGAGAAAGTCGTAGCGGCGGGCGATGCCGTCGAACATGTTTTGAATCGCTATGCCCATGGGTCCCGTTGCAGTGTAATCATCTTGTTGCGGGGCGGCGGTTTTTTCGTCCCGCCATGCCTGCGCGCCCGGGCTCCAAGCCGAGCCGGGCTTCCTAGCCTCCCCGCACCTAAAAATGTATATAATCGGACTCCCTCGGGATTTTTCGGACGGATTCGACTTTCGCGGAGTATCGACGATGGCCCTAATCCCAAAGCCCTTCAGGGCCCTTTGGATCCTGGCGGCTTTGTCCATCCTGCCTGCCGGCTTCGCCCGCGCCGGGGACGGCAAAACCGATACGCCCGCCGCTCCCAAGCCCGCGCCCGGTGCGGTGGACCATGCGCCCCCGAAAGTCCGGCCGCGCAGCTTCCGCACCTTCCTTCCCAAGCCGGGGGAAACCATCGATGATCCCTCCAGCCAGGTGGTGCAAGTGCTCCTGGACCGCCAGGACAAAGGCGAATACGAATCCTACATGGTGCAGGTCCTGTTCCGCGGAAAGCCCTCGGACCGGGCGGTGCGCATGCTCTCCGACCGGGTGGAGATCGACTTCCTCGATACCGGCAAGCCTTCCATGCGCTTGTCCAAAATCCGCGGAGGCGCGGTGGAAGCCAGCTCCGTGGACGAGTTCTATTACAAAGACGGCAATGCCAAGGCGGGAGTCGCCGGGCCGGCCCGCATCAAGCGCATGGTCCGGCTGACGCTTTTCATGCATGAAAAAGCGGATCTCAGGTTCAGGGACACCCTGGACCGCACCTTAATCCATTTCCGCTTGCCCAAGCATGCCGCGCATAAGGGTTGAGCCCCCGATTGCCGGTTTTCCGGACGCCGGATCCGGCCTATTCGCAGGGAATCGTTGACATAGGCGCCGGCTTGGCTTAAATTTTGTCCCGCTGATGGCCCTTTAGCTCAGTCGGTAGAGCAGAGGACTGAAAATCCTTGTGTCCGCAGTTCAATTCTGCGAGGGGCCACCAGCTAAAATTTTTTCCTCCCTTCCCGCCGGAACGGCTCCCCCCCGTCGATACTTCCATGCGCGCGGCTCTTGTCTTAGGCGACTCTTCAAGACTACCATTTCCCGGTGACGGCGCCTCCTTCCCGAACGGAAACCCATGACTGCATCGAGACCTATCAGCCCGGACGGCATGGAAAGCCTGAAACAGGAGTGGGAGCATCTCTGGCGGGAGGTCCGTCCCAAACTCCTGGAAGAAATCGCCGCGGCCGCCGCGCAAGGGGATCGCTCGGAGAACGCCGAGTATATCTATGGAAAGCGCAAGTTGCGGGAAATCGATCGGCGCCTGCGGCAATTGGATGAGAAAATCTCCCGGAGCACCGTCGTCGAGGGCGGCCGGGAAACGGGCAAGATCGTGTTCGGGGCGCGCATCCGGTTGCGCCGCGCGGATGGAAGGGAAATGGTGGTGCAAATCGTCGGCGTCGACGAAATCAATCCGGTGGAAGGGCGCATTTCCATGGATTCACCCATCGGCAAATCCCTGATGGGGATGCCGCCCGAAGGGCGCGTTGAAGTCCAGACCCCGAAAGGACCGGTGGCCTACGACATCATCGAGGTGGACTATCCTTAATCCCCGCTGGCGTCTCCGCGGGGCTCCCGGTCGCTTCTTCCCCGGCGAAGTCCTGGAAACAGGCGCGGATATGCTCCCAGGGAAGGGCTTGCGGGCAGGTTTCCCGGCTGAGGGCGGGAAGGGCGGGAAGCAGGCCCGAATCCCGCATTTTGGCGAATACGGAAGGCAATGCCGCGTCGGGCAGGGACGCGAGCTGGTCCACGATTCCGGAGCCGATTTTCCGCAAGGGCTGGAATTGGGCCGGCACCGGCAGGCCGGCGCCGTAATGGCGCACCACGCCGCGCAGGTATTCCTCCCAGCGGATGCCTCCGCGCACCAGCCACCACGCGTTCCGCATGCCTTCCGGAAGGGGCTCGCGGCAGGCCTTGACGCAGGTCAAATCCTTGGCGAACAGGGCGACGAGGAAGACGGCGATCCGATCGGGCCCGCCCGAGGCGGTGCGCACCCGGCAATAGGCCGGCGGACCCACCAGGTCCGGATCGCCGCGGACGCCGGCGAGTTGCCTGGCCCGCTCCCAGCGTTTGAGCGCGCGGTGCCGTTCGTCGGACATGCCCCTCCTTTCGCTTGTTATATTTCCAATTTAGCTCATTTTTCCCATGCAACGCTTCACCGGGGGAGTGCGGTCTGATCGATCGATACGCTAGGCATGCAACCGGATTCTGGAGCGTTCTCGCCTGTTCGGTGGCGCTGACGGGTTGCGGCGGCGCAGCCCCATCCTCCTCCCAGCCCAAAGTCTACGCCCCCGAGGACATGCCCGAGATCTGCCAGGACATCGATTTCAACCAGGCCGGCGCGGACATCAAGAAGGAATGCGGAGTGCAGACCCGCAATTACCGCGCCTATAAGAACATCCCCGAGCATCGCAATCTCCTGCTGCCCAAGGGCGCCAAAATCGTGCGCAAGGGCCAGGAGCTCGAACTGCGGTTGCAGAACACCCTCCCGATCGGCCTGCCGCCGGACTTGGGGGGCAAATTGCTTTTCGATGAGAAGAAGCGGCGCACCTTCATCAAATCCAAGCTGGACTATTGCGAGTTCTTCCCGGAAAACGCCACGGAACGGCTGCGCATCATCAAACTGGACATTCCCCTGGACATAGGGGGGGAGAAATCCTTATGTTACACCGTCGAATCGGGGCCGACCACGGTGCAGCGCAAAGCCGGATATGCGGGAAGGCTGGAACCGCTCGAGTGCGCGGATTTCCTGCGGCTCAAAACGGCCTCGCAGAAGGAGGGTGGCGGAAAACCGGACACTGATAAATCGCAGCCCTACCCTGGGGAGCCAGCTTCGCAAGAAGTCGGAAAACCGGGAGTGGGGAAGGATTCCGGCCGATGAAGACCGGAAGCGGGGAAATTCAGCCTGACTGGCCTACCGAGCTGACATTGTAGGCTTCAATAACATCGGCCACTTTGTCCATTTTGCAGAACTCATCAAAACCGAACTCTTTTTGGAAAGTCTGATTCAGCTTTTCCAGCAAGGCTTTGCGTTCGCCATAGGTGATCTTATAGTCGACAATGAACTTATCTTCGTCACTGATGTCTTCGAGATCGAAGCCCACCACCTCGGCGATAATTCCCTTGATTAGTTTGGCTTTTTCGTTATCCAATTTGGTTCCTCTTTTTTCAAAGAAAGAAAAATAGCGGCAAAATCCAAGAGCCTGGGCGGATTTTCCTGGGCTCCAATAAACGTAAACCCTCTATCCTTTAATTTACGAAGTAGAAGGGTCGGACACGATCTTTTTTTCGGGAAAATGAGTATAATCGATGAAATTCCGGTTTAGTCCGCTTTTAACGTCCCTCGCCCTGCTGCCCGCGGTCCTCCAGGCCTGGGATTCCGCTTTACCCTTTTCGAACGGTATCGCCGCCAATACGGGGCTGGCCGCCTTCGCCAATCCCGCCGCCGCCGCGTTCGGATCCGACGATCGGGTCGACCTGGGCTGGTCGGAATGGGAGGCGCTTACCGGCGGGCCGCAACGCCTCTGGGCCGCGCAGAACCAGGGGCCCGGCCATGCGGAGGGCTTCCGCTATTGGGAAGGAAAGGGGCCATATCTGGCGCGTTTCGACCTGGCCCTGGCCGGCAATGTGTTGGGATTGTTTTCACCGGGAGTGCGCCCTGCCTTCGTCTGGGACGGAGCCGGACCGGATCATCTGCTTTTGGACGCAGGCCTCGACTTCCGCCCCTTGCCTCGGTTGCTGGCCGGATATTGGGGGGAGAACCTGTGGTCGGGCAGCGACGAAAACAGGGTGCACCGGTTCGCCGCCGCCGTGCGGCCCTGGGGTTCCCGCCCGGGCGCCTTGGGGGATTTCAACCTGGGCCTGGGCCTGGAAAAGGAGGAAGGGGGGAAACGCCGCGGTTTCCTGTTCACCCAAGTGCCCTTGGGCTTGGGCTTCAAGCTCGAATCGCAAGTGGACCTATGGCACCGGGAAGGTTTCCTGGGCCTGAGCCTGCAGGCTTTCCCGCGGGTGGCGGGGGCCTTCGGATGGGCCAAGGGCGGTTCCCAGGGGACGGGTGGGATGGAAGGCCGCCTGGCTTCGGGCCTGGCCGACAAAGGACACCGGCAAGCGTCCCTGCAATTCCGCGTCGATCAGAAAACGCCTTTCCTGGTCTCGGCCGGAAACGTCGCGGAGATCGACCTCAACCGCACCATCGTGGAGGGAGGGACGCCGGCGGGCTGGCTGGCCGCCGGCGGCCGGATCGGTTTCCTGGACGTGCAGAAGCGCTTCGACGTGATAGAATCCAATCCCCGCATCAAGGCCGTGCTGATCAAGCTGGGAAAGGCCCGGTGCGGATGGGCCATGGGCGAGGAGATCCGCGGGCGCATCCTGCGCCTGCGCGACCGGAAGATCCGCGTGACGGCGTACCTGGAGCAGGTCTCTCCGCTCAACTATTTCCTGGCCTCCGCCGCGGACGTGGTGGCGATGCAGCCCCGGGGCTTTTTCGCCGTGAACGGGTTCGCCGCCGAGGTGATGTTCTACCGCGGGCTGCTGGACAAGCTGGGCGTGGAGCCGCAATTCCTGCGCCACGGGAAATACAAATCCTTCGAGGAGCCCTTCACCCGCAAGGAGATGTCCGCGCCCATGCGGGCCGACCTGGAAAGCCTCCTGGACGCGCTCTGGGACCATTACCTGGACGCGGTGGCCCAGGGCCGGGGCATGCCCAAGGACATGCTGCGCGCGGCCCTGGAGTCCGGGGAGATAGGCCTGGAGCACGCGGTGCAGGCCGGCCTGATCGACACCCTCATCTATCAGGATCAGGCGCTGAAGCTGGCGGGCGGCAAGCACGCGGTGCTGAACCACGACGTCCCGGAGGCGAACGTCCGGGAGACCTGGGACATCCCTCCGCGGATCGCGCTGGTGATCGTGACCGGGGACATGGTGTTGGGCAAGAGCGTGCGGGCCTGGTTGGCGGGTCCGGACCTGGCGGGCTCGGAAACCGTGGCGGCCCAATTGCGCAAAGCCCGCCTTTCCCCTTCCGTGAAAGCGGTGGTGCTGCGGGTGGATTCCCCGGGCGGATCCGCGCAGGCGGCGGACATCATGTGGCGGGAAGTGGAACTGCTGAAGAAAGCCGGCAAGCCCGTGGTGGCCTCGGTGGGCCATGACGCGGCGTCCGGCGGCTACTACCTGATCTGCGGCGCGGACCGGATCCTCGCCGCGCCCAACTCGGTGGTCGGGAGCATCGGCGTGCTCTGGGGTAAGTTCGTGCTGAAGGGCCTGTATGAAAAACTGGGCTTGAATACGGAAGCGGTGAAGACCTCGCCCCATGCGGACGCCAACTCCATGGCGCGCCCCTGGGACTCGACGGAAACGGAAATGCTGCAGAAGCACATGGATCGGTTCTACGACGATTTCATCGCCAAGGTCGCCGCCGGGCGCAAGAAGACCAAGGCGGAGGTGGACAGCCTGGGCCAGGGCCGCATCTTCACCGGGACGCAGGCCCTGGGGAACGGGCTGGTGGACCGCCTGGGAGGCCTGCAGGACGCCCTGGAAGAGGCCGCCGGGCTCGCCAAGCTGGGCCCGCTCCGGAACGTGGACGTGGCGCCCTATTCCGCCGCCGGGGAAGTGGACGTGGTGTCCGTGATGGGAGGCGATTGGGCCCGCGCGGAATCGGCCCCGGTATTGGAGGCGTTACGGGGGGAGGCTTCCCGCATCCGCTCCCTGACGGAACCGGGCCTGTGGGCCATCAGTCCGGAATTGGCGGGCTGGTGGGAAGCACCGGGCGCGACGCGGGAATAGGCCGGGCCCGGGAGCAATCCAGGGAATGCAAGGTCCGGGAAATGCCGGCGGCCCGGGAATGCGAGCGACTCAGGGAAGATAAGGCAGGCGCGGCTGGGTGTTGCGGCCGCCCTTGAGATCCAGCAAGGTGAAAAGCAGGGACGGGCACAGGACCGAATAGGCCGCCTGCGGTTCGTGCAGGAAGGGCCGATCGCCGACCGCGGCGATATCGCGCAGGGACTTGGTGTCCAGCACCGGAAAGGAAAGCCCCCGCACCGGGGTGACCTTGCCCGTGCGCGAATCGTACATGTCCACCTCGCAGGGGGGCGCCAGGGAGAACGAGCCGCGGCCGTCCAGGCCGTCCGTGACCGCCAAATGCGCCGCCAGGGGATGGCGCAACAGCTTGAACGCGTCCTCGTCCACCACCTTGGAAACGATGAGGCCGTAGCCGGTGCCCTCGTCGGCGCCCATGGCCCCCAGCCTGCTCCGCAGATCCGCTTCGGAAAGGGGATGGGAAGACCGCAACAGGGTGACTCCCGGGAACCCTCCCCCGTAGCGCCAATGCCCGTTGCTCTTGTGCCCCTTGGCCTTGAGCACCGGCACTTTGCCCTGGAAGAAATCCTTCACGCGTCCGTCCTTGACCAGCACGATATCCTCCGCGGGCTGGCCCTGCTGATCGAGGACGTAATTCCCGAACAGGGAGCGGCCCTGCCAGGCCGCCATGGAAGGCGTGTCGATGACGGTGACCTCGCTGGGGAACAATTTGCGGCCGGCGAGGCTGATCATGAAATTGGGTTCCGCTCCGGTCCCGGCCGGCTCCCGCAGGCGCGCTTGCGGAGCCAGCAGGGATTTGTTGAGCAGTTCGCCCGCCGCCCGCCCCGTGAAGAGCACCGGTCCGCGGTAATTGGCCAAGGGGGCCGCGGTGCGGAGATAGTCCATGCGCTTGAGGAGCGGCGCCAGGGAATCCTTGAGCGCGGCGAGGCTCACCGCGCCTTGGCCCAGGACCAGCGGATCGCGGGTGGAAATCCGCAGGTAGTCCCATAAGGGGGAACCGTCCTTGGCCTGGGTGAAGAGGGCCACGGTGAGGGTATGCTCTTTCACGGTTTCGATGAAGCGGGCCCCGTCCGAATCCACGTAATGGAAGGTGGTGTAGTAATACTGGTAGCCGACGCGGGACTCCAGCAGCCAGGGGAAGCCCGCCAGGTAACCGCTGAGATCCCTCCCCAGGGCGGTGGTCAGGGCGGTGTCCGGAGGCGTCCTGGGCTCGGCGCGGTAGCGCGTCAGCACCTTTTGCCGGGAGAAATCCGGGAGGCTGTCCCGGCCGCTGTGGTTGGCCAGGAAGGCTCGCTTCTGGGCCAGCATTTCCACCGCCACCTTGTATTTGGCGTCCGTGGCGGCCCACAGGGAAAGGCGCAGGAGGTTGGTATCGTTCTCCTGGGGCAAGGGAAGGCGCAGGCGCGGGCCGAAAACGATGCCGCCCTGGAAATTGGTGTTGTCCTCGTCGAAGCCGCCCACCCGCAGATCGATTTCCGCCATGTGCTGGCGATCGTCGTCCGCCATCTCGCAGGACCCCAGGGAGGCCTGCATATGGTGGGACTCCACGTCCCAGAGCAGGTAGGAGAGGAAGTAAGGCCGGGGACGGCCCTTGATGCGCAGGCTGTCCATGGATCGCTTGAGCTCATGTCCCATGGCCTTGAGCACCGGCGAAGCCTCCAGCGAGGCCACGGAGGTATCGGACAGGTTGCTGGAGCGGGACTGGATGGGCGGGACGCCGGGCACGTCCACGGGCACGTGGGGCCCGGGAGCGCGGGCCGGAGCGGTCTTGGCCTTGGGGGAAGCCTGGGCCATGACGGCCAGCGACAGGATGCAGGCCATTGCGGAAACCTTCATCGGAAGCCGGATCATGGCCTGACCTCCGGGGGCGGCAGGATGGGCGGCATGTTCTGATCCTTGGCCCGGCTTTCGAATTCCATCGATTCCAGCAAGAGGGAAGGCGCGACCGCGGATACGGGGATCCAGCCCGATTCGGCGCCGCAGTACCCGTTGAATACGGCGGGATCGTCCCCGGCCAGGGCCACCTGCCGGAGGCTGACCAGGGGCGTACCCACCGCATCCACGCCGCGCACCACCTTGTCCGGACGGCCATCGGCGAAAATCTGCGAGACGTACAGGGGTTCCACGCGGAAGGATTGCGGCAGGTCCCGGCCAGTATACGTGAAACCGCCGGAGATATCGTGGAGAAGCAGGCCGTAAGGCTTGCCGGACTTCTTCAGGAGGGCCCGCAAGCTGTCGCGCAGGGCGGAAGCGGGCACGGTGCGGGAGACTTGCAGGATGGTGTTCCCCATGCGGGCGGTGGGCGCCATGCCCAGCACCCCGCGGCCGTGGCCGTTGGAGGCGCCCTTGGGGGAAATCACCGAACGGCTGAACAGGAAGTCCCGGAACACGCCCTCTGCCATCAGCGGCGTGGGGCGCGAAGGCACGCCTTCATCGTCGAAGCGGTAATATCCGTTCAGGGGAACGCCGCCGGCGAACTCCCGGGTGGGATCGTCCAGGATGGAGATGAAAGGCGCCGCGAGCCCTTGGTTGATCTTGGTGACGAAGGTCTGTCCCTCGTCCACCGCCTTCTGGCGATGGCCCTCCACGCGATGGCCGAAGACCTCGTGGGTGAAAACGGCGGCGGCGATGTTCTGGAGGATGACCGGGCCCACGTAGGTTTCCATCACGGGAGCGGCGCGCAAGGTGTCCAGGCGGCGCAACAAGGCTTCCGTGGCCTGCGCCAGGGTGTCGTACGGGAAATCCCGCGGGACCTCTTTGAAGAAGAAATCCCTGGTGAGCCAGAGGATCATCCCGTCCTGGGCCTTGGTCTCCACGTAAATGCCGATGTTGCCCAGGGTTTCCGTATGCGCCAGGGACGTGCCGTCCGAATTGACCAGCAGCTTCTTCACCTTGCGGTAGTTGAAATCGATCTGGCTGGAGTAAAGATGCCGGCGGTTGGCGAAAAGCAGGGAGGCTTTCCGGATCTTGGCGTAAAGGCCGTCCAGGCTGTCCCGGGGCGGCGGCGGGAGGGAGGGCGGATCGCGGTGCCGGACGGGCGCGGCGGAAGCGAAATCGAGGCCGGTATCGTCCTCGGCGGGGCGCACGTCCACGTTGGCCTTGATCTTGATGAATTGATCCTTGGCGGCCCGGAAGGCGAAATCCGTGGCCACCTTCAAGGCCTGCTCGGCCGCCTTGCCTTCCGGCTCGAAGGGCAGGCGGATGTTCTGGTAGCCGTCCCAGGCCGTGAAGTCGAGGTTCTCCCGCATGGGATGGGTATTGTCGAACTTGCCGGTGCCGACGCGCGCCTCCACGCCCAGGTACCGGGACGCGCCGCTCTTGTCCTCGATGACGCCGCCGTTGTTGGCGAGGAAACTATGGTACAAGGTGTCGTTGATCCGGTAGGCCAGGAAATACGGTTTGATGGAATCGGATTTCTGCAGGATGGAAAGGTACTTCCGGAGGTGATCCTGGTAGAAACGGAGGCGATCCTCCGTCTTGCCGCCCCTCTCCCCCGCCGTCGCGCAATGGGCTCCGTGCGCGCCCAGGAGGATCAGCGCCGCCAGCAAGCGGAGCGCGGAGAAGGCCGCGGAAAGGCGTGGCCGGAAGCACGGGGGGGAATGGCGCGGGGGGGATCTATGGACGCGGATGGAATTCATGCAACCCTTTGCACAATCTACTATAGTTGGCGGACCTTCCGCACGTCCATCGCATCTTTCCACGCGCCCGCTCCGGCAAATACGGGATGTCCGGACAGGAAGCCGGACAAGGAGAACGCCCCGCCTTCCGGGGACTTCCACGCGTCCCGTTTCCACCGTGCGAAGCCGGGCCTGTCCCGCAAGCGTTCGCGCGCCCCCTCCAGGTCCAGGGCATGCTGGTCCATCCGGATCCCCGCCCCCGCCCGGTCCAGGTGATCGGCGAGGTATTCCTGCTCCGATTGGCCGGGGGTGGGGACCAGTACCACCGCGCGGCATCCCAATCCCGCCAGTTCCATGACCGTCGTGTATCCGGACCGGGCCACGATCAGGGCCGCGCCCGCGAAGAGCCGGGACAATTCCCCGCCGGAGAGATGGGCGAACTCGGTCAAGGCGCCGGGCCGGATGGAGAGGAGCCCGGCAGGGGCCGCGGCCGGCGCTTGCGCTCCGGGAAGTCCCCGCACCAGGACCCGGGTCCCCTGCAAGCGGAGCAGTTCCCCGCGCAAGGCGGTTTCGAAAAGCCCGCGCTGCGGTTCCGGTCCGCTCACCACCGCCAGGATGTCCACGGACGGAACCGGAAGATCGCCGGACGCGGCGGCCTCGCCTTCCGCTCCCGTCCCGGCGGAAGGCCCCGGGCCGGAAAAGCGGGATAAGGGGTGGATGAACTCCAGGTTCGCCAGGCCGCAGGGTTTGTGGCTCAAGTCCCCGGACAGGGAGTCCGCGCCGGGGAAATCGGGGACCCACACCCGCGTGTACCGCCGCAACAGGCGCAGGTTCAGCGCCAGGATGGCCTTTTCGGCGAGACCCGCTCCGGGGAAGCGGCCGGGGACGCGGATGAACACCTGATGGGTGATGAAAATGGCGGGAATGCCGGAAGCGTATACGCCGTAGCGGCCGTCCGAGATGATCAGGTCGCAGGGGTGGGCGGCCAGGATGCCGCGCAACCGCCGCGACTCCGCGAACAGGCCGATCAGCACGCGGGGCGCTTGCGCCAGCAGGACGGGGAGGAAGCAGGCCGGGGAACGGGAATAGCGCACCGGGTATCCCGGATATTCGAACGTTTCCAGGCCGGGGAACTCGTTCCGCAACAGGCGCAAGCCCCCGCCCGCGGCGCCGACGCGCACCTGGTGGCCGTTGGCGAGCAGGGCGCGGATCAAGGGGATGCAGCGGGTGGCATGCCCCAGGCCCCAATCCAAGGGGCAGATCAGGATGCGCATCAACCGGCTTCCGCCGCGGGGGCCGGCGCGCCGGAAGCGTGGCCCAGGCGGCAAGCGGCTTCCAGCATGCGATGGACCGGGCCCTGCACCCCGGCCAGATAGGCCTCCGGCCGCGCGCGCCACAGGGCGCGCACGCTTTCCAGATGGCCGTCGGGCAGGGAATCCGGCCGCTCATAGGCCTGCGCGTGATACGGAAGCTCCAAGGTTACCATGGCAGGGCGGCTGCCGTCCGGGTAGACCAGTCCGTTGCCGCACCATTGCCCCAGGGATCCGGGACAGAAAGACGCGGCGGGCGCTTCCGGCCGGTGCACGCGGAGCCGGTAGGGTTTCCGCTCCTCCTCGGAAAGCGCCCCCCACATGGCGAGCGCCAGGGCGGTGCTTTGCGGTCCGTCCGCGTCGATCTCGGAAAGGGCCCAATGCAGGCTCACGATTTTCGCGGGACGGCGGGCCAGGATGAAGGCGTGCAGGGCCGCCGTCTCCGGTTCCGAGAGGGGCACCGGCCCGGCGGGTTCTTCCGAATCCGGGCTCCAGTTATGCGTGAAGTTGCGGTTCAGATCCACGCCGCGGGCGTTGTAGCGCATGTCCGCGGCATGGCCGTCCGGATTGTGCAGGCTGAGGACGGCGACGGGATGGGCGAGGCCGCCGGGGCCGAGACGGGAGGCGGCGAAGTTGTCCAGGATGGCCACGGTGGCGCGCTCGTCCCCGTGCGTGCCCCCGATCAGCAGGGTGCTCCGGGGATCGGAGCGGACGGCGGCGGGATCGCCGCGCAGGGGGAAGTTGGCGAGCAGGACCATTTCCCTGCCTTCGACGGATCTGCCGATGATGCTGCGCATGGCTTCTCGTGTCTTCCCCGGTCCATAATATCATAAAAAAGCGCATATCGCGATAAAGGGATTTCGATGTATATTCAAGCTGTCGATCCAGTGCACCCATGATACGCATCTATCACGTCGGCAAAGCTCTCCATCCCAGGCACGTGTTCCGGATTTCCCGCGCCAGCCGCCCACGGGTCGACAACGTGTTCCTGGTGCTGGAACAGAACGGCGTGCTCGGGTACGGCGAAGCGTCCCCCAACGCCTTCTTCGGGGAGGAAGCCTGCGACGTCGACATGCGCCTGGCAGGGCTCAACGATTATTTCCGCAGGCAGACCCTGGAGGGGCCCGAGGACATAGGCCGCATCTGGAACGAGATCTGGGAGCGCGTGGCGCCTTCCCGGGCCTGCCAATGCGCCGTGGACGTGGCGCTTTGGGATCTCCACTCCAAATCGATCGGCAAGAGCGCTGCGGAAGCGGCCATGGGCCGGCCGGCCCATGCGGTCGCCACCTCGGCCACCTTGGGCATCTGCCCGCGCGAGGAGTGGCCCGGGCGGATCGAGGAAGCGGCCGGGTTCCCGGCGATCAAGGTCAAGCTCGACGCCGGCGTCGATACGGAACTGCTCCGGGCCATCCGCCAAAGGTCGCAAGCCGCGCTGCGGGTGGATGCGAACGGGGCCTGGTCCGGATTGGACATCGCCGCCATCAGCGCCCGGCTGGAATCCCTGGGCGTGGAATTCATCGAACAACCGCTCTTGCCCGCGGAGGACGCCCGCATGGAATCCATCCTGCGCGATTCGCGCCTGCCCATCTTCGCGGATGAAAGCTGCGCCGGTCCGGAAGACGTCGCCCGGCTGCCGGGGCGGTTCAGCGGGTTCAACATCAAGCTGGTCAAATGCGGCGGCATCACCCCGGGCCTGGCCATGCTGCGCGAAGGCAAGCGCCTGGGCCTCAAGATCATGGTGGGTTGCATGCTCGAAAGCAGCCTGCTCATTTCCGCCGGGGCCGTGGTGGCCCAGGACGCCGAATACGCGGACCTGGACGGAAGCTGGCTGCTGCGGGACGATCCCTTCGAAGGCCTGAGCCTGGAGCAAGGCCGCATCCAACCCAATTTCCTGCCCGGCCTGGGCGTAAAGCCCGTCCCTCCCCCGGATTGAGCCCCTCGCGACGGGGTCCGCGCGGACCCCGGGGCTGCCGGGCCGGCGCGCGCCTGTTTATACTGTTTATATTATGGGAGTGGAACCGATCAAGACCCTTTCCCTGCTGGACCGCGGGGACGAACGCCTGACCTTCAAGGCCGGGCGCATCCTGGACGTCGCCGATCCGGACTTCCAGGCATTCATCGACGAGTTGATCCGCTGCGGGCGGGAAAACCTCGGCGTCGGCATCGCCGCGCCCCAGGTGGGAAAGTCCCTCCGCCTTTTCATCATGGCGCCGCAACCGAACCCGCGTTATCCGGACGCGCCTCTCATGGAACCCACCGCCATCGTCAATCCGGAGATCCTGCGCGTCTCGGAGGAGAAGGAGACCGGCTGGGAAGGCTGCCTCAGCGTCCCCGGGTTCCGGGCCCGGGTCCCCAGGCATTTCGAAATCGACGTGGCCTTCACCGATCGCCGGGGGCTCGCGCGCACGGAACGGTTCAGCGGATTCCCGGCGCGCCTGTTCCAGCACGAGTTCGATCACCTGGAAGGGATCCTCTATCCCGAGCGCCTGGACAAGGGCGAGGCGTTGATCACCTTGGAAGAATTCACCGCCCGCACCGGCATCGTCGTTCCGCGCTGAGCGCGCTCCCGCCTTCAGATCGGGGCGCTCATCCGGAAGCGCGTGCCTTTCTCCCCCTCGAACGCATGCCGCCCGCCCACTTGCCGGCACAAGGATTCGACTATCTGCAGGCCCAGGGAGGACTTGCGGCGCTCCTGGAAATCCGGGGGCAGCCCGATGCCATCGTCGCGGACTTCCAGCGTCAATTCCCCCGAGGCGGAGGCGAGCCGGACGGAAAGGGTGCCGGAGCGGGTCCCGGGAAAAGCGTACTTGAGCGCGTTGGAAACCAGTTCATTGATGATAAGGCCCAAGGGGATGGCCCGGTTGATGTCCAGTTCCAGGGTTTCCACCTGCAGGTCCAGATCGATGCGGGCCGAACCGGTGGCGTAGGTCTGGAGCAGCTCCGCGGTGAGATTGCGGACGTAGCCCCCGAAATTCACGCGCGCCAGGTCCTTGCTCTGGTAGAGCATTTCATGGATCAGGGACATGGAATTCACCCGTTCCTCGCTCTCGCGGAGCATGGCCAGGTCCCTTTTATCCACGATGCGTTCGGCCTGCAAGCGCAGCAGGCTGGAGATGATCTGCAGGTTGTTCTTGACGCGGTGGTGGATCTCCTTGAGCAGCGCTTCCTTTTCGAGCAGGGACTTGCGGATGGATTCCTCCGCGCTCTTGCGCTCCGTCATGTCCCGGATGGCGGCGATGACGAGGATGCCGTCCTCGGACTCCATGGGGCTCAGGGACACTTCCGCGGGAAAGCCTCCCCCATCCTTGCGGAGGGCGGTCACCTCGTAGCCGCTTCCCATCTCCTTGAGCCTGGCCTGGTTGAAAAGGCCGCCTTGCCTCCCCTCCCCTTGCGGCTTTTCCGGCATGAGCAGCTCCACGGATCGGCCCAGCAATTCCTCCCGCTCGAAGCCGAACAGGCGGCGGGTCTGCCCGTTGATGAGCACGATATCCCCCCGTCGATCCGCCACCACCATGGCGTCCGGGGCGGCCTCCAGCAGGGCCCGGAACTGGGCCTGGGCCTTCTCGGCTTTCTGGCGCGCGGCTTCGGCGTCTCCCGCCAGGTTCAAGGCCGCGGCCCTTTGCGCGGCCAGTTCTTCCGCCGCGTCCTTTCCTTCCGGGGCGTTCCCTTCCGGGACCGCGCCGCCCGGAACCTTGTCCGCCGGGATCCCGTAAGGCTCCGCGCGTCCCAGTTCCGCGGACAGGGCGTTCACCTGTTTCTTGAGCTCGATCATCTTCAGCTCCCGGTTCACCATCAACCGGTTGAACCGTTCCAACTCCCGGTTCGAGGCCTCCAGCTCGCGGTTGCGGTCCTGCACCCGTATCTCCAACTGGCCGGCGTTGCGCGACAGGGCCTCGTTGGCCTCGCGGATGTCCGTGATGTCGATGCAGGAGCCGATGAATCCCGCGAAGATCCCGCCGGTTTCGAACCGGGGCACGCCCGTATCCAGCACCCAGCGGAACCGGCCGTCCGCGCGCCGCATGCGGTATTCCATGCGGAAGGGTTTGCGGGCCGAGAAAGAGCCCAGGTACGCCTGCATGCAATTCTGGAAGTCCTCGAAATGGACGCCTTCCGCCCATCCCACGCCCAGTTCCGCCTCCAGGGGCCTGCCCGTGAACTCCAGCCAACCCCGGTTGAAGAAGACGCATTCCGCGTCCACGCCGGCCATCCAAATGAGCACGGGGGCGCAGTCCGCCATGGTGCGGAAGCGCGCCTCGCTTTCCGAGCTTTCCGGAATGCCCGCCTCAGGCCGCATGGACCGCCTCCCTGGGCATCATGCCGGCCACGCCCAAGGCGCCCCGGATCCCGTCGCGGATGAAATCCGCGTCCTGTCCCGGGGCGCACAGGGCGGGCGCGAAGGCCAGGGCGGCCGTTTCGGCGATGGGATGCCAGCGGGCGATCCATTCCCGGAGCGACTTCGCGTTCTCGGGGGATCCGGCCACCAGCATCCGCACCAGGGCCGCGCTCCACTCCCTTTGCCAGCGGGAATCTTCGTGGAAGGAGAGGAACAGCTTTCCCAGCACCTCGTCCCCGGAACGGGCCGCGGCCCTGGCGAAATGGATCAGGAACATTTCGTCCAGCGCCGGCTTCAGGGAAAGGTTCAGCGCCACGAACGCTTCCCCCCAGTCGTAGGTCACCAGGAGGCGCTCGATGGCGCGCCGCAGGGGTTGCCATGCCGGTTCCCATTCCCAGCAATACCGGCTTTCCGCGCCCAGGCCCGGCCGCGTTTCCATCAGCATCCGCATGCGGTAGGCGATGCGCTGGATCCGGCGGATCTCGTCGCCGGTCTGCAGCAGGAAGCAGATGGCGATGCGCCCGCCCGGGGCCATGCTGCCGAGATAGGAGGAGGCCATCTGCAGCCCGTGCCAGGGGTATCGCAACGGGCAGAGGAGGCGATCCATCAGCTGCAGCCATTCTCCGGACAGCTTATGATCGTGACCGGTCGCCTCGGCGGCGTTGAAGAGGCCGTCCACGTAGATTTCCTTGTCCCGGCGCGCTTCTACGTAACGCGAATAGGTCAGCTCGGCGGGATCGCGGAAGCGATCCCAATCGGCGCAAGCCAGGGGCGACCCCGCTTGGAATTTGCGGTGCCACTCCTCCAGCGGGGTCCTGACTTCGAAGCCGAGCTTGGGATAGTACAGCAGATCCGTGGAGGCGATCTCGTAGTCCGAAGGCTTGCGCGCGGAACTCTCCAGGTTCCACCAGGTCCGGCGCGGCGTCATCCCTCCTCCCACCGGGCCTCTTCTTCGGTGACGCGGAAACGTCCCGAGAAGGACGGCATCAGCGCTTCCAGATCGCCCGGCATGAGGAACGGTTTCCCGAGCCGCTTTTCGACGGCCGCGCGCGTGAGCCGGCAGCCGGAAGCGGAGGATACGCGCCAATAGGAGCCCCTATCCAGCACGGAGAGGTTGCGGTTGAGGGATTTCATCGCCTCCAGCACCGCCTGGGAGGCTTCCCCGGCGATCAGCACCGGGCCCGGTCCCCGGATCGCGCCGCTTCCTTCCTTGGCCGTCACGGAGGCGCCGGAGGCGTTCCCAGGGTCAGGTCTATCCACACCTGGCCTCCTTCCAGTTTCGCCGCATAGGGTTCCAGCCTGGCCGTCCTGGGGTTCAGTCCCGCGCCCGTGGCGGCATCGTACCGGAATTCGTGGGCGCGGCACGTGAGGACGCCGCCTTCGAAGCGGCCTTCGCTGAGGGGGACCTTCAGGTGCGCGCAGGCGTCCGCATAGGCATGGACGACCCCATCCTGTTTCAGGACCAGCACGCGCATGCCCAGCACCAGGCACGGACGCATTTCCCCGTCCCACAGATCCCCCATGCCTTCGGCTTTCATCCAGGCCACACGTGCTCCTCCGGGATCACGTCCACCCGGTCCAAGGCGGTCAGTCCCGCCTGGGCCACGCTGAGCCCCGGATCCAAGCGCTTGCCGTCCGCGTACACGGAGCCTCCCGGCCGCGGGACCACCCGCATGCCCGCGGCCTGGGCCAGGGTCTCGGCGATGTGGGCCACCGGATCCGTATCGTGCACCAGGACGATCAGTCCCAGGCAGTCGCCGCGCATGAATCCGTACAGGGGGACCAGCATCTCCCGGTCCTTCAGTCCTTCCGGACCTTCTGGGGACGTCCGTTCAAGCGTCCCTCCCCGTCGCCATCCCCGCCGTTCTTTCTTCCCGCGGTCCCGCGCATCCAGGGGTACCCTCCCCGGTACGCGTCCTTTCCCCACTCGTCGGCGGTCAATCCGAAATGCTTGATGAGTTCGAGCAGGTTGGCCGGGGCCTCGCCGGAGAGGATCCGCTTCACCACGTCCTTGTGGGAAGCGTATCTTTCCGGCTCCGCCTCGAAGATCCACTTGCAAGGATCGGAGCAGAAGATGTATTTCCGGCCTCCGTGCCCCACCACCCGGGCCGAATTGGCCATCGGGCTGCCCGCGCACAGCACCATCTGGCAGAGGTCGCAGAAGCCCACCGGGGTCGCGCCGTGGGTATGCCATTCCACCCCCGGTCCGCTTTCCTTCCAGCGCTGATCGATGCGATCCCAGATGGGGGCGTATTGGCTCCAGGACGCGGGGTATTTCTCCGCCAGCCATTCCCGCTCGGCCGGCGAGGGTACCGCCATGTCGAACCAGACGGTGGCGCGATAGGTGTACGCGCTCGCATAGACCATGTGATGGTAATGATCGAGGGATGCGAGGAATTCGTTCCAATACCAGGGCTTCCGCAGGCCCGCCTCGTCCAGGGAGCGCTGGAACTGATCCAGCACCCATTCTTCCATGAATTCCTTGAAGGAGGCGGTCCGGTGCTCCAGGGGCGTCAGATAATCCATGGCGAAACCGGTGACCACGGCGAAGAAATGCCAGCTCCGCCAGAACCATTTATCCACCAGGCGCTGCGCATACGCCGGATCATGCTTCCTCAGGATTTCCAGCACCGGCCGGCCGATCTGGGCATGCCGAGCCTCATCGGTCTGGATGCTGTTCACCATCTGTTCGAACATCCGGTCCCCGGTCCGGCGCGCCAGGGAGCCCAAGCCGATGAATTGCATGTTGGTGAAGCCGGTTTCGAAGACGAAGTTGGTGCCCACCGCGAATTCGATGGGATTGGAACAGAGCAGGAGCTCATCCGCGAGATGGCGGCCGGCCACGGCGACCCAGTTGCCGGTATGGAAGAACCTGTGCGTCCAGTCGAATTGCCGGTCCCATGGCACCAGTCCGTGCATGAGCAGCAAAGGGATCTGGGTATGGCGGAATTCGTCCAGGGCCCCGAAAGCCGCCGTGGTGCGCCATGCCGAAGCGCGCGCGAAGCGGCCGGCCCGGAGGTTCCCGATCACGGCCGCGAATTCCGCCAGGGGCAAGGTGGCGCCATGGAGCTTGAGCGCGCTGAGCCACGGGCGCGGCAGGCGCTCGAAGTCTTCCGGCCTGCCGATGGCCTCCCGGACCGCCTTGACCGAGGCTTCCTTGGCGGCTTGGCCCCTCACGTACTCCGAGTAGGAGGTGCGATAGGGTTCGTCCCAAGCGGCCCAGGCCTGCTGGGGGAGCCAGGGGGTTCCCGCGGCTTCCTCCGGATAGACATCCTTTTCCTCGACATAGGAAAAGTTCCAATCCAGTTTCCGCGCCAGATCCATCCATTGCTCACGCTTCAGCAAATGCGCATCTCTCCTCCTGCATCGGGCTTGCGTGAAGCGGCGGCCTCACTGCCCGTCCAGGACGTTCCTCACCTTGCGGGACAGTTCCATGGGCGTGAAGGGTTTGCGCAGGAAGTCCGGCCCGCCGCCCTGGGAACCCCGGTTGACGATGCCCTGGTTCGTATACCCCGAGATGTAGAGCACCTTGACTCCGGGGAGCAGGCCGAGCACCTCCTCCGCCAATTCCTGCCCGTTCAGGCCGGCCATCACCACGTCGGTCAGCAGCAGGCGGATCTCGCCCTCGTTGCCCGGGAGCGTTCCACCCCGCGAAGCCGCCTCCGCGGCCTTTTCCAGGGCTTCCTGCCCGCAACCCGCCTCCAGCACCCGGTATCCGCTGCGTTCCAGGGAATCCCGCAGGAAGTTGCGCACGGCTTTTTCGTCCTCCACCACCAGGATGGTCTCGTTGCCCTCCGTGCGCGGCGCCGGAGCCTGGGGCCGGGGGCCTGCCGATTGGCGGGCAGGTTCGAAGGTGGCGTGCAGGAAGATTTTGAACACGGACCCGCGCTCCGGCTCGGACTGCACGGTGAGATAACCGTCGCTTTGCTTGACGATCCCATACACGGTGGCCAGTCCCAGCCCCGCGCCCTTTCCGGGGGCCTTGGTGGTGAAGAAGGGTTCGAACAGATGGGAACGGGTGGATTCGTCCATCCCGCTGCCCGTATCCGCGACGCCCAGCACCACGTAGTCCCCGGGGGTCATGTCCTCCTGGGGCGGCACGGCGTTCGCGTCGAGGCGGAAGTTCCGCGTGTCCACGACCAGCTTGCCGCCTTGCGGCATGGCGTCGCGGGCGTTCACGGCCAGGTTCACGAGCACCTGTTCCATCTGGCCCAGATCCGCCATCACCGCCCAGAGCGGCTGGTCGCCGCTGGTGAGGATCTCCACGTCCTCGCCGATGAGCCGCCGCAGGAGCTTTTCCATGTTGCGGGTCATCACGCCCAGATCCACCACGGTGGGAGTCAGCATCTGCCGCCGGCTGAAGGCCAGCAATTGCTGGGTCAGTTCCGCGGCCCTTTCCCCGGCTTCCTTGATCTGGGAGAGGTCTTCGCGCGTCGCGTCCCGCTCGCCGGCTTTCAGCAAGGCCAGGTTGCTGTATCCGATGATGGCCGTGAGCAGGTTGTTGAAATCGTGGGCCACCCCGGCCGCCAGCCGGCCGATGGCTTCCATCTTGTGCTTCTGGGCCAGTTGCCTTTCCAGGTTGCGGCGTTCGCTCACGTCGCGGAAGGCCGACACGCCTCCTTCCACGTCCGCCGCCAGGCCGCGCACGGTTTCGAAGCGCTCTTCGACGGCGCGGACGGCCCCGTCCCGGGCGGTCACCACGGTGCGGTCCATGATCCTGGTCCCGGAAGCCGATTCCTGGGCCGGCGCGCGCGCGGACTCATCCAGGAAACGGACCACCTCGGTCAGCGGCCGGCCCCGGGCCTCCTCTTCCCTCCACCCCGTCAATCGCTCGGCCGCATGGTTCATATGCCGCACGGCGCCGTCCTTATCGTTGGCGATGACGGCTTCGCTGACGGTGCTGAGCATGGCGGAAAACCACTCCCGGCTCTCGCGCATGGCGGCCTCGGCCCTGAACCGGTACAGGGCCATCTCGATGGCGATGCGCAATTCCCGATCCCGGATGGGCTTGAGGACGAATCCATGGGGCTCCGTGATGCGCGCGCGGCGCAAGGTGGCTTCATCCGAATTGGCCGTGAGATAGACCACGGGAACGTCCAGGCGCCGGCGGATGATTTCCGTGGCCTCGATCCCGTCCACCAGGCCCCCCAACCGGATGTCCATCAGGACCAGGGAAGGCTGGATCGCCAGGGCCTTTTGGATGGCTTCCTCTCCCGTGGTCGCCTGCCCGGCGACTTCGAACCCCATTCCCTCCAAGCGCCTTTTCAAATCCAGGGCCACCAAGGCCTCATCCTCGACAAGCAGCAGTTTCCGTCTTTCCAGCGCCATTCAACCCCTTCGGCGGACCCGGGTCGGGACCTGAAGCCCTAATTATTCTTTTTCCGTTTCGGACCGCACAAAAAAATTCCTCACCGGGGGATGGAATCCCAAAGCTCCGGGGAAAACCCAAAAGAGGAAAAACGGAATGCGGCGAGGAGGATAGGCGCCGGCCGGCGCGCTGATCGGGATGTTCTAGAAGGGGGTGCTCATCCCGGTCAGCGCGCCAACCGGGATGTTCTAAAAGGAGGTGCTCATCCCGGTTGGCGGCAGACTTCGACACGGCACATTGAGTTGATGCCTACCGTTGCTACTTTCGTCCTGGCGGGGTTCAGCTCGCGTCAATTGCGTGAGGTCTGCGCCTTCCAGGATGAGCAGAGCCAATATACCTATTGGCGGGCCGGCGCCCAAGGCTTGCGGCACCCCGGTCCGGAATGCACCTTTTTCCCATGCCCGGACCGTCCGATCCCCATCTCCGGTTGTCTGGCCGGCATGTCCGGCTCGTCCCGTTGGAAATGGCCCATGCCCCCGCCTTGTACCTGGCCGGCGCCGACCCGGAGATCTGGCGGTTCGCGCCTTTCCGGGTCGACGGGCCCGGGGACATGGAAGCCTACGTGCGGGCGGCGCTGGACGCCCGCCTGCGCGCCTATCCTTCTTCGGGGGCGGATTTCGCCGGACGCTTGCGCCTCTCCTGGAAAAAGGACCGCAACAGGTCCAGGCATTCCTCCGCCAGCACGCCGCCCACCACCTCGATGGAGCGGTTCAGGGGATTGTCCGTCAGGATATCGTAGGCGGACCCCAGGGCGCCCAGGCGCTTGTCCTTGGACCCGTAGACCACCTTGGCGATGCGGCCGTTGAGGATGGCCCCGGCGCACATGGGGCAAGGCTCCAGGGTGGCGTACAGGGTGCAGCCGTCCAGGCGCCAATTGTCCAGGGCCCCGCTGGCGGCGCCCAGGGCCAGGATCTCCGCGTGCGCGGTGGGGTCCCGCAGGGTTTCCATGTGGTTGCGGCCGCGGCCCAGGATCTTCCCCGCCTTCACGATCACGCAGCCGATGGGCACTTCACCCTCTTCATAGGCGCCTTGCGCCTCGCGCAGGGCCTGGCGCATGAAGTATTCGTCGTCGGGAGGGAGCAACATCGTGGTCTTTCGGGTGGAGTTCAAAAGTCAAAGTTCAAAGTGCAAAAGTCGAAATTTAAGACAAACGCACGCAAAGAAGTACGGCATCGGCCGTCGCCTCCCCCTTCTTCATTTTGCACTTTGAACTTTGACTTTTGCACTTTGAATTCTCTCTCCTCGATCCCCCAGACCGCCTTAATTGTAGAACACCAGCCTGTTCCGCCCCGTCTCCTTGGCCCGGTACAAAGCCTTGTCCGCCTTCTCCAGGATCTCCCGCCCGTGGCGGGAATCGGAAGGGTAGATGGCCCCGCCGATGCTCATGGTGACCTGGAAGCGCACGGTGCCGGATTCGAAGACCTTGGCGGCGATGCTCTCGCGGATCCGCTCCGCGGTCTCTCCCGCCCGGGTCCGGTCCGTATCCGCCAGCATGACCACGAACTCCTCCCCGCCGTAGCGCGCCAGCAGATCGGTGCCCGCGCGGATGTTCTGGGAGATGATCCGGGCCACTTCCTTGAGGACCTGGTCGCCGACCGGATGGCCGTAGGTATCGTTCACCTTCTTGAAGAGATCGATGTCCATCATCATCACGGCCAGTTGGTGAGCGTACCGCTGGGCGCGCAGGATCTCGTTGAGGAAACGCTCCTGGAAGGTGCGGTGGTTCTCCACCCCGGTGAGCCCGTCGCGGCTGGCGAGCTGCTCCTTCTCCTGGTAGAGGCGGGCGCGGGACAGGGCGAAGCCGGCCGCGCGGGCGATGGTGGAAAGCAGGTTCTGGTGGTGCTCGGAAAAACGCCGGGGGCGGACGGATTCCACCATCAGGACCATGTCCACGCCCTGGTCCGTGGGCACCGGCACGGCCAGCAGGCTGGCCATGCGCCCGTGGGCCTTTTCCCTGGGGCTGAAGCGGGGCACGTGCGGCGTGGGCGGGAACGCGCGGTTGATGATCTGCTCCTTCTCGAAGGCCAGGGCCGCCAGGCCTTTCTCCGAGAGGCGGAACCCGAGACCCTGCATCTCCTTGTCGTCCGCGCCGATGCAGCTCACGATGCGCGCGTCGTCGCCCTGGCGGGAAACGCGCTCCACCACCAGGAAGCGATCGCCCTCCAGGCATTCGGCCATGTAATTCTGCACGTGGGTGACGATGTTCTCGACCGACATGTTCTCCAGGAATTTGCGCTGGTAGCTGGTCAGGGCCGCCAATTGCTCCTTGTGATAGGCATGCTCGAAAGCCATGTAGGCGTGGTAGGCCAGATGCCCCAGCAGGTTGGCCAGGGAATCCAGGCGTTCGATGGTCCGGGCGTCGAAGGCGTTCTCCCGCAGGCTGTCGACGATGACCGCCCCGCGCCGGACGCCTTTGACCAGGATGGGGACGCCGGCCAGGGAGCGCACGCCGTCGTGGCCGGAGTAGTAGTGCAATTGGGCGGAATCGGCCACGATGTCGCCTTCCAGCACCCGGCGCACGCCGTCCTTGTTCAATTGCCCCACCAGGCCCTGGTTGCTGTTCAGCACGGCCCCGGCAATCACGGATCCGCTGTCCGTGATCCAGGCGCGCAGGTAGAGCCCGTCGTTCTTCCCCGGGAACAGCACCGCGTAGGTGTGCCCGCCCGGAACGGCCTGCTTCAGGAGCGCGAGCCCGTCGAAGATGGCGCCGTCGATGTTGTCTTCCAGTTCGCGCAGGGCCAGCTTGCGGGCTTCCCGGGCCTGGGCCTCGCTGCCCACCAAGGCCATATCGCCTTTGAGGAACGCGCGGGTGGTGTCCTGGCGGCGCTCCTCCGTGGAGGGTTCCGGAAAGGCTTGCTGGGGCACCACTGAGGTCTTGCGGGTGGGCGATCCGCCGTTTTTCTTCCGGCCCAGGGCGGCGCGGCCGCCGGTCCAGGCGAGCACGAGGCAGGCCGCCGCGGGTACGAAAGCCAGCCGCCAGTTTCCGCCCAGGAATCCCAAGCCGGCGAACGCGCCCGCGAGGAAAAACCAGGGCCCGCTCACACGCGGGCCGCCTTCCAGAGGAGCAGGAATCCCAGGGGCGCGAAGATGAGATTGCCGAGCCAGGCGCCCATCACCGGGGACAGGCTTCCGTTCTGGCCCATGACCAGGCCCAGGCGCAGGGCCACGTAATACAGGAAGGTGATCAGCAGGGCGACGCCGAAGTTGCGGGCCAACCCCGATTTCACCGTATGGACGGACATGGCGGTGCCTATCAGGGCCATGAACAGGTTCACCAGGCTGCTGGAAAAGCGGAAGTGGCGCTCCGTCTCCAGGACGCGGGAAGACTCCCCGGACCGCTTGAGGATGGCGATGCGGCGATCCAGTTCCTGGATGCCCATCTCCTCCGGATAGGAGCGGTCGTCCAGCAGGTCCATGGGCTTGTCCTTGAACTCCGGAAAGGGCAGTTCCTTGAACGGGAAGGATTCCAGCACGCCCTTGTAGAAGACCCGCTTGGTGCCGTCCCGCAGCAGCCAGCGATCCTTGTCCCAGGCCATGGAACGGGCGTCGATGCGCATTTCCATGGGCCCGTGCTTGGGCTGGGTGATGACGGTGATGCCCTGCCCGGTGTTGCGGTGGCCCGAGTAGAAATCGAAATACAGCACCATGCCGTCCGAGGCGGTGAAGAGGTAATTGAACTTCTCCAGGGGATCGCCGCCCTGGTCCCCGTCCTGGGACTTGGGCTCGTTGATCTCGTAGCGGCGGTGGTTCGCATCCGGCAGGACGGCGTCCTCGAACCAGAACATCACCCCGCTGGCGATCAATCCGAACAGGAGGATCGGCGCCAAAATGCGCACCACCGGGACGCCGGCCGCGCGCAGGGCCACGAGCTCCAGGTTCCGGGACATGTTCCCGATGGAGAAGACGGAAGCCAGCAGCATGGCGATGGGCAGGATCAGGTAGAGGATGTGCGGGAGGAAGTCCAGGTAATAGCGGAACACCTCTTTCGGGGTCCGGGTCAGCCAGATCTTGCTGTTGCCGACGAAATCGATGACCACGAAGATCACCACGATGGAGATCACGGTCAGGAGCAGAAGGCCCAGGAACGCCTTGAGCACGTGGCGGGTATGGATCTTCATGCGGCCGTCCCCTTGGGGCTCCGGCGCCAGACCAGGCGGAAGAGCTTCTGCGGCAGGGAGATGTTGTTGAGGTAATTCTCCCGGGCCATGCGGAAGACCAGGAACAGGCCGCCCATCCCCACGATGATGTTGGGCGCCCACATCGCCACCCAGGGCCGGATGATGAGCCGGTCGGCCAGCACCTCCCCGCGGATCATGCACACCCAATACAGCAGGTAGAACGCCACGCTGTAGATGACGCCCGTACCGATGCCGCCGCGCCGCGCCATGATCCCGAGCGGCACGCCGATGAATACGAACACCAGGCAGGCCACGGGGATGGAGAATTTCTTGTGGATTTCCACCATGAACTGGCTGATCTCCTTGAGCTCGTTCTCCTCCCGGCGCTCGTAGCGCTCGATCAGGTAGATCTTGTCCTTCTCCTGGCGTTTCACCTCCGCATAGGCGATGGTGCCGATGGGGTCGTCCTTCCACCATTTCCCCTGCAGCAGGCGGGGCGGCACGTCCTTGACGGTATCGGCGGAAAGGACGATGTCCAGCGCCCGGAGTTCGTCGAAGATCTTCTCGCGGTACTCCTGGCGCAGCCCGGTCAGGCGGTTCTCGCTGGCCTTGACGATGCCGGCCATTTCCTGGATGGACATTTCCCGGTCCGTGCGGTAGGAACGCTGGTGCCGCTCCAGGGTGGCGTCCACGTTGTCGATGGCCACGTCCTGGGTGCGGAAGCGGACGCGCACGTAGTTGGCGGTCTCCTTGGGATCCACGAAATGGTTCTCCCCCGCCTGGAGGTGGATGAGGATGCTCTTGCCCCCGTTGGCGTATTCCATGGAGGCGGAATCCGCGTAGGTGTAGCGCACGGGCTTGCCCGGTTCCACGCTGTAGATGCGCACGCCGCCCAGCTGGCCCGTGGCCTGGTCCAGCCTTTCGATCCAGATGAGGTAGTTCTCGAAGTCCCGGATCAGGGTGCGGGGCGTGATCAGGGCCGTGGGTTTCTTGCGGCCGATGTCGTTGCGGAGGGCGGCCGCGCGGAAGTTGGCTTCCGGAAGGATGTCGTTGTTGAAATAGACCAGGCCCGCCCCCAGCAGGCAGGCGACGATCAGGGCCGGGAGCATGGCCCGGAAAGGCGATATCCCCAGGGACTTCATGGCCGTGATCTCGTTGTCCGAGGAGAACCGCCCGAAGGCCATGAGGGTGGCGACCAGGACCGCCATGGGGATGGAAAGGGCCAACATCCAGGCCAGGTTCAGCACCAGGATTTCCAGGACCACGCGCCACCCCAGGCCCTTGGAGAGGATCGAGGAGAGGATGCGGATGAGGAAGTCGACCAGGAAGAGGAAGGTGATCACGAACAAGGCATAAAAGAAAGGGGCGACATGCTCCTTCAGGATATACCTTGCTAGTATCATTCCAGTTGAATATACTACATCTTAAAGTAAGTAAACAGGATTGCGATATAACATGGGAAATGGGAACCGGATACCGACGAAATCGCCGTTTCGTGGCCCGCGCGCGCGCCTTTCCTTCCCGTCCCTCCGCCCGTATTCCGCCGCCGCCGCCCTGCTGTTCCTGTGCGCTTGCGCCACCGCCCCCAAGACCCGCTCCGGCGATCCTTCTCTGCCGGAAATCGACGTGCTCCAGCTCAAGGAGAATTCGGACGAAGCCCTCAAGCTGGCCCAGGAGAACAAGCTCGAATTGCAGACCCTCGCCTCCAAGGTCCGCGAGTTGGAAGGCCGCATTTCCTCCCTGGGGGACGAGCTCGCCAATCTTCCCGTGTCCAAGCTCGATGAACTCACCCAGCAAATGGCCCTGATGACCCAGCAATTGCGCGGCCTGGAAGATCGCCTGGCCCGGGGGGCGCCCGCTCCCAAAGGGATGGCCACCTTCGCGCCCACCTCCCTGGACACCTCCGCGGCCTCGAAGGAAACGGCCCCCGCCGATCCCGACGCGGCCCCGAAAATCACCCTCAAGCCTTTCCCCCCCAAAGCGCCCGCCCGGAAACCTCCGGCCAGCGATGCGGAAGCGCAGCTCTACAAGAAAGCCTTCGATCTCTATTATGGGCGCGACTATGGCCAGGCGGTGGGGCGCTTCGAGGAGTTGCTCAAGAAGTTCCCCGCCAGCACCTATGCGGACAACTGTTATTATTGGATCGGGGAATGCCAATTCGCCCAAGGCAATTACGCCAAGGCCATCACCGGATTCCGCAAGGTGTTCGCCTTCCCGGAGACGGAAAAAGCCGACGACGCCCAGCTCAAATTGGGCTATTGCTACCTGCGGTTGGGCGAGAAGAAGCTGGCTGCCGAGGAGTTCAAAAAAGTTGTATCTTTGTACCCCGATAGCGAATATACCGAACGGGCTAAAGAAGAATTGGCCAAATTGGAATAAACAGGGCAGGCGCCAAGCGCATGCATTCTCGAATCGGGGCCCACATGCCTTTTTCCGCTGACTCAGCCAAACCCGGGGTTTTCCCTTCCGGAAGGAAATGCTCCGTCCTGGCCATCGCCGCTTTGGGCGCCTTCTCCCTCCTCGCCTGCTCCTCGGGCAAAAAGCTGACCCAGGAGCAATCCTGCCAGGAAAAATGGGACAAGGCCAAGCCGAAGTTCGACAAGAAGAAATACGTCCAGGCCAAGGAATTGCTCTCCGAACTGGTGACCTCCTGCCCGGGCTCTCCGTTCACGGAAGAGGCCTTGTTCGACCTGGGGGAAACCCATTACGGCCTCAAGGAATGGGAAGAAGCCGAGCAGGAATACGCCTCCTTCCTCAAGGAGTTCCCCTCCTCCAAGAAATACGGGGAACTGGCGGGCTACCGCAGCGCGGAAGTGGCCGCCAAACAGGTGGAGACCCCGTCCCGGGATCAGACCAAGACCCTGGACGCCATCGCCGCCTACGAGAACTTCCTGGACGAATATCCCGACGGGCCGCGCGCCGACAGCGCCAAGGCGGAGGTGGACAAGTTGCGCGACCTGCTGGTGGAAAAGCAGATGATGATCGCCAAGCTCTACCGCCGCATGGGGGAACCCCAAGCCGCCGCCATCTATTACAAGAACCTGCTCAAGGAGTTCGGCGGAAGGGTGAACCAACGCGATATCAATCTCCGCCTGGCGCTGTGCTACATCGAAATGGGCCAATTCGACGAAGCCGATTCCTATCTCGGCAAATTCGACGGCATCGCCAAGGACGATCCGTTCAAGGAAAAGGTGAAGGATGCCTACCGCGACCTGGAGAAGGCCCGCATCAAGCTGGCCCGGCAGAAGAAAGACGAGCAGGAGCAAGGCAAGCGCCAGGAAGCGATGTGAAATACTGCATTTTCGGCGGTTCCTTCGACCCCCCCCATGAGGGCCACAGGCATCTGGCCGAATCCGCCGCTTCCGCCTTGCAGCTCGATAAGATCCTCTGGGTGCCCGCCCAGGATCCGCCCCACAAATCGAAGCCGGGAACCCCTTTCGAGCATCGCCTGGCGATGGTGCGCCTGGCCGTGGCCGGCATGCCCGGAAACGCGGTATCGGACGTGGAAGCCCAGCTTTCCAGCCCGTCCTACTCCCTCAACACCATCAAGGCCCTCAAGCACGAGAACGGCGCGGGCCATGAATGGTTCTTCCTGATCGGCTCCGACAACTGGGCCATCTTCCCCACCTGGCATCGCTGGCAGGACGTGCTCCGGGAAGTCACCATGCTGGTCTATCCCCGGCAAGGGCATGCCATGGGCAGCAAAATCCCCCACGGCGTGCAGGAATTGCAAATGTCGCCCGTGGCGGGAGAATCCCGGCTCATCCGGGAAACCCTGGAGAAAACCGGGGACATGGAGGCGGCCGGCGTGCTCCTTGAGATCCGCGCCTATATCGCCAAGCACGGACTGTATGGAATCGGGTCCCCGGGGGCCGCGTAGGATGGAAGGGATGACGGGGCCGGCCGCGCCCCGGACCGGCCGCCCTCGCCTGGGCCTGTTCTGGGCGCTGGCCTGCATCGCCCTTCCCGCCGGGATTTCCCATGCGCAATCCGCGGCCGACTCCCTGCCCGCCTTCAAGCCGGATTCCGCCGCGGAGGATCCCTTCAGAAAGGTGGAGGCCGGGCCCTCGCCCTGGTCCGCCGCTCCCGCCGCGGCCGCGGCGCCCAAGACCCGCGCGGACAGCCTGGCCCGGACCGACACCGTAACTGCCAAGCTACGTAAGCGGCATCCCGCCGTCTCGGCCTGCCTGGGGGTCGATTTCTTCGATCTGGACGCCAAAGAGGTTTTCAAAAGCGCCCTGGAAGGCCTGGAAACGGAAAGAGCCAACGACAGCCTCAAAGTGTTGCAGGACTATGATCCCGTGCATCTGGCCTTTCCCATAGGCCTGCAAGCCATCCTGCCCCTGGGAGCCTACGTGGATTTGGTGGTCAAGACCCACTCCTATTGGTATAAACAAACGGCCATTCTGGGAGACAAGAACTCCCGCCACGTGGGAGACGAATGGTTCGCCGTGCAGGCCAATCTCGGCGGCGCCGGCCTGCGCTATTACGTTCCGCCCGCCCTGCTTTCCGTCACGGGAGGGTTGGGCCTGTTCGCGCAAGGAGTGCTGTACTGGAACCTGGGCCGCACGGAACTCTACACGCCCTACGGTTCCGCCGCGGCGCGCTTCCGGCCCTACGGCTCCGGCTATGAAATCCAATTCGGCATCCAGCAGTCCCTCGCCGGTCCCTGGCAATTGGCCGGAGCCATCGGTTTCCTGCGCCAGGATTTCAAGTCGCGGCGGCCTTGGACCGATATCGTGCGTTACAGTGCTCCCGCGGGAAACGCGCATTGGGAAAGCTCCGCCGTTCAGGCCTCCCTGAACCTGTGGTATCATTTCGGCGCCCGGTCCCCATCGATTCCCGCCCCGTCCGACAGCACCCTGCGCAAATAGGCCCCATTCCGGGCCGCGGCGTTCTCGATCCTGCGCGGACAAAATTGACGCCCCTCCCCCACGGGGCTATTTTTGGGCCATGCATGACCCGGTCACCTCGAGCCCTCCGCCCATTACCGAAATCCCCCTGTTTTCCCGGGGCAAGGTGCGGGATGTCTATGATTTGGGCGACAAATTGCTGATGGTGGCCACCGACCGCCTCTCCGCCTTCGACGTGGTTTTGCCCACCCCGATCCGGGACAAAGGCAAGATCCTCACCCAGCTGTCGGTTTTCTGGTTCAACCATCTGGGAGTGCCCAGCCATTTCCTGTCCGCGGACGTGAAGGATCTGCCGGCCTCCCTGGATCGCCATCGCGACTATCTCCGCGGCCGCTTCATGCTGGTGAAAAAAGCCAAGCGCTTCGACGTGGAATGCGTGGCGCGCGGCTACCTGGCGGGGTCGGGCTGGAAGGATTACCAGGCCACGGGAGCGGTGTGCGGCCATGCCCTCCCTCCCGGCCTCAAGCTGAGCGGCAAGCTGGATCCGCCCTTGTTCACCCCCGCCGCCAAGAACGACGTCGGCCACGATGAGAACATCGATTTCAAGGCCATGGAAAAGATGATCGGCCCGGCCGATGCGGACCGCCTGCGCGGCCTGACCCTGGACATCTACTCCCGCGCGCGCGCCTATGCCCTGGGAAAAGGGGTCATCCTGGCGGACACCAAGTTCGAGTTCGGGGTGGTGGACGGCAAGACCATCCTCATCGACGAAGTGCTGACGCCGGACTCCTCGCGCTTCTGGCCCGCCGCAGGCTATGCGGAAGGGCGCGAGCAGGACAGCTTCGACAAACAGTACGTGCGCGATTATCTCAACACGCTCGATTGGGGCAAGACCTATCCCGGTCCCGAGCTGCCCGCGGAGGTGGTGGAGAACACCCGCCGCAAATACCTGGAAGCCTATGCGCTCCTGACCGGAAAGGAATTTCGTGAACAACCCTGATAGCGAGGAGCGTGGAGTTGCATCAGCGACTCCCGAGCGACAAGCCGCCAAGAAAACCGCCTTGATCAGCGTTTCCGACAAGACCGGATTGCCGGAGTTCGCCCAGGCCCTGGCCGGCATGGACGTCCGCATCCTCAGCACCGGGGGCACGCTGAAGTTCCTGAGGGAAAAGGGCGTGCCCGCCGTGGCCATATCCGAATACACCGGTTCGCCGGAAATCCTGGACGGCCGGGTGAAAACCCTGCATCCCAAGATCCACGGGGGCCTGCTCGGGATCCGCGACAGCGCGGATCACCGGGAGCAGATGCGCAAGCACGGCATCGAATCCATCGACATCGTGGCCGTGAACCTCTACCCCTTCCGCGAAACCGTGGCCAAACCGGACGTGGCGCTGGAAGAGGCCATCGAGAACATCGACATCGGCGGCCCCGCCATGCTGCGTTCCTCCGCCAAGAACCACCGCTTCGTGACCGTGGTCTGCGATCCCGCCGATTACGGCAAGGTGGTCCAGGAGCTCAAGCGCGAGGGCGACACCTCCCCCGCCACCCGCCAGGCTTTGGCCCTGAAGGTGTTCCGCCATACGGCGGACTACGACTCCGCCATCGACGAATACCTGTCGGCCACCCTGGCGAAATCCCCTTCCCTGCGCCTGTCCTTCGTCGAAGGCAGGACGCTGCGCTACGGCGAGAACGACCATCAGAAGGCCACGTTCTTCCTCGAGAAGGAAGCCCGATCCGGCCGCGAGCCCAACATCGGCTCGGCCAGGCAATTGCACGGCAAAGAGCTCAGCTTCAACAACCTGGTGGACGCGGACGCGGCGCTGGAATCGGCGCGCGAGCTGCGCGAGTCCCCTGCCGTCTCCATCATCAAGCACATGAATCCCTGCGGCTACGCCACCGGCGCCACCCTGGCCGAGGCTTTCGAAGCCGCCTGGGAAGGCGATCCCGTCTCGGCGTTCGGTTCCGTGATCGCGGTGACGCGCACCGTGGACCTGGCCACGGCCGAGAAGCTCAAGGGCCGTTTCGTGGAATTGCTCATCGCACCGGGCTTCGCCCCCGAGGCCCTGGAATACCTGCAGAAGAAGAGCAAGGACATCCGCCTGCTGGACATCGGCACCCTGGTCCCGGCCGCGGACCGCAAGGTCTACAAGCACATATTGGGCGGAATGCTGGTGCAGGACCGGGACGTGGAGCTCAACCGCAAATGGGAATCCCCCACGGCGTCCAAGCTCCCGGAGAACCTGAACGCCCTCGCCTTGTTCACTTGGAAGGCCTGCAAGCACGTCAAGTCGAACGCCATCGTGATCGGGCAGGAATACGCCCCCGGCCGGTTCACCCTGGTGGGCATGGGCCCGGGCCAGCCCAACCGCATCGATTCCAATCTCAAGCTGTGCCAGCCGCGCGCCCGCGAGAACCTCGGGCGCCAGGCCGAGCGCAACGGCCTCATGGGCGCGGAGGCCGAAGCCTACGTGAACGCGGCCCTTTCCAAGTGCGTCATGGCCTCGGACGCGTTCTTCCCTTTCGACGACAACGTGGTGGCCGCCCACCAGGGCGGCATCCGCCATATCCTCCAGCCGGGCGGATCCCTGCGCGATCCGGAGGTGATCGCCACCGCGGACAGGCTGGGCGTGGCCATGGTCTTCACGGGAACGCGGCATTTCCGCCACTGAGGGCATGCCGGCATGATCGATATCAATCCGCAATTGCAGTCGAAGATTTTCGACGCGCTGCTGCTGCACATGAAGGCGGAGCGGAAAGGGGAGCGTTTTCCCGGCCCCCCCGCGCCCCGGGGCAAGCCCGCGCGCGGCAAGGTCGCGGCCGGGAAACCCGGCGCCGGGAAGGCCGGGGCCGGCAAGCCCGCCGCGGAGAAATCCCCGGCCGTGGCCGCTTCGCCCCTATGGGACAGCCTGGCGGCGGACCTGGACCGTTTGGGACTGCACAAGACCACGGCGGATGCCCTGGTTTCCTGGGCCGCATCCCAGGCGGAGCAAAGCCGGCAATCGCCCGTGAAGATCCGCGTGCTCCATCCCATGGAACGCGAGTTCATCTCCGTGGAAGCCTACGATTATCTGCTGGAGCTCTACCGCCTGGGCCTGATCGGTCCGCCCCAATTGGAGCAATTGATCGAGAACTGCGCCTTCCTGACCTCGCTTCCCGCCACCCGGGTCCAGATCGGGAAGATGGCCTTGCGGGCCTTCTCGGAAAACCTGGAAATGCAGGGATTGGGATCAAGCCACTAGCCGGCCGTTCCCCTGCGAAAAATTCAAAAGTCAAAGTGCAAAAGTCAAAGTGCAAAATGGGGAGCGCCCAGGGAGAGTGCATGCGTATTGTTTCGTTTCTTGATTTTGAATTTTGCACTTTGACTTTTGCACTTTGCACTCCATCCTGATGGCAACGACGGTCAAGGTCATCGGTGGCGGATTGTCGGGATGCGAGGCCGCGTTGCAGCTCGCGGACGCGGGGCACGAGGTGGAATTGTGGGAAATGCGCCCGCAGGTGACCACGCCCGCCCATAAGACCGGGAACCTCGCCGAACTGGTCTGCTCCAACTCGTTCAAGGGCCTGGCCCTGACTTCCGCCCATGGCATCTTCAAGGAAGAGTTGCGGCGGATGGGATCGCGCCTCATCGCCCTGGCCATGGAGTCCCGCGTGCCCGCGGGCGAGAGCCTGGCCATCGACCGGGATCTGTTCTCCGCGGCGGTGGAGAAGGCCATCGCCTCCCATCCGCGCATCGCGCTGCGCCGGGAAGAAGCCGGGGATCTCGATCCCGGGGAACTCACCCTGTTGGCCACCGGCCCGTTGAGCTCGGATCGGCTGACCCGATCCCTGTTCTCCCTGATCGGTTCGGAACGCCTGTATTTCTTCGACTCCATCGCTCCGGTGGTGGAGTTCGACAGCCTGGACCTGGACCAGACCTTCGCCAAGAACCGCTGGGACAAAGGCGCCGAGCCGGACTTCATCAACTGCCCGCTGGACAAAGACACCTATTTCGCATTCATCGAGGCCTTGCGCCTCGCGGATACGGTGGAACCCAAGCCGTTCGAAAAGGGCCAACTCTTCGAAGGCTGCCTGCCCGTGGAAGAAATGGCCCGTAGGGGCCCGGAGACCTTGCGTTATGGACCCATGCGGCCCATCGGGCTGCACGATCCACGCACGGGCAAAAGGCCGTTCGCCGTGATCCAGTTGCGGGCCGAAAACCGGCAACGCACCCTGTACAACCTGGTGGGCTTCCAGACACGGCTCAAATGGGGCACGCAAAAGGAGATCTTCTCCCTGGTGCCGGCCTTGCGGAATGCGGCCTTCGCCCGTTTCGGGGCCATGCACCGCAACACCTTCCTCAACTCGCCCCAGGTGCTGGAACCGTCCTTGCGCATCAAAGGCACGCGCGTATTCTGCGCCGGCCAACTGACCGGCGCGGAAGGCTACACCGAGGCCATCGGGACGGGCATGTACGCCGCTTCCATGATCCTGGCCCATCTCCGCGGGGACGACGGCTTCGCCTGGCCGGAGGCCACCTGCCTGGGCGCCCTGACGCGCCATCTGACCGATGCGAATCCGGATTTCCAGCCCATGAATTTCAATTTCGGGCTGCTGCCCAAGGTGGAGACGGCTTCCAAAAAGGACAAGAAAGGCGCGCAAATCGAAAATTGCCTGAAGGCGCTGGAGGGCTTCCGGCCCTTTCCGGAGCGGGCTCCCGCGGCCCTGTACCCGGCCTGAAGCCGGCTTTTCCGCCCGCGGCCGTGAATGCGGCCGAAAACTTTTTATATTGTCGGCTAAACCCAGGTACAATCGTTCCAAGGCCGGCTTTCCTCCCGCGGATCAGCGAGGTTCCGGGCGGCCCCGAAGACGACCAGCAAAGGAAACGGAATCATGATGTACGATGAAGAAATGGTCACTCCGATGCGCGAAGAACTCACCGAACTCGGCATCAAGGAAACCCGCACCGCTCCCGAGGTGGATGCCTTCCTGAAGGAACCCAAGGGCACCACCTTGGTGGTGGTGAACTCCGTATGCGGCTGCGCCGCGGCCAATGCCCGCCCCGCCGTGAGCCTGGCCATGCGCCATGCGAAACTCCCCGCCAACGCCATCACGGTTTTCGCGGGCAACGATGCGGAGGCCACGGCCCGCGCCCGCTCCTATTTCGTGGGCTACCAGCCCTCTTCGCCGCAGATCGCGCTGCTGAAGGACGGCGAGGTGGTGTTCATGCTGGAGCGGCACAATATCGCCGGACGCAGCGCCCAGGACATCGCCGCGGAGATGACGGAAGCGTTCGATCAATTCTGCTGAAGGCTGACCGGCCCTAGAAAAGGGCCGCCCGCACCACCGGCCGCAGGGACGGGAAATCCGTGGCCATGCGCTCTTTGAGCAAAGCCAGGGTGGGCCTCCCCTCTTTCGCTTCTTCCGTGATCACCCGGACTTCCCAGCCCGTTTTCCCGCTGCGCCTCAGGAAGCGGTGGAAGCCCGCCCCCTCCCAGGCCAAAGCCTTGGCCGCGAACCGTTCGAACAAAGCCGCCTTTTCCGCGGCGTCGAAAACGTCCTTGTCCCCGGACAGGATGGGACCGGGGATGACGCGGCGCGATTCCGGAAAGGCCCTCCGCTGCCGGAACTCCGGGGGTTTGTCCGCGTCGAAATCCCATTCGATGCCCGGATCCGCCAGGATGATGTCCCCGACGATGAGCTCCGGATCCAAAGCGGTGGCCGAGCCCAGCAGCATCACGGTGCGCGGTTCCAGGGCGTCGGACAATATCTGGCAGGCCAGGGCCGCCTCCACCTTGCCTTGGCCGCACACCGCCAGGCGCCACTCCGGTTCCGCGGCCAGGCTGAACACCCGGATGCCGCGCACCTTGTCTTCGGCGCGGCCGCCCATGCCCGAAAGGAACGCCTCCAGCTCCAGCTGGAAGGGGAAGATCAAAAGGATCAAGCGGACGGGCCTCCGCCCACTTCGAACAGCGCCTCGATCTCCACGGCGGCGTCCAGGGGCAGGGCGTTCACGCCCACGGCGGCGCGCGCATGCGCTCCCGCTTCCCCGAACACGGCGCGGCAAAGGTCCGAGGCGCCGTTGATCACCTTGGGCTGCTCCGGGAAGCCGTCCACGCATTGCACGAAGCCGCCCAGCCGTATTACCCGGGTTACCTGATCCGGATGCACGCCCGTGGATGCCAGGGCCGCCAGGATGTTCAGGAAGCAGATGCGGGCCGCGTCCTGGGCCTTTTCCAGGTCCAGGTCCTTTCCCACCTTGCCTTTATGGACCAACTGCCCGTCCCGCATGGGCAACTGCCCGGAGACGAACACCAGGTTCCCCGTCCGGACGGCGGGCACGTAGGATCCTTGCGGCTTGGGAATGGGCGGCAGGCGGAACCCCAAGGCCTCCAAGCGTTTCTCGATGCCTTCCATGATCGTATCCTTCCGGAAAAAGGGCGGCCTCCGGATCCTGGACGTCCGGAGGCGTTCCGCGCGCCGAAGCGGCGGCTCCGGATAAATATATCTTTCCCGGATGGATTTCATCGACACCCACTGCCATCTCGACCAGATCCTGGAGCGGCTGAAACTCCCCGGCTTCCCGGAATTCAAATCGGCCTACCTGTCCGGCCCCTCGGCCGGGGGAAGCGGCGCGGGCGCGGAACCGGCCCGGTTCGGCGGATGCATCACCATTTCCTGCGACCCGGACTCCATCGGGCCGGCCCTGGCCTTGATGCGGGAAGACGGGGTCCACGGCGCTTTCGGGATCCATCCCCATGACGCCAAGGCCTACGGACCGGAATTGGAAGCCAGGCTGAAAGCGGCCATGGCGGATCCGAAAACCGTGGCCTGGGGGGAAATCGGCCTGGATTACCATTACAACATGTCCCCGCCCGAGGTGCAACGCGAAGTCTTCGCCCGGCAGGTGCGCCTGGGGGTGGAAGCCGGCAAGCCCCTCATCATCCACACCCGGGAGGCGGAGGCGGACACCCTGGAGGTGCTGCGCCGGGAAGCGCCCCGGGAGTGGAAAATACACGTGCATTGCTTCACGTCTTCGCCCGACATGGCGGAACGCTTGCTGGAAGGGTTCCCCAACCTGTGCCTGGGTTTCACCGGGATCGTGACGTTCAAGAATGCGCTGGAATTGCAGCAGGTGGCCAAGGCCACGCCGCTGGATCGCCTGCTGCTGGAAACCGACGGGCCTTACCTGGCGCCCGTTCCCCATCGCGGCCAACCCGCGCATCCCGGGCATATCCCTTTGATCGCGGCCAAAATCGCGGAGTTGAAGGGCGTGACCACGGAGGTGATTTTCGCGGCGGCCCGGAAGAACACCCTGAAAATCTACGGGATCTGAAGCGGCGCGGCCCTATTTGTTCTCGAACTCGACGTCCTCGTTCTTGCCGTCGTTTTCCCTGATCTCGTTGTCGATCATCTGCTTCTGGATCTTCTCCTCGACGATTTTCTGCTCCCATTCCCGGTAGGACTGATCCAGCATCTTCCGCTTCTGATCGATCAGTCCGGCCACGTCGATGAGCTTGCCGCGCACCTCGTCCCGCTCCTTGACGAGCTTTTCCTCGTCGGGATGCAGCTCCAGGTTGTTGAGCACGATGATGTACTGGGTTTCCAGGGTATGGCGCTTGTCCTCCAGCCGCGCGATGTCCAACTGCTCCTGGTTGATGCGGTTGCCGTATTCGGTGAAGGCGCAGGCGGACAACAGGAGAAGGGCGGCGAGCGGGAACGGAACCGCGCCGCGCCGGAAGAGCGGTCTAGTACTCGTACAGGTCTTCTTCATACCGATAGAGGTGGATGGGCATGGTGGCCTTCTCGTCCTTCATCCCCAGCAGCAGATCGGAGATCTCGGACTTGGAGGCGAAGCAAGGCAGGCCGGTTTCCCGTTCCACGGAAAATTGCAACGTCCCCTTGATCAGGGACGGGCCCCAGGAGTATTTCCGGTACTTGCGGTTCTGGATGGAGGAGAAATAGAACTGCTCCATCAGCAAGGCCAGGGAGTCCGTGCGATGGTAATAAAGGGTATAGTCCAGGCAATTCTTCTTGAGCCGCGGCCGGGGGCCGTCGAAGCGGGCGGAATCGGTTTGCAGGGTTTCCAGGGTCTTGTTGAGGGCGTCCACGGGAAGCGGCTGGAAGGCTTCGATCTTCCGCCCTATGGGCAGGAACCGGTTCATGCGCCACCAATCGCGCCACTCGGCGCGGTAGAAGGCGGTATCGCTGGACTTGAGCAGGGCGGCCCGGTATTCCTCTTTCTGCTGGATGCGGCCCAGAACGGCTTTGAGGGAGTCGTAGCCGTCCACGCGCACGGGGATGAGGGTGGAATCCATGGTGAGGACCAGGTCCACCTTCTTCTCCAGTTCATTGGGCATGGAGAACTTGTGGTAGCCCCTGGCCATGAGGGTATCCAGCTTGCGGCGCAGGGTCCAACCGGTCCCCTGCCTTTCCAGATCGAAGGAAAGGGTGGTCTGGAAGATGGTCCCTTCGATTTCCTTTTCCTCGTCGAGCTTGCTGGAGTAGGTGCCCAGGTGATGGACCCGGTAATGCGCCTTGTCCGGCGGCTTGGGGTTGAAAACCGCCGTGCGCTCGCATTGGAAAAGGCCCAGGGCGGCCACGATCAGGGCGCCGTTGCGGACCGCCGATGCGGCCCGGTCCGCCCTGCTGCTGTTCATCTTCATCGCGCTCCTTCCGGTAGCGGAAATATAGTCAACCATGGTCAACCGGGTCGTTTCGCACGCTCGGGCCAGATCCCGAAATGGGTCAAATCCTCGTCGACGCCGGGCATGATGTCCAGGCCGGCGTAGGCCGCCCGGTCCACCCAGGCGTATTCGGTGTGTTCCGCGCTCAGGCGGATGTCCCCCCCTTCCCACAGCATATGCCAGAGATGGATGAAGCCTCCGTATCCGCCGATGGCCTTCAAGGTATCGGGACCGCGCAGGATCCGCAAGCGGATATCCGCTCCCAGCTCTTCCAGGAGTTCCCGGCGCAACCCCTGCTCGGGCGTCTCGCCCGCTTCCACTCCGCCTCCCGCTATCCCCCATTTGCCGGGCCACCTCAGGGTCGAAGGGGAGCGCCGGAGCAGGAGCAACGCGCCGGCCCGGTCCACGATGAGGGCGGCCGCGAATTCCCGGGGGCCGCCGGGATCCGATACCGGGACCGTGCCGGAGGCTTCATCCATGGGACGCTTTCCGCTCGTCCCAGGATCGCAGCAGGGCGTCCGCGCCTTGCTCCGGGTCCAGCCACGTGATGGGAACGCCGCGCCGTTCCATCCCGCGGAAATAGGTTTCCTGCCGCTTGGCCAGCATGTGGATTTCATGGCGCAGGGTCGCGGCCATCTCCTCCCGGGTGCATTCGCCGGTCAGGTAACGGGTGATTTCCCGGTATTCCATCCCCAGGACCTGCATGCGTTCCCGGCTCACGCCCCGCGCGAGCAGGCCGGCCACTTCTTCCACCATCCCTGCCTCCAGCCGCGCCTCCAGGCGCGCATCGATGCGGGCCCGCAATGCGGCCCGGTCCATGCGGGTGCCGAACACGGTGAAGGAAAAGTCCCGCTCCGGCGGCCGGCTGTATTCCACGGCGCGCGCCTGGCCCGCCTGCCACACCTCCAGGGCGCGGATGATGCGCTTGCCGCTGCTGAGGTCCGAGCGCGCGGCCAGGGCCGCGTCCTTGCGTTTCAATTCGGCCTCCAGCTCCTCCCGGGAGCGGCCGGCCAGGCTTTCCCGCAAGGCGGGATTCTCCGGCACGTTGGCGATGCGGTACCGTCTCAGCACCGCTTCGATGTACATGCCCGTGCCGCCCGCCAGGACCATGACCCGGGAGGCGGGGCCTCCCTCCCCCGCCCGCAGGTCCATCACCCGGTAGCAATCCCGCTGGTATTGGAAAAGGCTGTAGCCCGCTTCCGGGTCCACGATATCGATCAGATGATACCGCACCGGAGGGGCGTGCTTCCGGTATTCCCCCAAATCCTTGCCGGTGCCCAGATCCAGGCCCCGGTAGACCTGGCGGGAATCGGCGGAGATCAGTTCCGTCCCCAGGCGATGGGCCAGGTCCGCGGCCAGGGCCGTCTTGCCGGTGGCGGTGGGTCCGCACAGGACCAGCAAATGCATCAGCCGCGCCCCAGGGCTTGGGCGAATCCCGCCTGCAGGCGTCGCAGATCGCCTTCATCCGCGGCGCTGAACAGGAACCCCACCCGTTTCGGCCTGGCGGCGTCGGGCCGCCGTCCCGCCCCCGTCCCCTCCTGCGAGCGGTCCGACGCGCGCAAGGGTGATGCCGCCAGGATGCCGAGGCCCGTGGCGGCCTGGAAGGCCAGGGGGCCCAGGCGTGCGTCCAGGCCTGCATAGTCCGCGGGGAGGTCCAGCTTCCGGGGTTTGGCCCACATCCACAGCAGGCTCTTTCCCGGCAGGCGCCGGGCCAGGCCATGGGCGGGCAAGGCCATGGAATGGCGGGCGTTCACGTCCACCAAGGGGCGCAAACGCGGGCCCTGGAGAGTAGCGCGGACGTAGGCGTCCACGCTGACGGGACCGGAATAGCCCAGGGCGTCCAGGGTCATGGCCGCAAAGGCGGCGGAGGCGGACAATTCCTCCCTCCAGGGATCCGGCGGCAGCCGGGAGGGATGGATCTTCACCCCCAGAAAGGCCCCGTCCCGCGAATTCAGCAATTCATGCCCGCGGAAATCCCGCAGGGAGCCGCCTTTTTCCACCGTGAAGTTGACGGAAAGGTCCATCAGCCGTTCATCCCAGGGTTCCGCAACCACGCGCCCATGCCCGGCCAGCAGATCGGCCAAGGCCTTGCGGCTCTCTTCGGGGAGCATGCCGGAAGGCACCCGCCGGTTGGCGGTGCCGGCATGGCCATGATCGCCCTTCACCACCCAGCCTCCCGGTTCCGTCCGGCCGCGCAGGAAGCTTTCCAGGCCTTCCAGGGAAGCAAACAGGCTACCGTAGCCCTCCGGTGACCCTTCCCCATCGCCCCGGCCTTCCGGTCCTCCGGGACGGTGCAGGCCTTTAATCCGCCCCCATTCCCGCTCCAGCTCCAAGCCGAAGGCCCGGGAGTTCGCGGTCTTCACGGCCGGCGGCTCCGGGTGGGCGGGCGGCCGGGAATACCGCTGCGCCAGGCTTTCCGCATGGGCGTTCCACCCGAAAGGCGTGAACTCCGACTCCGGGTCGAACCCCGGATGCACCGTCAGGCGCGGCAGGTCCCGGCCCAGGCCTTTTCCGCGGAGATATTCCAGGAAATCCTCCGGGAGCGGCCGGTGGACGATCAAACTATCCCCGCTCCCCCCCGCGAACAGGAAATGCCAGGCCATTTCATGCACGAAGGTGGGATCGGAGGTTTCCAGCAGGGAAGGACGGCCGCGCAGGCTGAGGTCGAAATCGGCGTTGAGATAGAATTCGCGGGAAGGCAATGCGGCTCGCTATCTGGTGGATCGTTTATTTGAGTATGTTATTCGCCATGAGTCCCAAAGTCAACCGATTCCCCCGCCGGACCGCCCTTTCCGCTGCGACCCTTCTCACCGGTCTCGCCCTCTTCCTGTCCAGCGGCTGCTCCCCGCGCCCGGGCAAGGGGCTGAAATCCTGCCAGTACCGCTTCCAGACCTTCACCTTCACGGGCATGGACGCGGGCCGGACGCATTGGCAGGTGGACGTGGCCGTTTCCAATCCCAACGGCCGCGATGTCACCCTCACGCGCATGCGCTACGCCCTGCTCTACCAGGCGGACACCCTGCTTTCCGGATGGAACCCGGAGCGGAAGATCGTACCCGCCAAGGACTCGGCGCTGGTGCGCACCAGCCTCGACCTTCCCAATACCCTGTTCGCGCGGCTCCCGCCGGGGATCTGGTCGCAAACCGACGCCCGGTTCCTCCTGGTGGCCGACGCCTATCTGCATACCTGGGCGGGCGACGTGGTGGTGCCGCAGGCCGTGAAGGAAACCGTGCACGTCAACATGGTCGAACAGGTGGCCAAGTACAAGGAAATGCTCATGCAGCGCTTCTTCACGTGGCCGGGAAGGCATCTGGAAGACGGAGGCATCAACGCCCCGGACGCGGATCCGCCCGGTCCCGGCGGGGGCGAACCGCCGCGGGAGGCGCCGCCGGGTTACGACACCGCCCCCGACGAGCACCTGTGAACGGCGCCCGGTCTCAGGCGAAAACGTTCCCCGAAAGGTAGCGATCGCCGCGGTCGCAGACGATGGCGACGATCACCCCGGACTTGATGCGCTTGGCGATCTCGATGGCGCAATAGAGGGTGCCCCCGGAGGAAATCCCCGCGAATACGCCCTCTTTGTGGGACAGTTCGCGCGTCCAGAATTCCGCATTGGCCTGGCTCACGTCCAGGATCTCGTCCACGCGGCTCTTGTCGTAGATTTTCGGCAGGTATTCCTCCGGCCAGCGGCGGATGCCGGGGATGCAGGAGCCATCGGTGGGCTGGGCTCCGATGATGCGCACGCCGGGATTCTTCTCCTTGAGATAGCGGGACACGCCCATGATGGTGCCGGTGGTGCCCATGCTGGAGACGAAATGGGAAACGCGCCCTTCCGTGTCCTTCCAGATCTCCGGGCCCGTGGTCTCGTAATGGGCGGCGGGGTTGTCCGGGTTGGAGAACTGATCGAGCATGACGAAGCCGCCTTGGGCCACCTTGGCGCGGGCGTAGTCGATGGTGCCTTCCATGCCCTTTTCCGCAGGGGTCAGGTGCACGACGGCGCCGTAGGCCCGCATGGTCTTGACGCGTTCCGCGGTGGCGCTTTCCGGCATCACCAGGTGCATTTCGAAGCCCGACACCGCCGCGATCATGGCCAGGGCGATGCCGGTATTGCCGCTGGTGGGCTCGATGAGCTTCATGCCCGGCTTGAGCGTGCCCCGCTGCATGGCCTTGAGGATCATGGAGCGCGCGGGACGGTCCTTTACGGATCCGCCGGGATTGTTCCCTTCCAGCTTGGCGAAAAGCTTCACGCCGGGATTGGGATTGATTCGCTTGAGCTCCGCCATGGGAGTGTTGCCGACCAGGTCCAGTAGCGTCATCGTGGTCCGTCCTCTTCGCTTCCGAAAGCATCGGAGGCCGGGCCTCCGGGATGTCTCCAAAATAGTAATTATTGCTATTTTCGCATCGATTCCCCGGCTGAAGCCGTTTCCTTGCCACATAAAATCCAGGCCCCCGCATGACCAAAAAGGATGTCCAGAAAAAAATCCGGGAACTCCGGGCCGTCCTCGCCGATGCCGACGACAAGTATTACCGGCTGGGCCGTTCCCCCATGTCCGACGAGGACTACGATCTCAAGCTGAAGGAGCTCGCCGCCCTGGAGGCCGAGCATCCCGAATTCGCCGCGGAAGCTTCGCCCACCGTTTCCGTGGGCAGCGATCTGACTCCGGGCTTCCGGAAGATCGAGCATAAATACCCCATGCTCAGCATCCAGAACACCTATTCGGAAGGGGAACTGGCGGATTGGCACCGGCAGGTCACCGAAAAGATCGATCCCGCCGACCTGGAATACGTGGTGGAACTCAAAATCGACGGCGTGGCGATGAGCCTGGTCTACGAGGACCGGGAGCTCGCCTTCGCGGTCACCCGCGGGGACGGCACCGTGGGCGACGAAGTCACCCGGAACGTCCGCAACATCGAGAGCATCCCCGTGAGACTGCCGGCCTCCTTTCCCAAAGGGCGCGTGGAAGTGCGCGGGGAAATCTACATGACGCGGCGGAACTTCAAGACCTTCAACGAATATTCCCTGCTGACCTACGGCAAGGAACAGCAGAATCCCCGCAATACCGCCGCCGGCAGCCTCAAGCTCAAGGACCCGGAGGAAAGCGCCCTGCGCAAGCTGGATTTCTACGCCTATGCCATCCTGGTGGACAAGCCGGAAGGCACCCATTGGGGCAACCTGGACGCCCTGGCCAAGGCCGGCTTCCCCGTCAACGACAAGCGGGCCAAGGCCAGGGACGTGGCCGGCATCATGGCGGTCTGCGCCGAGTGGCTGCGGATCCGCGACGATATCCCTTACAATATCGACGGCGTCGTGGTGAAGGTCGACGATCTGCGCCAGCAGATCCTGCTGGGCAGGACCTCCAAGAGCCCCAAATGGGTCATCGCCTACAAGTACAAGACGGAGGCGGCGGAAACGGTGCTGGAATCCGTGAACTACCAGGTGGGACGTACCGGCGCGGTTACCCCGGTGGCCCATCTCAAGCCCATCTTGCTGGGCGGCACCCTGGTCAAGCGCGCCACCCTGCACAACTTCGACGAAATCGGCCGGCTCGGCCTCAGGATCAAGGACCACGTGATCGTGGAAAAAGGCGGGGAGATCATCCCCAAGGTGGTTTCCGTCGTGGAAGCCAAGCGTCCCCGCGACGCCGAGGCCATCGAGCCGCCCGCGCAATGCCCGGTGTGCGGCTTCGATCTCTCCAGGGGAGAAGACGAGGTGGCGCTCCGCTGCGACAACCTGCAATGCCCGGCCCAGGTCACCCGCTCCATCCTGCATTTCGCGGCCCGTCCCGCCATGAACATCGAGCATATCGGCCCGGCCCTGGTGGAGACCCTGCTCAAGGACGGCCTGATCAAGTCCGTGGCCGATCTGTATTTCCTGAAGCGGGATCAATTGGAGAACCTGGAGCGCATGGCCGAGAAGTCCGCCGCCAACGTGATCGATTCCATCCAGGAAAGCAAGACCCGGGGCCTGGACCGGCTGATCCACGGCTTCGGCATCCGCTTCATCGGCAAGACCAGCTCCACCCTGCTGGCCCGCCGTTTCAAGACCCTGGACGCCTTGCGCGCGGCCTCCCTGGAGGATCTGCTGGCCATCCACGAAATCGGCGATCGCATGGCCGAAAGCATCTTCAAATTCTTCCGCAACCCCGTTACGGAGGCCCTCATCGATCGCCTGGCCGAGGCGGGGGTCAGCCTGGAATACAAGGGCGCGGAAGGCTCGGAGGAATTGGCCGGCAAAACCTTCGTTCTCACGGGGACCCTGCCCACCTGGTCCCGGGACGAGGCCAAGGAGCTCATCGAGAAGGCCGGGGGCAAAACCACGGACTCGGTGAGCAAGAAAACCTCCTTCCTATTGGCGGGGGAAGCGGCCGGCTCCAAGCTGGAAAAGGCCAACAAGCTGGGGGTGAAGGTCATTTCCGAGGAAGATTTGAAGAAGATGCTGGGGTTGTCTTGACGCCCCGGGCGCCTTTTTCTAAACTATTACGCTCTTCAGGGAATTTCCGCCTCACCAAGGGCGGACGTAAGCCCAGGAGACATGCGGGTTTAGCTCAGTTGGTAGAGCATCTCCTTGCCAAGGAGAAGGTCGAGGGTTCGAGTCTCTTAACCCGCTCCAAAAGCCTCCCAGAAATGGGGGGCTTTTTTTTGCGATCTTCAAAGGATTTCGCTGTATTGGAACAGCCGATATAATCGGAATGGTTAAAAACCCAATCGAATCCCGCAAAGCCGTTTCCGCGTCCGGCCCTAACTTGAGGGAACCCCATGGGCCCCGCGCAGGACGCGCGGCGTGGTCCGGGGGGACGGGAGATTCCGGCATGATCATCGCGGCTGCGCGCGCCGTGTGCGTTGCATTTTGCCTGCTCGTTGCGGCGAAGGTCTCCGCGGGCGAGCGTATGGCCTTCATCCAGGTGGTGAAGCGGGGCGATAGCCTCGCCGTCTTGGACGTGACGGTGGTGCCCGGGCGCGCGCCGATGCTGCGGGACCCGGCCAAGATCCGCCCCGAGCGCCGCTGGGATTGCTCGGTCCATAACGCCGCGGGCACCGTGGTTTGGAGCGGGGCCTTGGCCGATCCTTTCGCGCGCACGCGCCACGCCGTGAACGGCGGGCCCGAGGCGGAGGATTCCCTGGCGGTGGTGCGCATCCCGTACCGTCCCGGTTTCCTACGCGCCGATTTCCTGCGGCCGCGCCCCGCCGGACCCGCGGTGTCCGGTCCCGCGCCCCGAGCCAAGGTGGCCGCCGTCCCCATCCTTTCGGTCGAGCTTCCCGCCGCCGAGGGACCCTGACATGCGCCTCCGCCTCGCCGCCTTTTCCGCCTGCCTCTCCCTGGCCGCGGGCCTGCGGGCCCAGACCGTCACGGTCGATACCCTGACCTGGAACGGCCCTACCGCCAACCGCATCAACCTGGTGTTCCTGGGGGACGGCTACACCCCCAAGGAGCTCGATCGCTTTTCGGACTGGGCGAAGGCCGCCTTCGATTCCCTCTTCCTCGAGGCCAAGAACCCGACGCGCTTCTATATCGACCACAAGTCCATGTTCAACGCCTTCGCCGTCCGCACGCCGTCGAATCAGAGCGGGGTGACGCATCCGGGCAAGGTCACGCGCGATACCTATTACGGATGCAGCTTCGAGGGCGATTGGACCACGGGGAACTGCAACCGCTCGCAAGCGCTCAAGACCGCGGCCAAGTACCTTCCTGAATACACCACGCTGATCATGGTCTTCAACGATCAAGGCGGCCTGCGCGCGACGGGCGGCGAACCGATCTACATGCCCGAGGGCGATTACATCCACGTGGTGAAGCACGAACTCGGGCACAGCCTCGGCGATCTGGAGGACGAGTACGTCGAGGACGGTCGCACCAAGGTCTGCCCCGAGACGCCCAACACCACCGCCGAGACGCGGCGCGAGGCCCTGAAATGGAACCGGTGGGTGCTGGCCGCCACGGCCATCCCCACGCCGGCGGGCACCGCGGGCGTGACGGGGCTCTTCGAAGGCGCCGGCTACATGTCGCATGGCTGCTACCGCCCCCAGGCCGATTGCATCATGCACAGCTACACGGGCTACGATCAGGGCAAGCTGGTGCAGTTCTGCCGCGTCTGCGGCGAGGAGATGATCCTGCAGGCCTACCAGCGGGTGCGCCCCGTGGATTCGGCCTTCCCGCCGGCGGGCGCGGTGACGATGCAGACCCTGGAACGCCGCGAGTTCAGGGTGAAGCCGCTGGCGGTGGCCACGATCGCCGTGGATTGGTTCCTGGACGGAAAGGCCGTGGTCTCGGCTACGCCCGGGCGCCTCACCCTGGGGGATCTCGCCGCCGGGGACCACAAGCTCGCGGCCCTGGTGCGCGACACGACCCCGGAGGTGCGGAAGAACAAGGGTCTCCTGGCCGATACGGTGGCTTGGACGATCCATGTGGCGCCGATCACGGGAACCGTCGCGGCCCGCGGCTCGGTGGCCGGCTACGCCATCGCCGGCGATCGCCTGTCCCTCGACCTGCCCGGACCCGGCCTGGTGACCCTGCGCGGGCTCGATCCGCTGGGGCGCACCGTGGGCATGCCCGCAGACGGCGAAGCCGCACCCGCGGGGCGCACGGTCTGGAAGCTGCCCAAGGGGGTGCGCATGCTGTCGGTGACGGTGAGTTCTGGCAACGGGGCCTTCGCCCCGTACCACCGCGTGATCCCCTTGTCCCCCGGCCCCTAGCGGAGCGGCGGAGCCGGCCGGATAACCCTCGCGGCCGGACCGCGGGATCGCAAGCGCGGGCTGGTTCTTCTCCACCAGGTATCAACCAACTCGACAAGAATCTCTCGGATTCAACCGGGCTGCTCGCCCTGGGCAGGCCGCCCCCATGACGGAGCATGTAGTCGGCCAATTGGTCACAGCGTCGGAACCATTGCGTCTCCTTGGTATTCCAGTCGAAATCCAGCTTGTTGAGCAACCCGGTCCGGTGGCGGTTCAAGCGGCCGGTCACGCGCCTGTTGCGTTGGGAGAAGCACCATCGGCCCAGAACACCGGTGATCGGCCACCGGTCCGGATGCTTTTCCCGGTATTCCTTCAAGGCCAGGAACCGCTGCCGCCACAGGACATGATGGCGAGTGATGGGTTTCAAGGGGAACCCGATGGACCGGAGCCTGGATTGGAACGGCTTCTTCAAGGTGCCCCGGGTATGCTTGATCCTCTGCTTCCGGAGCCATCGACCCAGCCTGTTGCCCTTGGGGTATCGTTCACCGGCACGCGTTCAGTTTCCAGGGACAGCATGGTGTCTTCGTCCAGGCGGGGAAATTTCGCCCTGGTGATCGGGTTCTTCTCCAACAGGGAAAGGCCTGACCTTGGATGAATATGCCGAGCGCATATTCCGGTCCGCGGTGGATTCCGAGGCGTCTCCAGGTCCTGGTTTCCTCGAAGCTTGGGAAAAATTCCTTTTGAAACACGGCCAGAAGAAAACTTGACTATGCTATGATGAGATGCGGGCCCGTCACGCGATGAAGGAGAGGGCCGCGAAGACGTTCAAGGCCCTGCGAGAGGATCCCGGCTTGTCCCAGGGCGGACTCGCCCAGGCTTTCCGCTCCCCGCTTCATTCCACCTTCGGATAATTCCTGCCCAGGGCGCCGTTGATGGCCGTGAGGAACGCGTTCGCGATTTCCTTCTGCCCCTTGGCATTGGGATGGATACCGTCCAGGCTGAAGGCCGAATGCTGCGGGTCCAGCACGATGAAGGCGGACGTGAGGCCGGGAATCCCGCCGGCGGTGAGGTCCTTGAGCAGGGCGTTGATGTCCACCAGGGTGAGACGGCCCGGGTTGGCTTCGGCCTTGGCCTTCAAATAGGCATTGTACCCCTCGGTCAGGGCCTCGGCCATGGCGGCCTCGGCGGACGTGAGGGTAAGCCCGCCGGGGAGCGGCTCGCCGGTGCCTCCCAGGGCCTTGGGAATCCCGTTCTTCTTGGCGATCTCCGCCAAGGCGGGGAGCAATACATATTTCACGTCCGCTTCCGCGGTCAGGAAACGGGTGGCGGTGTCGATGGCCGGCCGGAAGGTCTTGGGATCGAACACGTAGGTGGGGATGGTGGTCACGAAGGGGATGGAGACGATGGAGGGGATGTTGGCCAGGAAGATATGGGCCTGCGTCTCCCGCAGCAGGGTGTCCAGGGCCAGGTCCATCAGGGCGGAATAGGCCGCCACGGGCGTGACCGTGACGCCTTCGATGACCGTGCCGGCGGTGACGCCGCCCAGGATGTCGTTGTTCCCCAGCCAGGCTGTCATGAGCCTGGGCTGGAGCCTGATGGCCTGGCGCATCATGGAGGCATTCTGGAAGAGGCCGCCCCGCAGCACGATATTGAAGAATCCGTTGCCCTTGGATTGGGAGGTGTTGCTGTCATACGCGTACAGGAAGTCCCGCGTGGTGGCTCCCGGGACGCCGAGGTCATTGTAGGGCCGGGGCAGATAGGGGTCCGTCAGGAGCGCCGCGGGCGGACGGCCGAGCAGCCCGGTGGTGATGGAGCCGGTGGAATCCAGGTACAGCGGAACCGTAGTCTGGCCCAGGATTTTCCGCGTGCCGATCCCGGGGGAATCGATGAGGGGCAGCCGGAAATCGGCTACGCCCATCTGCCTGGCCAGCAGGGCCGGATAGCTTTGCATTTGCCAATCGGCCCGCAAGCCGCCGCTTTGGAACCCGGCGGTCAGGCTGTTGCCCACGGCGACATAGTCCTCGGGGATCGAATAAGGCTCCGGTCCGGAACCGTCGTCGAAACATCCCGTAACCAGCACAACGGCGATCAGGAGGGATGCGGAGACGGGGCTCCTGGACAAAAAACCCTTGGAGATGGGATTGGAAAAGTAGATTGGAGGGATGTTCTTGGGTCTCATACTCCCAGAAGTAATTTATTTCCTGTCCGCGCGCACGTTGAAACGCCGGATTTGTCGGATTCCATCAAACCGGAGGGCTCCTTGAAGATCAGCCGCGCTGCACTTATCCCCGTGTTTTCCCTGGTCTTCGCGCCCGTAACCAGAGCGGGGGGCGTGGATAACCGCAATAACAACAGCGTCGAATTCATCCGCAGCGTGAGCCGCAATGCGGCCACGGAAGGCGCCGACGTTTCCATCTACAATCCCGCGGGCGCCACCCGCCTCCGGGACGGCCTGCACCTGTCCCTGTCCAACCAGACCGTGGCGAAATTCAACCGGCACGAACTGGCCAAACCCAATCTCGCCTACCAGTCGGACATCGTCAGCCCCCTCTACCCCACCGCCTTCGCCGTCTTCAAGAAGAACGACTGGGCGGCATTTTCCGCCTTCAGCTATCCGGGCGGCGGCGGCGAGCTCGAATACGAAAAGGGCTCGGCCACGGTCTTTCCGATCCAGGCCAATCTGGCTTTCATGAAACCGTCCCGCAATGCGGACACTTATCTCCGATCGATTTACTATGGATTCACCTTGGGCGGGACCTGGGCCCCCAGGGAATGGATCGCCGTTTCCCTTTCGGGACGGGCCCTGTATGCCCGCACGGACATCACCGTGGACGCGGGTTTCGACGCGCCGCCCGGGAACACGTCCAAGCTGGTGGATCACATGGAAGAAGCGCGCGGGTATACCGGCATTCTCGGGGTGGATGTATTCCCGGCCCCGCAATGGACCCTGGCCCTGCGTTACGAGGCGGTTACTTCCCTGGAATGGGAGGTCCAGCGGTCCGCTCTGAACCTGGACTCGATCATCAAGGATCCGGGTACGCGGACCGGATACGTAAACCTGGTGCGGCAGACCCTGCGGGCCCCGGGCGCCAAGTTCCAACGCGATCTGCCCGCCACCTTGAGCCTGGGAGCGGGGTACGCCATCCTTCCCGAACTGCGCACCGACCTGTCCCTGAACTATTACTTCAATACCATGGCGGATTGGGGCGGCGCGGAAGACTCGTTCGACGACGGTTACGAGGTCTCCTTGTCCTTGGAGTACGATTGGACCGTTCCCCTGCGCACGAGCCTCGGTGCCTTGTATACGGAATCGGGAGCCAATGAGGATGTGTACCAGATCGAGAATCCCGCCCTCGACAGCTATACCCTCGGGGCCGGCGCCCGGTACGGTTTCAGCGACCGCTTAGGGGTCACCGCCGCCTGGGCCGGCAATTTCACCATCGGGGACCGGGCCAGGGTGGCCTCTATGAATACCACGGCGGATCTCGAAAAATACGTGCTCATCTACGCCTTGGGCATTGACTACCGCTTTTTTTGACGGGATATCAGGCCGGCCGTGCCGTCGTCCAGATATCCCGTCAACAAAACCCCAATCACGCGATTGCCATGGGAAACCGCGGCCGAGCGGAACAAAGGATCTATCCCCGGACGGGAACGATTCTCCCGGGCTCCCTTGGTGATCAATATCCTCTCCCCATCCACCAGCATATGGTGGTCCGGCTGGGAAACATAAATGCGGCCGTTCCGGATCTTTTCCCCATCCTGGGCATGCCGGCATTCGAGCTTTCCCTTGATGTCCAAGGTTTTCACGAGCGCATCCCCGGTGGAATCGGCGGCCATGTGCTGCACCACCAAAACGGCCGCGGAAAAATCGGCGGGCAACGGTTCGACCAACCTGGACAGCGCTTCCATTCCCCCGGCGGAGGCGCCGACTACCACGATTGAGGAACCATTGATTTTCATGTGGCAAACCTTGCAAAGGAAAAGGGGATTTCAGGAGCATCCGGCTGAAGGAGCGCCGGCTTTCAAGGCCTCGCTGACCGCTTCGATCAACAGGGCGGGAGAGAACGGCTTTTGGAGGAACATGGAATTCTCCTCGAGCAATCCCAGGTGGACCACGACTTCGTCCGTGTACCCGGACATGAACAGAACCGGGGTGTGCGGGAACAATTGCCGGAAACTGGTCGCAAGGTCCCGGCCGTTGATGCCGGCCATGAGGATGTCCGTGAGCAAGAGATGGATGGTACCCTCGTGCTTGCCGCCGATCCGTATCGCGCTTTCCCCGTCTTCGGTCTCGAGGACCTCGTAACCATGGATCTCCAGCGCCCGTCGGGTGAAAGTCCTGACGATGGCATCGTCTTCCACGAGGAGAATGGTTTCCGCGCCCCGGGGCAGCTCAACGCGAGCCGTGACGCGCGTCTCCGCCATTTCTTCTTCGCCTTCCACCCGAGGCAGGTAAATCGTGAAGGTCGACCCGTTTCCCGGGCTGCTTTCGACCTTGATCCGGCCTCCGCTTTGCCGAACGATCCCGTCGACCATGGCCAAGCCCATTCCGGAACCCTTGCCGAAATCCTTGGTGGTGTAGAAAGGTTCGAATATCCTGGCAATCACCGACGAGTCCATTCCGGTGCCCGTATCGCTTACCGATAGCAATATGTATTGGCCGTTCGGCAGTCCCGAATCCCGGCTGGCCTCTTCCGTATCCACTTCCATGTTTTCGGTGCGTATGACGATTTCGCCGCCCAACGCCACCGCGTCCCGGGCATTGACGGCCAGGTTCAGGAGGACCTGGTTTATCTGCACGGGATCGGCACGTATCAGCCACAAATCGGGTTCCAGTATCGGCGTGAGCTTGATGTTCACTTCTATGAGGCGCCGCAGCAAGGTCAGGATCTCCGCGACGATCCCGCTCAGGTTCAGGATCTTGGGAGCGAGGATCTGCTTGCGGCTGAAGGCCAGGAGTTGATGAGTCAGATTGGAAGCGCGCTTGCCCGCTTTCAGGATTTCCCCGAGATATTCATGCAGGGGGGTCTTTTCCGCGGCCAGGGACAGGCAGAGGTCGGAATAGCCGTTGATGGCGGTCAAAAGGTTGTTGAAGTCATGGGCGATGCCGCCTGACAACTTGCCCAGGGCCTCGGTTTTCTGGGATTGCCGGAGTGCCGCCTCCGAACGGCCCAAGGCCTCCTGCGCCTGCTTCCGCTCCGTGATATCGCGGATGTTGCATTGCACCACATCCTCGTTTCCCACCTTGTAGACATTGCTGACGAATTCAACTTCCTTTTTCTGCCCGCTCTTGGTTTGCAGCGGAAGATCCTCGTAGCGGGCATAGCCCTTCTCCAGGAGGATCCTGAAGGCTTCCTGATTGGCGCGGACGTCCCGGAACAGGCCGATTTCCCACAGCTCCTTGCCGAGCAACTCTTCCCGCGGATAACCCAGCAGGTCGGCGAGAAAAGGATTGGCATCCACGATACGGCCGGCCCGCGCGTCCAGTATCAGGATCCCGTCCTGTGCGGTTTCGAAAAGCCTGCGGTATCGATCTTCGGAGGCCTTGGTGACGGAATGCTGGAAGCCGAGTTCGGCGGTCCGTTCCCTGACCCTCCGCTCCAAATCCTCCGCGTGCCGCGCTTGCGTTTCCTTCCTCGCATGATACTCCACGAAAAATTCCACCTTGGCGCGGAAAACCTCGGGGATGATCGGGAAAACCAGGAAATCGGCGGCCCCGAGCGAATAGCCTTTCCGCATGAGCGCATCCGGGACCTGGGTGGTGGTGATGAACATGATGGGAACGATCCGCGCCGGATCCAGCCGCCGGATACGATCGGCGAACTCGAATCCGTTCATGCCCGGCATGCGCACGTCCAGGAGGATAACGGCGAAACTCTCCATGGCCAGCAGTTCGAGGCCTTCTTCCCCCGATTCCGCCTGGATGATATCCAGGCGCGGATCGTCCAGTACGGAAATGATCTTCCGCCTATGCTCCTCCGAGTCGTCCACCAGGAGGATCCGGATTCTGCTTTCCTTTTCCATTTCCATTTCAATCCCTTGTCTTGCCCATCAAGGTTCGATCCTTGGGAAGCTGTTCTGGACGAACCAGTACTCCTTCAAGGCATTCACCAGTTCCAGCAGTCTGTCCGCCCCCGCCGGCTTGATCAGGAACGAATTCGCGCCCAACCGGTAGGCCCGCTCGATATCCTTGGCTTCCCCCGAAGTCGTCAAAACGATGGTGGCCAAGGATTGCCGGTTCGCACGGGTCTTGATCCACCGCAGCACGTCGAAGCCGCTGATGTCCGGAAGCTTCAAATCCAGCAGGAGCAGGAAAGGCGAGGGATGCCTTATCCTATCGTCGAATTTCCCGGCTCCGGACAGGTATTCTATAGCCTCTCCTCCCGTCCTCAGGATTTCCAACGGATTGGGGATTTCCGCGGCTTTCAGGGCCCGCATCATGAAGTAGAGATCATCCTCATTGTCTTCCACCAGCGCTATCGCGCCGATTCCGGGGCTCATTGCGCCGGCTCCTTCGGCAATTGCAGCCAGAACCGGCTTCCCTCCCCCAGTTCGGACTCGACTCCGACCGCGCCGCCCATCCGTTCCATGGCTTTTTTCACGATGGCCAGGCCGATGCCGGTGCCCGCATAGGTTTCCCCCCGGTTCAATTTTTCGAACATGCCGAAAATCCGATCGTTCTGTTTCGGATCGATTCCTATCCCGTTGTCCTCGATCCATATGCGCACGTCGGGGCCATGCGGTTCGGTGCGGATGCGCACGCACGGCGGCGTTCCCGGGGAGGCGAATTTCACGGCGTTCAGGAACAGATTGGAAAGGCATTGCGCCAAGGAGGATTCATGGCCCATGACGGGAGCCAGGGGGCTTTCCACGATCAGGGTGACTTCCGGCTTCAGCAATTCCGGGTACTGGCGGATGACATCCTTGACGAGCGAATCCAGATCGACGTTCTCGATTGTGACTCCGGCCAGCGCCGTGCGGCTGTAGGTAAGCACGTCCCGGATAAGACGGTCCATCCGCAATCCCGATTGGATGATTTTCCGCAAATGCTCCCTGGCCTCCGAATCGGCTTTGCCGCCGAAGTCCTTGAGCAGCGCCTCCGCATAACCTTGCATCGCGCGCAAGGGAGCCCTCAGATCATGGGAAATGCTGTATGAGAACGCCTCCATTTCCGTATTCGATTCCAGGAGATCGGCCGTCCGTTCCAGCACGGCCTTCTCCAGGATCGTGCTTTGGCTCTTGAGCACCTCTTGGGCCCGCTTGTATTCCGTGATGTCCACGATCGACAGCAGGAACATCCTGGCCTTGCCCGTTTCCCGGACCAGGGTCCGTCCGTTGAGCAAAAGGGTCCGCGGCCCGGCGTCCCCATCCTTCAATTCCATTTCGAAGCCGTCGAAGGCCTCGTCCCGGAGCAGGCTGCCTTCCAGCAATTCCCTCAAACCGGGAGCGTTCCATTTCGCGTCCTCCGGCTTGAAAAGGAGCTGGCCTTCCGAATCCCCCGGGGTGGTGCCGAACATTTCGTAAAAGGAAGCGTTGGCCGTGTTGATGCGCAAATCCTCTCTCAGGATAAGGAGGGGCACGCGGACGGTGGCCAAGATGGAACGGGCATACTCTTCCGTTTCCTGCAATTTATCATGGTAGGTTTTGAGGGCATGGATGTCCATGAGGATGATCACGGCCCCGTCGATCCGGTTTTCGGAGGTGCGGTAAGGATGGACCCGGAGCGATTGCCATTTTCCCTCGCGGTTGCGGACTTCGTGGGTCTGGGGGTCGCCGCTGGCCACCACTTCGAGGACCACCTGACCCAGGTCGGGGAGGGATATTTCCCAATGGAGATCCCTCATGGGCCTGCCCAAGTCCGAAGGGATGAGCGGCAAGGATTTGCCCGCCGCCGCGGTGAAACGGCGTATGCGCAGATCGCCGCCGACGATGACGATGGGAACATTGATACTGTTGAGCAGGTTGTTCAAATCATTGTTGAGAAGGGCCATTTCGACGCTGCGATGGGTCATTTCCTCGTTGACGGTCGTAAGCTCCTCGTTGCCGGCCTGGTATTCCTCCTTCGCGGTTTCCAGTTCCTCGTTGGTGCTCTGCAGTTCCTCGTTGCTGGACAGGAGCTCCTCATTGGACGATTTCAGCTCTTCGATGGCCGAGTCGTGCTGATCCCGGATGGATTGCAGATATTCCCGCAGGGATTCATTTTCCTTGCGGAATAGGGGCAGCTCATCTTCCGGGGACGCAATCGCCGGCGGGGAATCCCGCCGTCCCGTGAATTCCCCTTCGCCTTCTTCCTTGAAGAGGACTAGAAAGCAGGTTTCCTTGGAGATGGGCAGCGCGACCGGAATGACCTCCAGGCAGATGATTTTGACGCGGTCCCCGTCCCGGACGCGCACATCCTTTTTTTCCACGATGGCATTCCGGACCTGCGCTTCTTGGACGACCGCTCGGAGATCGAGGAACAGGCCCTCATTGGCCATTTTCAGGAGGTTGAGGCTCGCTTCCCCCTGCGCGGGCTCCAGGTAGGGCCGGGTGCGTCCCCGGAACTGCAGGATCTGGAGGTCGGAATTGATCAACACGGAGGCGGGCGGAAACCTCGCCAGAAGGATGCGATCGGCTTCCTTGCGGAAATCGGCATGGGAAACCAGGCCGGTGCCGGCTTGGTGGGGAACTTTGTCGGATCCGGCAGCGGCATGCTTGACCAGGAAATGGGGCAGCCGCGACGTGGTGGAAATCCGGCTGTAAATTTTGTGATCCCGGTCCACGATCCTGAAAAGATCGGAATCCCTGCCCACCGTCTCCGAGGAGCCGAGCAGGAGGTAGCCCCCCGGATTGAGGGCATAGTGGAAAATGGGAAAGACCTTGCGTTGCAAGGCGGGAGACATGTAGATGAGGACATTGCGGCAGGTGACCAGATCGACGCGGGAAAAAGGCGGGTCGGCGACCATGTCGTGCATGGCGAATATGCAATGGTTGCGGATGTCTTTGCGGATCCGATAACCCTTGCCTTCCCTGGTGAAGAATCGTTCCAGGCGTTCCGGGGTCACATCGGATTCGATGCTTTCCGGATACAATCCCTGCCGCGCCTTGTCCAGGGCTCCGGCCTCGCTCAAATCGCTCGCGAAAATCTGGAAAGGAGGCGGCCGCGCCTGCTCGCCCAGGAATTCCAGGAGCAGGATCGCCAAAGTATACGCTTCTTCCCCCGACGAGCAACCCGCCACCCAGATCCGCACTGGAATCTCCTGGGACTTTCCTTTGGCGATTTCCGGAAACACCGAGGTCTTGAGGGATTCGAATACCTCCGGATCGCGGAAGAAGTTGGTCACGCTGATAAGCATATCCCGGTACAGGGCATCGATTTCTCCGCTTTCCTCCTCGAGAATGCGCGCATAATTGCCGACGCTTTCCATATGCCGCAAGGCCATCCGCCGCAGGATGCGGCGCCTCAAAGTCGAATCGCGGTACAAGGTGAAATCGACGCTCTTGCGGTTCCGGACAAGGTCCAGGATACGGTCGAATCCGTCCGCCGCGTGCGCCGCGCCGGTTCCCGCGGATTCCGGGGCCAGAAGGTATTTCTTTCCGGCGAAGCGAACGAGCTCCTTCGCGATGCCGGCGGGGGGCAGAATGAAGTCCGCAAGTCCCTCGTCTATGGCGCTTTGCGGCATGCCTCCTTGACCGGCGGTCCGGGGATCCTGCACGAAGGTGATGCCGCCCCCGGCCCTGATCTCTTTCAGGCCATGGGCTCCGTCGGAACCCGTGCCGGAGAGGATGATGCCGATGGACCCGCTGAGATTGTGGTCGGCAAGGGAGCGGAAAAACATGTCGATGGGAAGATGCAGACCATGCGCATCCGCCCGCGGCGCGAGCCGCAGGGCGCCTTCGGAGAGACTGAGGCTGAAGCCGGGAGGAATCACGTAGACGCAATCAGCGAGCACCTTCATCCCGTCGCCGGCCTCCCGTACCGGCATTTTCGTGCAGCGCGACAGGAGTTCGCACAAGTGGCTTTCATGGCTCGGATCAAGATGCTGCACCAGGACGAATCCCATGCCCGTGTTCCCGGGGAGATTGGACAGAAGCTGGATGAAGGCTTCCAGCCCGCCGGCGGAGGCCCCTATGCCGACAATGGGAGGGCCGACCTTTCCGGGCGCGTCCTCATCCGCGGCCGGGGCTTGGGGATCGGGTCCTACATCGCTCACGGGCGTTGCGGACATTTCCTGGGTTTCCTTTGAGGTTGAAAGTCAGGTGGGGAACAGCGGACGGATTGTAGATCCGTAAAATATGTTAATCGCAGGGGGGAGCCAAGTTAAATCTCCGGCAATATCCACGGCCCTTGGTAGTAGCCGGATGTCCCAACATAAGTAATTCCGGATGCGATGTGTATCACTAATCAGTGTCATTCCATGGAGGCGTACGGATTGTGCGTGGCGCGCGCGGCACGTTGTCATGAATTGTAACGTCTGCGTGCGGCCATAAGGCGGCCGGGGACGACCCCGGCATCGGAAACATTTTAACCGGCCGGCAACTCCACTAGGTATACCAACTCCATTAGGTATACTTATAGTTGCGATACATATATTACGGGCAGATACAAGAAGCATTGCGCCCGTCGGCGAGCGGAGATCCTTCCCGCCAGCATCCACCAGGATTCTTTGTCGATTCGAGGTATTACATGGCCGATTTCTCCCAGCCCCATATCGCTTCGGCTTTGGAACGGGGGGGCGAAATGGGAGCCCTCATCCGGGCCATGGATTGGGCCGCCTCCCCCCTGGGGCCCGTTGCCGAATGGCCTCCTACGCTGTTGACCGCGGTCGGCATGATGCTGAACAGCCGGTTTCCGACCTTCATCGGTTGGGGCCCCGGGCTGGTCGGCCTCTACAACGATGCCTATCGCCCCATCCTCGGCATGAAGCATCCCGTATCCTTGGGGCAGAAAGAAGAAGATTGCTGGCCGGAGATCTGGGGCACCCTGGGCCCCGTGATGGCGAAGGTCAGGCTGGGAGAAGCCGCCTGGGCGGAAAACCAGCGGTTCTCCCTGAACAGGCACGGATTCCTGGAAGAGTGCTACTTCACATTCTCCTGCAGCCCCATCTGGGACGAATCCGGCGGCGTCGGCGGCGTCCTCACCGTTGGCAGGGATACCACCGGCCACGTGATCGGGGGAAGGCGGATGGCCTTCATCAGCGGCTTCTCGGGGCAATTGCCGGTGGGAAAGGACGCCGAGCAAACGGCCGGTCTGGTCTGCCGGAATCTGGGCGGGAATGCCCTGGATATCCCCTTCTCGCGCCTTTACATCCTGGACGAACGCCGGGACCTGGCCCGACTGGCCGGATCTTCGGGCATCGTTCCCGGGACTCCAGGCATCCCCGCCGTGGTAGGCCTATCGGACAATTCCGAATCGGCCTGGATATGGTCCCTGGCCGAGGTGCTGCGGACCAATCGGCCGGTCCGCATGGAGAGCATCGGAGATCAGGTACCGCCGCTTCCCGACGCCGCCTGGCCCGAACCTCCCCAAATCGCCTTGGCGTTTCCAATCAAGGAATTGTCCAGGGAAGGGATCGGCGCCGTCCTCGTCCTCGGGATCAGTCCGCGGCTGCGGCTCGACGAAAGCTACCAGGGGTACCTTCAGCTCGTGGCGGACCGGGTCGCCGGTTCCCTGGCCTTCACCATGGTCCATAGGGAGACCGAACAGCAACGGGCATGGTTGAACGCGCTGTTCCTGCAAGCGCCGGCCCCCATCTGCATTCTCCACGGCGCGGATCATGTCTTCGTTTTCGCGAATCCGCCTTATTACGAAATGGTGAACCGGAAGCGGTTGATCGGAAAGACCATGATTGAGGTTTTCCCGGAGCTCGCGGGACAGGGGTTATTGGGAATCCTCGACAGGGCCTACCGAGGCGAGCCGTTCACCGCGCAGGAGCACCTGGTCCACCTCGATCGGGGTCCCGGCCCCGAACCGGTCTACTTCCGCGTATCCTACCAGCCGATGCGTAACGCCCATGGTACGGTAGAGGGCATCATGGTATTCTCCAGCGAAATCACCATGCAGGTCCTCGCGCGCAGGAAGGCGGAGGAATCCAGCGCGGACCTTGCGATGCAGAAAAGCATCCTGGAGACGATCGCGCTCGGATCTCCCCTGCCTACGGTGCTCGAGTCCATGACGCGCAACGCGGAAGCCCTTTTCGAAGGCGCCTGCGCTTCCATTTTCCTGCTTTCTCCCGATGGACGCCAGTTGTCCAATGGCGCGTCGCCTTGCCTTCCCAGGGGTTTCATCTCGTCGCTCGAAGGCATGGCCGCGGGCTCGGTCTCCGGTTACGGCGGCAACGGCGAAAAAGTGGTGGCGGGCGATATTTCCACGGATCCGCGCTGGCAGGAATATCAAGAGCTGGCCTTGCAGCACGGGCTCAGGGCCTGTTGGTGCATTCCCGTCGTTTCGTCGTCGGGAAGGATCCTCGCCACCTTCTCGCTCTATTTCATGGAAACCCGGATTCCCGCCGCAGGGGAATTGAACCGGCTGGAAACCCTGGCCCGGGCCGCCGCGATCGCCATCGAACGGCGCAGAGCGGAAGAGTCTCTCCGCCTTGTCCAAGACCAGCTCTTCCAGGCCCAGAAGATGGAATCCGTCGGCAAGCTGGCCGGCGGGATTGCCCACGATTTCAACAACCTGCTGACCGCAATCACCGGATACAGCGAGATTTCCCTGGCCATGATCGACGCGCCCAATCCCGTGCATGGGAACCTATTGGAAATCAAGAATGCCGGCGCCCGGGCCGCGGATTTGACCAAGCAATTGCTGGCCTACTCCCGCAAGCAAATGCTTTCTTCCAAGATCGTGGATCTCAATGCCTTGATCAGGGATTTGGGCAAATTGCTGAAACGCATCCTCGGGGAGAACATCGAGCTGGAGCTGGAGTTCGATACCGCGCTGCGGAGCGTCAAAGTGGATCCCGGGAAAATCGAACAGGTCGTGATGAATCTGGTCGTGAATGCCCGCGATGCCATTTCCGCGGCAGGCACAATCACCATCCGCACCCGCGCCGTGATTGTGACCGCTGAGTCCGCGGGGGAAAATCCTTCCCTGGTTCCCGGTTCCTTCTCCATGCTGTCCGTCAAGGATTCCGGAAGCGGCATGAGCGACGAGGTCAAAGCGCATGTCTTCGAGCCGTTCTTCACGACCAAAGCGTTCGGCAAGGGATCCGGGATGGGCCTGTCCACCGTCTACGGCATCGTCATCCAAAGCGGAGGCAGCATCTTCCTGGAAAGCGGGAACGGCCAGGGCTCCACCTTCTCGATCTATCTGCCCACCGCCGAAGGATGCGATTCCGAGATTCCCGCGCCGGCGGTCCGGGCGCCTTTCGCCTCCGGGGAAACCGCAACCATTCTGCTCGTGGAAGATGAAACCACGGTGAGGCGCCTGCTCAAAAAAGTGCTGGAAGGACACGGGTATACGGTGCTCGAAGCGCAAGACGGCATCGAAGGATTGGAAATCGGCGGCACCCATGCCGGAACCATCGACCTGATCCTCACGGACGTGGTCATGCCCAGGCTGAACGGCATCGAAATGGTCAATCAGCTGAGATCCCTGCGTCCGGACCTGCGCGTCCTGTTCATGTCGGGTTATCCCGAGGTGCCCAATGCCAAGGACAGTCTGGTGGCGGCCAACAGCCATTTCATCCACAAGCCCTTCACGCCTTACATGATCCTCGATGAAATCGAGGAGTTGCTCAACGAGGCAACCAGGTCGGCTCGGTTTCGCTCCGGGTCCGCGGCCAGACCGGCAAGCTGAAACCGCTGATTTCGATTTCGCCCCGAACCGGCAACACCTATGTTATACGCGTCGATGGCCGCATCCGCCGCCTGCCGCCGCGGATGCGGGTCCATCCTAACCAAAGGAGAGGGGTATGAAAATCCTGGTGACCGGGGCGAACGGGCATTTCGGATCCAAGGTGGTGGAATATTTGCTGGCCACGGTGCCGCCCAGGAACGTGGCGGTGAGCGTACGCGAGCCGGAAAAGGCGGAGGGCTTCAAGGCCGCGGGAGTGGAAGTGCGCTACGGGGATTTCGAGGATCCCGATTCCCTGCCCGCCGCCTTTTCCGGCATCGATCGCCTGCTGATCATATCCGTCATGGGCGACAACGAAACGCGCACCCGCCAGCACCTCAACGCCGTGGCGGCCGCCAAGCGGGCGCAGGTCGGATACCTGGCCTACACCAGCGCCGCCAAGGCGGATACCACCACCCTCTGGCTGGCGGAGGTGCACCGGACCACGGAGTCCGCCATCCTCAGGACCGGGATCCCGTTCACCCTGCTGCGGAACAATTGGTACATCGAGAACGAGTTGGGGTTGATCCAAAGCATCCTGGCGGGAGAACCTTTGGCCACCTCCGCGGGGAGCGGCCGGGTCAGTTGGGCCCCGCGCCATGAATACGCCCTGGCGGCGGCGAACGTGCTCTTGGGCAGCGGACACGAGAACAAAACCTACGAACTGTCCGGTCCTTCCGCGACCTACCGGGACATGGCGGCGACGCTGTCCAGGATCCTGGGCCGCGAAGTCTCCTTTCTGCAGGTGAACGATACCGGGCTCGGCAAGGCCATGGGCCGCATGGGAGTGCCCCAGGACATGGTGCCCTTCGCGGTCGGCATCCACGCGGCCATCCGCCAGGGGGCCCTGGAAGTCAAAAGCAAGGATTTCGAGACCTTGATCAGGAAGCCCGTCACGCCTTTGAAGGCGCAATTGGAAGCGGTGCTGGAAAGCCTGGGGGTGCACGCTTGAAAGCGCCGGAATTTTGATACATTCCAGGCATGAGAATAGACATCGGGGAATTCCGCCTTCCGCCGGGGGAAAAGGTCGACTTCCGCAAATGGCCGACCAGGGTCAAGCCCTTCTACCAAACGGAAAAGGACTACCGCAACGCCCTCATGGCCGGCAAGGAGGAACTCAGCGAACTGCAAAAGCGGCTGTATGCCTCCAATGAATACGCGCTGCTCGTGATCTTCCAGGCCATGGACGCCGCCGGCAAGGACAGCGCCATCAAGCATGTCATGTCCGGGGTCGATCCCCAGGGCTGCCAGGTCTTCAGCTTCAAGAAGCCGAGCGGAGAGGAGCTGAAGCACGATTTCCTCTGGCGCACCAATTGCCGGCTCCCGGAGCGGGGCCGCATCGGCATCTTCAACCGGTCCTATTACGAGGAAGTCCTGGTGGTCAAAGTGCATCCGGAATTCCTGCGCGCCCAGGGCTTCGATCCCGATCGAATCAAGGCCAAGGAATTCTGGAGGGGCCGCTACCAATCCATCGTGGATTCGGAAAACCACCTCCACCGCGGCAAGACCAGGGTGGTCAAATTCTTCCTGCACGTCTCCAAGGAGGAGCAGCGGAAGCGCCTGCTCTCGCGCATCGAAAGGCCGGAGAAGAACTGGAAGTTCGACATCGGCGACATCCAGGAACGCGACCGCTGGAGCGATTACATGAAAGCCTATGAGGCCTGCCTGGCCGAGACCGGCACGGAACTGGCGCCCTGGTACGCCATCCCGGCCGATGACAAGATGAATGCCCGGCTCATCATTTCCCGGGTGCTGCTGGACACCCTGAAGGGCCTGAAAATGCGCTACCCGGTCCTGGGCATGGAGAAGCTGAAGGAACTGCAACGGATCCGCAAGCTGCTCGAAGAACAGGCCTGAGACGGGCCTGCTTTCGATCGATGCCTTTGTCGCCGCAGGCCGCGCGGGCGTCCACGTGCGCCTCCCCCACCACACCCCGCAACCGGAAATCGTTCCCCTGCTCGAACGTACGATAGGCGCCGCCTATCGGGCGCATCGGATCAAACGATTGGCCGTCCCACCCTGCATTGCGCTACCTTGTATCCAAGGCAATCAGAGCCAGGACACCAACCCGGAGGTAATATGAACGACAGCCAATCCGCTACCCTGAAAAACCTCGAATCGGCCTTCGCGGGCGAATCGATGGCGCACATGAAATACCTGCACTTCGCGAAAATCGCCCGGGCCAACGGGCACGTTGAAGTGGCCCGGGTGTTCGAGGAAACCGCGGCCCAGGAAATCAAGCACGCCCTGGCCCACGCCGAATTGATCTATCCGGCCCGGTTGGTGGGCACGGAAAAAGCCTTGGAGCTGGCCATCGAAGGGGAAACCTACGAGTACACGGAAATGTACCCCGGCTTCCAGCGGGACGCCGAGAAGGAAGGCAATCTCGCCGCCAAGCGCGAACTGGAGGAGCAGATCGCGGAATCCAAGGAGCATGCGGAGCTGTTCCGCAACACCTTGGCGCTGGCCGCCAAACGCTTCGCGGCGCTGGCCCGCATCGAGGAAAAGCACGCCAACCAATATCGGCAAACGTTGAGCAAGGTCAAGGCCTGAGGGCCGGAGGAGAAGACATGAAGAAGTGGAAATGCATCGTATGCGGATTCATCTATGACGAGGCCGCGGGCCTTCCCGAGGAGGGGATCGCCGCGGGCACCCGCTGGCAGGACGTTCCCGAGACCTGGAGCTGCCCCGATTGCGGCACCTTCAAGGCGGACTTCGAAATGGTCGAGCTGAAAGGGTAGCCATGGCATCTGGCGTTGTGATCGTCGGTTCCGGCCTGGCGGGCTATGGAGTCGCCAGGGAATTCCGCAAATGGGACGCCTCCACCCCGCTCACCATCCTCACCGCCGACGACGGCGCCTATTATTCCAAGCCGCAATTGTCCGCGGCCATGGGAGCGGGCAAGACCGCGGATCAACTGGTGATGAAGGATGCGGCATCCATGGCCAGGGAGCTGGGGGCGCGGCTCATGGCCCATCAGAACATCGTGCTGGCGGACGCGGCGGCCAAGCGCCTCGTCACGGAGCAGGGACTGGAAATCGGCTTCGACAAACTCGTCCTGGCGGTGGGCGCCCGGGCCCGCAGGCCCGCGGTGAGCCTGGGGGACGGCGCCCGCATCCATTCCGTGAACAACCTGGGGCAGTACCGCGAATTCCGCCGCCACCTGGAAAAAGGCCGGCGGCTGGCCATCCTCGGCGCGGGCCTGATCGGCTGCGAATTCGCCCATGATTTTTCCCAGGCGGGTTTCCAGGTCACCGTCATCGGAACCGGCGCCGTTCCCCTGGCCGGCTTGGTTCCGGAAGGGATAGGCCGGGCCCTGCAAGCGGCCCTGTCCGGATTGGGCGTGCGCTGGAAGCTCAGCCAGGGCCTGGAGGCCGTGGCCAAATCCGGCGAAGGCTGGCTGGCCCGGTTGCGGGGCGGCGATTCGGTGGAGGCGGACGTTCTCCTTTCCGCCATCGGATTCGATCCCAACCTGGAACTGGCCCGGCTCCTGGAGCTGAAGACCGCGCGCGGCATCGCGGTGGATGCGGAGTTGCGCTCATCCCATCCGGATATCTTCGCCTTGGGCGATTGCGCCGAGATAGGCGGCCGCTGGCTGCCCTTCGTCATGCCCCTCAACCATGCCGCCAAGGCCTTGGGCCAAATCCTGGCGGGAATGCCGGCGGCGGTGGAATTCCCCCTCATGCCGGTGCTGATCAAGACTCCCGCCTATCCCGTGGCCGTGCTGACGCCGCCCGCGGGCGCCAAGGGCGAATGGCTGTCGCATGCGGAGCCGGACGGAGCCAGGGCCGCCTTCCGCGACGAACGGGGAGCGCTGATGGGATTCGCCGTGGGCGGAAAACTGTACCCGGAACGCAATGCCCTGCTCCGGCAAATGGCCGCGGAAGCGAACGGATCGGCCCCATTGCGGGCCGCTTGAGAAGCGAAAAGTTGAGAAGTGAAAAGCCATCGGCCGTTCCCGGGCGCTTAGGCTCTTAGACCCTTAGACCCTAAGGCCTTCAAGCCCTCAGCCCGTTTGCGCGGCCGCCCTTTCCGCCGCCTTTCCCGCCACCTTTTCCAGGTGCCGGCCGATGTCCCGGGCCCACTTGGCCAGGAATTCCCCCCGCGGCGCGCCCTTGCGCCATACCAGGGCTATCTTCCGGTTGGGGCCGGGGGCCTTGAAGGGGAGGTACCGGATGCACGCGGCCCGGCTGATGGGCGCATTCACCGCCAGCCAAGGCATCAAGGTGACACCGTTCCCCGATCCGATCATCTGGCGCAGGGTCTCCAGGCTGCTCGCGCGGAAATACGGATGCTCACGGGCGCCGGTCTGGCGGCATACCGCCAGGGCCTGATCCTTGAGGCAATGGCCCTCCTCCAGCAGATACAGGGTCTGGCCGGACAGATCGTCGGCCGCCAAAGGGGCCTTGCGGGCCAAGGCATGGCCGGACGGCACGGCGAGATAGAAGGGCTCTTCGAAAACTTCCTCCGAAACCAGGCCCGGCTGGTTCAAAGGCAGGGCCAAAAAGCCCGCTTCCACCTGGCCTTCGGCCAGAGCCTTCAGCAAATCCCGGGTCTGCATCTCGGACAGGAAAAGGTCCAGGCGGGGATGCAGCTTATGGGTCATGGGAACCACCAACGGCATCAGGTACGGCGCCAGGGTGGGTATCACTCCCAGTTTCAAAGGGCCCGAGCGCGGATCCTTGAGGGCCTGGGCGGCTTCCGCGAGGCGGCGGGCCTGGTCCAGGATCCCGAGGGCATGCGGAAGCAGGCCCTCGCCCGCCGGCGTCAATTGCACTCCGCGGGCGCCGCGCTCGAAAAGGCTCACCCCCAACTCCTCTTCCAGCTTCTTCAGCTGGCCGCTCAAGGTAGGCTGGGACACGAAACACCGCTCCGCGGCCCGGCGGAAATGCTTCAACTCCGCCACCGCCGCGAAATACTCCAAATCCCTGATGTTCATGGAACCAATATAGAATGGGAAAGAAGGATAAAAGCGAGTCCCCCCTCGCAGCGGCAAGGGGGGACTCTTTTGTCGGCGACCGTGCGCCGTTGGGAGCGGCTTGCGCCGCGCGTCATCCGGGATGTCTTCGAGGCTCCGCCTCGCCTGGTCCCCGAGCGCCCCCGGCATCTGCGCATCGGAACCGGCCCTGACCCGTAACTTGCATGTGTCTCCTGGACACACCGGGCGCCGGCCAATCCTGAAATTAATCACAATGGGTTCCTCAACCCAAGCATTATTTTCGCGAATCATCCGGCGGAGAATCTGGGCCGGTGGATCCGATCCAAACCGTCACAGCTCCTGTTTTTCCTGCAATTTCAGGCGGAAACGCGCGAATCCGGATTTCGGGAGCGGCCGCAGGGCCGCCTGCTCGCGGGCAAACCTGCCGTTGACGGTAACCGCATCGGCGGCGCCTTCCCGTCCCTGCAGCCATCCAAGCAGGGCGGCATTGGCGCCTTCCAGGGAACCGAGGGGATAGTCCTTCAGGAAAAGCGTTTCCATCATCCGTAGAGGCCGCTTGAGGCGGCCCGCGGACCAAGGCGCCGTCGGGGGCGCCTCGACCGCCCGGAACCCGTAATGGCCGGCGAACCGGGTCATGGGGAGATTCAGTCCCCGGGCGCCTACCAAGGCCTTGAGCAGGCGGTTGCGCGACTTCTCATAGGCGATTTCCGCGGGCACGCCCTGGAAATACCGGAAGGCCTTCGCGTGGCAATCCAGAAAGCCGTCCAGGTCCGTGCGTTCCAGCAACTCGGCATAAATGCGCCCGGAGAAATCCAGCGCCAGGGTGAACAGGAACAGCGTGCGGGCGCCGGCCTCCACCTTGCCCAGATCCGCCTGGGCGCGTTCTCCCGGGACCGGCGCCGCTTTTTCCCCCTTGCCCCGCCGCAACGCCCGCACCTTCCGCTTGACCGGATCGTAGCCGCCGGAATAGCCCTCGGCTTTCAGATGGCGGAAAACCTCCACGGCCCGGCAGGCCGGGCGGGCGCGGAGCATTTCCTCCAGCGGGCCATGGTAACGTGCGAGTTTCCCCTGCGGTTCCGCCGCGGGACCGGTCCGGTCCGGGGCCGGGAGGTATTTCTTGAGGGTATTGCGGCCGACGCCCAGGATGCGGGCGATCTTGCGCCGGGAGCAGCCTTCCCCGGCCAAAGCCAGGGCCGCAACCAAGTCCATACCCGTCCTCCGACTCCCCCCGGCCAGTTAATATAGCGCGGCCGGATGGAAAGCGGTTCCGGAAATCCGAGACGGGAGGGCGCCGTCCCGCGGGACGTTCAGCGGACGCTGCGCCGCAATTCGATGGTGGGCGGATCGGAAAGGAACACCATCTGGAGCTTCTCCCCTTGGGTGACCAATCTTTGCAAAAGGGGAAGCACATGGGATTTGTAGTGTTCCCGCACTTCATCGGAAAATCCGGTGGCATCGATGGATTCGAGAATCTCTATGGTTTTGGTGGAGGAAACGGGAGGGCTCGGGATTTCCCGGGGCCCGCTCCCGGGCTTCTTCTCTCCCGCCTTGCGGCCGCGCCGCGTGCGGCTCTCTTCGGGAATCATCCCCTTTTTCCTGAGCTGCGTCTTCATGCTGAAAAAATGGGGCTTGGACAGCTCCGTGAAGTCGAGGCCTTTCACCAGTTCATCGTAAGTGCATCCGGGATGCTCCTTGATGTACTGCTTGGCCTTTTCGTTCAATTTCTTCTTTTCGATCTTTTTCAACGTCGATTCCTTTGCTTCTGGAGTGTCCGATTGTCCGCTTCTGGGCTTGTCGAAGAGTCCGCCCATCAGGAACAAGGAGTTGACGTCCCTGGAACCGGCGCGCGGTCTTTCCCGTTCCTCCCTGGCCTTGACGGCTTGTTCCACCTCGTTGAAATGCTGCCGGGACACGGCCGCGTCCCCGGAGAGCACCTGGAAGGTTTCAAAGTCTTTTCCCGGATTGTTCTTCAGGAAGACGTATACTTTTTGTTTCAGGGGATTGTTAAAAAGCAAATCCGGTTTTTCTTTGATGACTGTAGTATTCATATTGGTCCTGCTTACGATGACAAATCGGCGCGAACGCCTCTTCAAGGCCCGCCGGCAAAGCCTCGGCTCCGCCCGCTGGGAACTTCTGCTGCTGTTGGTTGATGGCCGGAAATCCACTTGGAACCACCGGCACCCGGAGGCATCAGCCCGGCCTAGCACTGAATCCGGATAGAAAGTTACATTTTTTTGCCGGGAAATCCATATTAGCTATTTTATGGAGATGCGCCTTCAAGACCCTCATGGCCGGCATATCCGCAAACTGAGGGTGCAATTGACCGATGCCTGCAACTTCCGCTGTTTCTATTGCATGCCGGAAGGAACGCGTTTCCAACCGTCCAACCGCCTGCTCACTCCGTCCGAGATTGGAGACATCTGCGCCGCGCTGGCTTCCATGGGCGTGGAGGAAATCCGGGTGACGGGCGGAGAACCCACCGTCCGGCCCGAGTTCGACTCCATCATGGAAACGCTGGGGCGGACCGGGTGGCGGAAATTCGGCCTCACCACCAATGGCCTTCTCCTGCCGGACAAACTGCCGCTCCTGCGCGACATCGGCTGCCGGCATATCAACGTCAGCCTGGACAGCCTGCATGAGGAGACGTTCCGGGCCATCACGGGAAGCCCCCATTTCCGCAAGGTCCACGCGGCCATCCTGCGCGCCCGGGCGATGGGATTCGAGGTGAAGGTCAACACCATCGTTTTTCGCGGCCTCAATGACGGCGAGCTCCCCGCTTTCGCGGATTTTTCCGCCGAGCATGGCGTGGAAGTCAGGTTCCTGGAGCTGATGCGGGTGGGTCCCGCCATCGGCGGGCACGAGGGACGCTTCATGGCCGCGGACGAGATGATCGAGCGGCTGGGCGGGGAGGAAGGGCTGGAGCCGGTGGCCTCCGCGGAGGATTCCACGTCCTTCGGGTTCCGCACCCGGCGCGGGGGCCGCCTCGGTTTCATCGCGTCCGAATCGAAGCCCTTTTGCGGCGCCTGTTCGCGCCTGCGCTTGTCCGCCACCGGCAAGCTGCGCTCCTGCCTGTTTTCGGATACGGGCGTGGAGTTGCGGGGCCGCGATCGGCTGGACTACCCGGAGATCCTGCGAGAGGTGATGGCGCTGAAACCCACGGAGCGCTTGCCGCGCATCCTGCAGCCGATGAACCAGATCGGCGGCTGAGCCGTCATTCGGTCCGGTCGAACCCCAGTTCGAATCCCGTTCCCAGCCTGAGGAAGTAGAAGGGCTTCCGGTCTTCCAGCCCTCCCATGCCCGCCCGCAAGGTCCCCAGCGGCGTCACGCATCCGGCCTGGGCTTCCCAATGGAACCGGACCGGGAAATCCCAATGGTCATAGGTCAGGTATTCGGTTTGCTGCGGGAACAGGGCCCCGCCGTAGTTGCGATAGGCGCCCGCGGTCAACCGCAGGCCCGCCCTCCCGAAAACGGGACTGTATTCGATTTTCACGTCCTGGAAATTGGTCGATCGCAGGTAGCGGAGGAAATACTCCTCCTGGAACGTGAAGGCATCGATGGTCCCGGCCTCGATGAGGTCGAAGATCGTGGAGGCCTGGTTCCGCTGGTCCGACCAGAAATATTGGTCTGATAGGCGGAAGTCCCCGAAGCGGACGCCCACCCGCGACTCCAGGCTGGACGTGGCGTAGCGCACCTGCCCGATGGTGTTGACGCGGTTCAGGTTGCGGTAGCGCAGGCGCAGGGTGTAGGGATGGCTTCCCAGGGCATCCGGCTTGCCCAGCCCCAGAAAGGCCGTCTCCTGGAAATCCGTGGACAGGTACGAGAACTCGTCCTCTTCGGCCCCGCCCCCCAGGCCGGGGAGCTCCATTTCATGCCTTTGGATGGCGGTGCGCAGATAGGCCGAGCGCATCGGGAAGATCTTGAGGAACACCTCGGACAGGGTCCGGTTGAGGCGGAGATAGCCCGCGCCCAGGTCGCGCGCCTCCCTGGGCGGATCGAACGGATAGAGCGTCTCCCAATGCGTCCGCGTCAGGCCCAATTCCAGATGCAGCGGATAGATGGGAGCGATCATGGCCCTGGCTTCGTATCCCGGCTTATGCCCGCCCAACAGGACCCCCAGATCCGCCTGGAAAGGGATGTAGAAAGGTTCGTTCCAGGCCAGGCCTCCGTAGACTTCCGGGGCCCTGTCGGGGAGTTCCTCGCCCGCAAAGGTGAAATTGTACCCGGCCCGGAAGCTCACCTTGGATTTTTCCTTGGCATCGAAGACCAGCATGGCCTTCTCTTCGCTGTTGCCCTTGGCCCATTCCAGGTCCAGGTCGGTATAGAAGCCCGAATTCACCAGGGCGGAGATGGCCCCGTCCCCGCTGCTGTCGTCCGCATCCCCTTCCGAAGTCCGGATGATATCGAGCAGCAATTGCCGTCCGCCCGAGGCCAGGGGATTGACCGAAAGCCGGTTGAGCCCCAGTTGCCCCTCCGCTTTCGCCGCGGTGGCGGAAGGCGCCGCCTTTTTGGGCGCCAGGACCGCTTGCAGGACGTCCATCGATCGCAGCGCGGAGGTATAACCCAGATCGATCCAGCGGCGGGGATCGGTTTCCCGGGGATCGAATTCCCCTTCCGGTTCCAGTTCGATCGACATGGTCTTGGCCGGAACGGCCGGCGCGCCTTCCGTCCCGGGCCTGGACGCTCCCACCCGGCGCATGGCGCGCAGGTTGAGGGAGTCGGTCCAGGGGGTGGGCCCGGATTCCAAGGCCGGCGGCCGCAGGCGGTGGCCCGGCTGCACCAGGATGATCCGGTCGCAGGTGAACGGCAATCTGTCGGACAGGACCGCATGCCCGGACAGCAGGGAACCGGACGCGTAAGGCCAGAGGCGCTGCCGCCGGCGGACCACGTCGGCGGGCAAGAGGGAACCTTTGACGATGTTCTGCAGCCCGCCCTCCGTCAGGACCGCCTCCTTCTCGGAAGCGAGATCGGAGACCTGCACGGCCAGGCGGCGGGGCGTTCCCGAGAGATCCTCCACCGGGCCCGCGGGCGCATCGTGGGTCAACCGGGCCACCATCCAGGACAGGTGGAGGAATTCCCCGGATGCGCCGACGGTGACATCGCTCCATTTGGATCCGGGCGCTTGCAGGCTTTGCAGGCCCAGGGGGATTTCCCACTGCATGGCTTCCGGTCCGGAAACCCGGAAGGCGCCGTCCGATGCGGACGCGAAAGGCAAGGGGCGCAGATAGCCTTCCAGGGGGCGGCGCAGGAATTCCTTTTCCAGGGTCGCGGCGTCATATCCCAGCGCCCAGGCCGCGCCCACCACCACGGCTTTCGACTCCGCGAGGACGGCGTCCGGTTCCAGGCCGAATTCCTCCAGGGCTTTGAGCACGCCCAGGTAGGCATAGACCAGTTTGCTGTCCGCGCTCAGGAACAGGACGTTGCCGTAATGCTCGCGGACCCTTTCCGCGCGCGCCGCCGCCGCGGGGCGGAAAGGAGCCGACGAGTCCGGCGACGCCTCCGGGGAAGGGAGCGCGGCACCCGTATCGGTGACGAGGATTCCGGATTCCCGGCGCGTTCCGGAATCGGCCGGGGCGGCGCTCCCGGGTTGGGACGTATCCAGGAAAACGAAACCGAAAGCCGGGCGCGGCGGCCCCAGGGCGGCGATGGCGAGAATGAAGCCGCAAAGGGCTTTACGGACGGCGCGGCGTCTTTGCGGATTCAGCATGGCGATGGTTCCAATATCATACCAATTTGTCCCGGCGCAAGGCCGTTTTTAGTACCTTAAACCCCGGGTCCCCGCGCATGGGGCATCCGCCAACCTGACTCCGGAAACATGGCCGCGACAGTCGCATATATCACCGCCAGGGACCGGGAAGAGGCCCTCCGGATAGGCACGGCGTTATTGGAATCCCGCTTGGTCGCCTGCATCAACATCCTCGACAACATGGGTTCCGTGTATTGGTGGCAGGGCAAGCTGGAAACGGCCGAAGAATGCGTCCTGATGGCGAAGACCGTAGCCTCGCGCCAGGACGGGATCATCCGCATGGTCAAGGATATGCACGGGTACCAGGTTCCCTGCGTGGTTTTCTGGCCCTTGTCCGGGGGCAACCCGGAGTATCTGGACTGGATCGAAAAGGAAACCCGCGATGCCTAGGCTGTTCATCGCCGTGGACCTGCCGGAAACCGTCCGGGACCGTTTGGCGGAAATCGCCGCCGGACTGCCGGGCGCGGATTGGATCGAATCGGAACGGTATCACCTGACCTTGCGGTTCATCGGCGAAACGGATCCGGACACCTTCCAGGCCGTGCGCAAAAGCCTGGGAAGCGTCCTGACCCGGTCCTTTTACCTTTCCTTGCGGGGGGTGGGCCTTTTCCCCCTGCGCGGGGACCCGGATACCTTATGGGCGGGCGTGCCCCGCAATGAAGACTTGCTGCGCCTGCGGCACAAGGTCGAAAGCGCGCTGGCGCGCAACGGCGTGCCGCCCGATACCCGCAAATTCTTCCCGCACGTCACTTTGGCCCGCGTGCGGGAGTGCCGGGAGGAGTGGGTGGGGCGGTACGTGGCGGACCATGGCCTGTTCTCCATCCCGGAATTCCCCGTGCAGGGGTTCGGCCTTTTCTCCAGCAAACTGACTCCGGAAGGCGCGGTGCATACCCTGGAAGAGGCATACCCGTTGGAAGGGATATTGGAGGCGGAGTGAGGGAAGAAGGGGTTAGATGAAGTCCCGCTTGTTGAACCACAGGCCGGCGATGAACAGGTAGATTCCGATGAACACCAGGCCGTAGAGGCTGTTGTAGAGCACGTAATGCTCGCCGATGGGCAGATCGTAGACCACCCGCGCCCGGATGTTGAAATTCTCCATGTTGGGGATGAGGTAGTACACCCCCTTGATGATCTTTTCCGTGAAGGGATTTATCACCGGCGTTCCCGGAAGCCGGGAACCGAACTTGTGGATGAAGGCCAGGTGGTTCACGATGTCCCCGGAGAGATGGCCGGCGACGTAGACGCCCAGGGTGAAAAGGGCGCTGAGGGTGGGCGTGGAGAAGGCCGAGAAGAGCAGGGCCGCCGCGGTGATGACCGCCATTTCCACGAAGATGAGGTAGATGGCCAGCAGCAGATCCGCTTGGGGCCGGGTGCCGATCAGGATCAGGAGGAGGAAGAAGACCAGGGTCATGAAGGCCAAGTTCAGGGCAAGCACCATCAGCAGGCCCAGGTATTTGCCGACGATGAAATGCCAGCGCGGAAGCGGTTTGGCCAGCAGGGTGAGGATGGTCTTGCGCTGGATTTCCTTCTGGATCAGGCCGATGCCCACGAAAATGGACATCATCAGGCCCACCAGGGACATCACCGCCAGGGTGAAATCGGAAATCACGGTCTGCCTGGCGAACACGGACCATTCGCCCAGCATCAGGGAGAAGAAGATCAGGCCGACGGCGAAGAGCACCAGGTTGTAGAGGATTTTGTCGCGCACGGTTTCGCGGAAGGCGTTCACGGCGATGATCAGGATGGGTTTCATGCGCCTTTCGCCACCTCTTCGGCCAGGACGTCCTCGAGCGTATGCCGGTTGCGGCTCACGGAGAGCACGCCCAAGCCCTGGGCCAAGGCCCATTGCAGCAGGGCGCGCTGGGAATCCAGGTCCTGGCAGGAAACGGTGCGCGCATCCAGGGCCGTGCCCGCGCCCCTGGGAACGTCTCCGGGCTTGATTTCGGAGGATAGGACCACCTGGTAATGTTCCGCCTCGCCCTCCAGCACCTGGGCGACGGTCCCCTCGCGGCGGATCTGGCCGTTCACGACCATGGCCAGGCGCGTGCAAATGGCTTCCACGTCGCTCAACACGTGGCTGGAATAGAAAACCGTGATCCCCTGGGCATGCAGGTTCTGGAGCAGGGTGCGGACGTCCCGGCGGCCCAGCGGATCCAGGCCGGACATGGGCTCGTCCAGGATCACCAGGCGCGGCCGGGAAAGCAGGACCTGGGCCAGGCCGATGCGCTGCAGCATGCCCTTGCTGTAGGTGCGCAGCTTGCGATCCATGGCGTCGCGGCGCACCCCCGCCAATTCGGAGACTTCCGCCACGCGCTTCTTCAACTCCCCCCACTTCAGGCCCGACAATTGGCCGTAGAACCGGAGGAATTCCCGGCCGCTCAGATAGTCGTAAAAGTAGGGCTGTTCGGGCAGGAACCCCACTTCCAGGCGGCTGCGGGGCGAGCCTGCGGGCGAACCCATCAGGGAAGCCCGGCCGGAACCGGCTTTGAGCAAGCCGAGCAGGATCTTGATGGTGGTGGATTTGCCCGCGCCGTTGGGCCCGATGAATCCGTAGAGGTCGCCCGGCTTGACTTCGAAGCTGACCCCGCGCAAAGCCTCCACGGACTTGCGCCAGAATCCGATGCGGTAGGTCTTCCGGAGATCCTCGACCTGTATCATCGCGGGTTCAGCCGGATTCGCGCTTGCGGAACCGGCGATAGTAGGTGATGGCCCTGCCGGCCGCATAGGCGAACAGGCCCGCCAGCAGCAGATACCGGCTCAAAGCGGCGGGATTCAAGGCGAAATCCTTGTGCTTGAAGAAGTCCGTGTGCCCGGTCCGCCCCAGATACAGGCATAGGGCCGCCAGCACCAACAGCGCGATGCCGATCGTCACCAGATACCAGCTCACCGTGGCCAGTTTCCCCTCTTTCCCGAAAGAGTCGTAGGCCGCTGGATCGAGTTCGCGGTTTTCCCCTGGCAGTTGTTCGCGTTCCGGCATGGGGGAAAATATAAACGTTCCCGGATGTATTGACCAATGGCTTCGGCATAAGACACTTCCCGTATGACGCTCCCAGTATAAAACCCTCGGAGGTCCGGATGCAACTCCCGCGCTCCCGGTCCGGTCCCGGCTTCAGCGTTTCAGATCTTCGGGCAGCACCGTCCGCCCGCCGAACCGTTCCAGGATGAAAACCGCCTGTTCCAGATGGGTGGATTTGCGCTGCCGGGCCAGGGACTCCGCGCCTTGCAGGATCAAGGGCAGGGATTTGACGAGGTGGAATTTCCAACCTCCGCCTTCCCGTTCGAAATGGAAAACGGGAACGTTGGGCGCTTCCCGGAGGCCTATTTCCCCCACGTTTCCGCGCACCTTGGACTCGCCGATCTCGGTCTTGAGCAGGCTCTTGCGCACCGGCCAGCTCTGGATCACCAGCTTGTCCAGGATGGAGACGGGCCGATCGTCGAAGCCCGGATTGAGACGCCGCTCCACGCGCAGGGCCAGGATGGCCAGGATTTCGTGGAAGGGACGCTCCGCCAGGTACCCGGGAGGTTCCGTCCGGGAAGCGCGGCGCATGTCGTCGATCCAATTGAGCGATTCCCGCGAAAGGTAGGGCGGCAGGGAGTCCGCCCGGCCTTCCTGGACGCGTTGCCGGAAGCGGAGGAAGAAGGCATCCAGATCTTTGCGGGCGGCCGGGTCTTCGGGAGGCGGAGGGGGCGATCCGCCGCAGGCGGACAGGAACAAAAGGCCCGAACCGAGGGCGGCAAGGAGTTTCATCCCGGGCTACGCTCCCGATTCGAAGCGGTTGCGGTAGATGCGGATCTTCTTTTCCCAATTGCGCTGGTTGAACTCGTCGTCGGCCCGGAACTTCTTGAGCTTGAAGGCCTCCAGCAATTCGGCCAGGGCCTGGCGATCGTACGGGTTCCACTTCACCAGGTACCCTTCCATCACCGCCAGGGCCTCGTCGATGTTGCGGAAATCCACAGTGGTATGCTTGCGCCAGGTCCAGAAGGCCAGTTCCGCCGCGGACCCGGGTATCTTGTCCTCCGACTCCAGCAGCTTCAAGGCGATACGCCGCGCCGTCTCCGGATCGTCCTGCACGTAGCCCTGGCCCAGGAGGAACTCCAGGGTGACCGCTTCCTGTTCGTCCAGGTCGATGTAGCCCAGCAATACGTCGCCGGCTTTGCCGTCGTCCCCCATCCGGTAGTAGCAGCCCGCCAGCAGGGTCGCCATGCCGCTGGACAACCGGTTCTCCTTGCGGTACCGTTCGATGAAGGAGATGGCGCGCGCGTAATCGCCCCGCTGATACAGGCTTTGCAGGTACTCGAGGATCTGGCTCTCGTAGACGTCGTGGCCGATGAGGAAGCTCCCGATCACGGAGTCCTTCACGGCGGGCAAGGGGCGTTTGCCGATGAGGTTCTCGTACTCCCAGTCCGCGAAGAAGAAGCCGTGGCCGGCCGACCGCCCCAGGTGCAGGGCCCGCCGGTTGATGTCGTCCTCGTTCATCTGCGCGATCAGGAACTGCAGGTAGGCCTCGTTCTGCACCTCCAGATCCCGCCCCAGGATGGCCTTCAGCTCCGGGATCTTGGCCTTGGGGACCACGATGCCCATGGTGTTGTACATGTGGCTCCAGTCCTGGCTGAACTCGCTCCAGCGCTGGTCGTCCCAGATGTCGTAGGTGTTCACATCGTAGGTCACCAGGGTTTGCAGCACCTGGTCGTATCCGAACACGGCGATCACGTGCCCCGGGATGAACGCCAGCACCGGGATCCCGTGATCGATGAGCTTGAAGATATCCCGCAGGGACCGCAGGGGCAGGACCATGTTCGCGAAGCCGCGGGACTCGGAGAAAAAGGCCTCATCGGTGATGAGGCTGCCGTGGTCCAGCTGGGTGATTTCCGCCCCGATGCGCTTGGCGCCGCTGCGATCGCCCCAATAGTTCAGGACCAGGCCCAGGGAGTTGGGCACGCAATAGGCGCTTTTGTATTCCGTGCGCGCTTCGATCCCGGGGATCACCACCCGCTTGAGGGTGCTGTCGCGATCCTTCTCCAGCCGATCCCGGAACTCGTGCGCTTCCAGCAGCAGCCGGGAATCGTGGTAATACTTCACCAGCACCCGGATGAAGGCTTCCTTGGATTCCTCCAGGTTGCCGCTTTTGCGGTGGAGCAGGGCCACCCGGAATTGCAGGTAGGACTTCAGGTTGTCCGAACGGCTCCAGGCCAGGGCCCGCGAGTACCAGGGTATGGCTTTATGGGGCGTGCCGGACTTCTCGTAATGCTGCCCCATCAGCAGGGCGTAGTTGATGGGCAGCCCCGTCGCCACCGCCAGGCCCAGCATGGCCAGGCCCACCGAGGCCAGGCCCAGCACGTAGGCGCCCAGGAAGTTCCGGCGCGAACGCCACAAGCGCATGCAATGGTGGATCAGGACGGGGATGCTGGAGAACCAGAGCACGAAGAACAGGATTTGCCGGGTCCGGTCCAGCCAGGGCGGGAAAATGGCCAGCTCTTCCACCTGCCAGAGCGGAATGGTCACCAGCGCCAGATGGAGCTGGTTCACGAACACATGCGCGCCGGTGACGAGGAGGATGAGGCCCACCAGGCCCGGAAGGGACCACCGCTCCCCTTCCTTGGAGGACTGCAGGGCGGAGAAGAACAACAGCAGGCCGAAGTTCAGCCACACCACCCCCAGCTCGGCGGAGATGGAATCCACCGAGGCGTTGATGGGGTAGTAGCTGCTCCAGAGCAGGTCCGAGAGCCATTGTTCCATGCTGGCCAGGAGCACGGCCATGGGCAGGGCCGCCGCGGCCAAGGCCAGGGAAGTGCGCAAACGGCGGTAGGCGGGCACGGGCGAGGGCGTTCCCCGTTCGATGGGCATGAACACCATGGCGGCGAATCCCCAGGCCAGGTTCCAACCCGCCAGCGAGAGGGAAACGAACAGCCAGTTGAAGGGCAGCCAGGCCATGGCCGGCAAGGGCGCCACCGCGGCGAGCACCATCAGGACGCGGAACAGGCGGGAAGGCATGCGCCCCAGGTAAGGCAGGAAAGGCCACGGTCCCGCCAGCACCATGAGGAAATAGACGAAGCCGGGCAGGCCGGCGGTATGGCGGACGGGCGCCGCGGGATGGGGACCGGCTTTGATCATGGGATCGCTCAGGTGCTCCGCCGTTGCCAATTGAGGTGGACCTGCATGCTGGGCCTGTCCCCGCGATGGCGGTAATAGTCGGCGAGCAGGGCATGGGTCTCCCCTATCGATTTGTCCAGCTTCAGGCTCCGGGAAAGGGCCGCATAGGCGCCGCGGAACCGGCCTTTGCGCATGGACACGGCGCCTTTCATGGTCAGGTACTTCGCATCCTCGTCGTAGGCGCGGCAACGGGCCAGCAGGTCCGGAAGCTCATCCATCCGTCCCAGCTTCAGCTTGATCCAGGCCAGGCGGTAGAAGACGGATTCGCTTCCGGAAGGATACAGCCCCGCCAGTTCCGCGTACAGGCTCTCGCTGGCCTGCAGGTCCCCGCGGCGGGCCAGCAAGGTGGCCAGGGAATCCGTGTACAGCGGTTCGTCCGGATCCATCCGGTGCAGCTCCCGGAACAGGGCCAGGGCCGTGTCCATGGCCGCCTTGGACTCCGCGGACGTATCCGGCATGGGGGCGACGTACCAGTTCAGCATCAGGTAGGAGCCCAGCCGGCCGGCCATGATCTTGGCGACGATATCCCTTTCCACCGCCTTTTCGGGACCGAGCCGGACCATCCACCCGGGCGGATAATCGTGGAAGAGGTTCTGGTAGTCCCGCGCGTCGGTGGCGAACTCCCAGTAGCGCCGCTTGAGGTAGACCATCCGCGAGAAGACCTGATCGCAAGGATGCAGCGCGCCCGCCTGGCGGTAGGCGAGCGCGGCCTCCCGGTAGTTCTCGTGGTCCTGGTAGTATACGTCCCCCTGCTCCACCAGGAAGGCGGCCTTGCGTTCGGACGCGCCCGCGAAAACGCTGTCCCCCAGCACCATGCCCACGCCGCCTATGTCCAGGATGTGATCTTCCAGTTCGGCCCGGGAGATGAACTTCTGCAGACTGTACCTGTAGGCGCGCGTCTTGCGCTTTTCGGTCTCCCCGCCGAAGGCTTCGCCCTCATGGTGGTAGAAGAGATCGGTATCCTCGTTGCGGAACCAGTCGAAGCCGCCCGGGGCGTCGTAGGCGTAGTAGTAGAATCCGTCCCGGCCCGGATCGTACCCCGAGATGGGGACCCAGTGCCCATAGACGCTCAGGAAGGGGACGCGTCCCGCGGCGAGCGCCGTCTTGATGCGATCGGCCGTGAGGAAACAGGTGGTGACGGGCAATTGCAGTTGCCGCAGGGCCGGGATCAGCTCCGGCACGTTGTCCAGCCTGGGCAGATGCAGTTGCACGGTGTTGGACAAATCCAGCAGGCGTTTCTTCAATTCCAGGTCCGTCCAGCCGGGCTTGAGGAACGCGACCGCGCTCAGCAGCGCATACCATTCCCGGTCCAGATAGGAAGCCGGTTTGATGATGGGCAGATCCAATTGCAACGCCGCTTCCCGGGCCCCTTTGCGGTCCATATGGGCCAAGGCGCTGTCCGCTCGCTTGCCCGGTTTGGCGTAGTAAGGCTTGCTCCGGCACTTCCGCGACAAGGCCCGCAAAAGTTCCCCGGCCTTGGCGACGTCGCCGGACTGGTACTCCAGCTCCGCCCATTCTTCCAGCAGGGAAGGCGTTGCGTAGGCCGCCGGGGTGCGGGCCAACTGCGCGCGGGCGGCGAAACGGTACAGGCCGTAGTCATGCCCCCGGAATGCGCGTTCGCGCATGCCGGCCAGGTAGAAGTTCCAGTCTCCCAGCATGAACAGCATGTTCGCGTACATGAGCAGGGACGGAAGACCCAGGAACATGGCCCGCCTGGCGAAGATGTTGGTGCGCCGGGAGCCCACCAGATAGCCGATGCCGAGCAGGAAGGAACCGCCGTAGAAAAGCGCCTTCACCCCGCTGCGCCAGATTTGCTCCGCACGGAACGGGAACAGCAGGGCGTCCCGGTCGGTTCCTTGCAGTTGGGCGGCCAGGAACAGGTCCAGGCGCTCCCAGACCATGATCCATCCCAGCACCGCCAGCACGGAACCGTAGAAGAAAATGAGCGCGCGCAAACCGGGCCGCAAGGAGGCCTTCCACGCCAACAGGCCTGCCAAGCCCACCAAGGGAGTGGCATAGAGCATCCACAGCAATCCGTCCGAGTACACGTCGCTGGGCAGGCGGATGGAGAAATTGTCCAGCTCGCCGATGTTGTGGAGCAGGGCCATGATATAGATCAAGGGATAAATCGCCAAGGCGGCGGCCAGGAGGGATTGCCGCAGCGCCAGGTATTCCGCGGCTTCGGCCCGTTCCGCCGCGGAGGGATTCCCGGATGCGCCCTGCCGGGCCTCCGGACCGTCCGCCGCGCCGCCTCCCAGGCGGAATAGGGCCGCGCGATCCTTCCGGAGCATGGCCCATACCGTTCCCAAGGCCATAACCCCATAGAGTAAAAGCAGAACGGCCCAATGCAAGGGAGCCAGAAAAAGGAAAACCTGGAAAGCCAGGAAAGCAGAAAACAGCGCGAAGGTGCGGTTGAATGAAGCCTTAAGCAGCATTCTCCGCCGCATTTTGGCGAACAGGAGGAACCATAGGGTGAAGGGACCCAATAGAATCGCAACCAGCCCGAACCAAAAGGCCTTCAGTCCAGCCGCAAAATCCGGTTTTCGGAGCAAATGCGTCCCTTTTCCGTTCCAAGCATACGTTGCCAGCGCCAAAATTTTAAAGAGGAAAGTATAAAACCCCTAGGAGGCGAGCAATTTTGGCGGCTGCGGAACCGGTTCCGACACCGTATCTTTTGAGGATACTATAAAACCTTAATTCCATTTTGGTTACTGGATCCGTGAAATCAAACAAATTGTTGACGTGGAGAACGGCGGAAGCCTATCTTTCTTGGTGCTTTGGGAACGGATCTTAGGCCTTTTCCCTGGACAAGCAAAAAGACGGATTCTTCGAGGCGAACGCGGAGAACCCATGGTCGAAAGGCCGAACATGCCAGTCGACACTGCACCGTTGGACTTACAGAGGGAAATAATCGCGTCCGATGCACCGTCGGGCCGCATGCGAATGCGGGCCCTCATGATTCCAATCCGGTCCGGTTTTCCTCCTTCGGGGAATAGTTCCCAGCGCCCGGGAGCCGCAAGCAGGAGCGTTGCATGAAACCATCCCTGGCCGTGCTCGTTGCGAAGAGGCTTGCGGATTTATTCGTCGGATGGGTCGGCACCCTGTTTTTCGTCTGCACCTATCCTTTCGTGGCCCTCCTGATCAAGCTGGAATCCAAAGGTCCCGTACTCTATTCCCAGCAACGCATAGGCATCAACCGGCGCGCCAGCCCGTACCAGATTTTCAAGCCGAAAAAGGACGATGCCGTGGCCGCGGACGGATCCGGCGCGTTCATCCTCTCCAATCGCCAGGTCGACTACGGCGGCGAGATCTTCACCATCCTCAAGTACCGCACCATGCGCGTGGACGCGGAGAATCTGGGACCCCAGTTGGCTAAAAAGGGGTTGGACCCGCGGGTGACCAAGGTCGGCAAATGGCTGCGCGCCCTGCACATCGATGAATTGCCCCAGTTCGTCAACATCCTCCGCGGGGACATGAGCCTCATCGGCCCGCGGCCGGAGCGGCCGTATTTCACCCTGCAATACTCCAAGTCCATCCCCCATTACCTGGACCGCACCTTGTGGATCAAGCCCGGCCTCACCGGCCTGGCGCAGATCATCCTGGGGTACGACGATTCCCTGGAAAGCGTGGTGCGCAAGGTCCATTTCGACTATTCCTACCGCTCTTCCACCTCGAGCTTCCTGACCTGGCTCAAGATGGAGGTCTGGGTATGCGTGAACACGGTCTTCTACCTGCTGATCAAGCCCCAGTTCGAAGGCGGCGAGAACCGCGATCTGGTCGGCCTCCGCCGCGCGAAGGTAGTGGACTTCCGCGCCACCACTCCCGCCAAGAAGGACCTCCCGGAAATCAAGACCCTGGTGCACCAGCACCAGACCAAGCGCTCCGTGATCCTGGTGGGCAGCAGCCCGTATGAACTGAGCCGCACCCTCAAGGATCTGGAACTCAATCCCAAGAAGACCCTGGACGTGCAGGTGAGCCCGGACGAGAACTGGGACCTGGAGGATCTTGGATTCCTGATCAACCTGGTGCATCGCGTCAAGCAGACCGGAGGCCGCGTCGCCATCAAGAACTCCAGCCCGCGCGTGCAAAAGATGCTGAAGGAAATCCACATGGACAAGGTGGTGGACCTGCACCGCCCCCAGGACACCGTCAAGAACTTCATGACCGTGGACGTGGAATGCTGGTTCCATGCCTACAATCTCAAGGAGCAGGTGCCTCCCTCCACCTGGCATCTGCAGCCCACCCGCGTGGTGGCCAACGTCCGCAAGATCCTGGACCTGTTCCGCACCCACGATACCAAGGCCACCTTCTTCGTGCTGGGCTGGGTGGCCGACCATTTCCCGGACGTCGTGAAGATGATCGAAGCCGAGGGCCATGAAATCGGGACCCACGGGTATTACCACAACCTGCTGACCAACATGACGCCCTCCCAGTTCGAGGAGGATTTGGAAAAATCGCTGGTCTCCCTCGGCAAGCTGACCAAGCAGACCATCATCGGCCATAGGGCGTCGAACTTCACCATCGTCGAATCCACCTTGTGGGCCCTGGAAATCCTCAACAAATACGGGATCGAGTACGATTCCAGCGTCTTCCCCATCAAGCGGGAGCGGTACGGCATTTCCAAATACCCCAACCGCCTCCCCCACCGGATGCAATTCGCGAACGGCAAACAGATGACGGAGATCCCGCTTTCGACCCTGGGATTGGGCAACAAGCTGCTTCCGATTTCAGGGGGCGGCTATCTGCGCCTGTATCCCTATGCCGTAACGGACCGCTATATCGAGCAGAAGAACCAGCGCGGTCTGCCCGCCATGGTCTATTTCCATCCCTGGGAGCTGGACACGGAGCAGAAGCGCCTCAACGTGGGAGCCATGAAGGGTTTCCAGCATTACGTGAACCTGGACAGTACGGAGTGGAAGCTCAGCCGCATGATGGAGCGGTTCTTCTTCACTTCGGTCAAGGAGAACCTGCAATCCCGCAGGGTGCAATCCCTGCTGCGCAAGAACCCGGTGAAGGTGGAGCGGATGATCGGCGTGGCCACCGGGGAAGAAGGGGCTTTCCGCCTGGCGGCTTCCGGAACCGATGGACTGGTTGCCATCGGCTCCGGCTCCGAAAAGAAAATCGGCGTTTGACTCCGTTGGTCTTTCCCGGACCCGGTTCGCCTAGGTCCAGAGGGAAAGCAGATAAATCGTCAGCAAATACATCCAGAAAAAGGCCAGGAACCTGGCATATTTCGAATTGACGAAAGTATTGCGCTGCGGATAGAACTTGTTCATCATCTTGAACCCCCCTGTTATGCGAGGCGCCGCTTAAGACGGCACTTGTAACATACCTTTCCGCGGACCCTAGTGAAACGGAAAAGCACCTGGGATAGGACGGTTTTTCGGTCTTTCAGGTAACCCAAGCCGCCCTGATCCTATACCCTGGATATCGGGCCGGAACCTGCAATCTTGAGCGCTGAAAACGACCGGTGAAATTCCCGTTTTTTCCGACATTGCGGATTGTGGGAATTCTCCAAGCTTCGACAATTCTCCCAAACGGTTTGGGGATCCGGCGCGGCCTGGGAGGCCGGGGATTTCAGCGCCTGGAAGCGGGCGCGCCCCGGTTGATGTGGAAGATGAGGCCGGAGATGTCCGCCGGGGTAACTCCGGAGATACGTTGGGCCAGGCCCACCGTCAGCGGCCTTTTGGCCGCCAGCTTCTGGCGGGCCTCCGTGGAAAGCGCATGCGCCGCCGGATAGTCGAAATCCTCCGGGATCCGCAGGCCCTCCAGGCGCTTGCTGCGTTCGATTTCCTTCAATTGGCGGTCCCAGAAGCCGCGGTACCGTTCGGAAGCTTCCAGGACGAGCATTTCCCGGGGCGTCAGGTCCGTTTCCAGGGACAGGCATTGCGCCAGCCCGGGCAGACCCACGTCCGGCCGCCGCAGCAGGCTGAGAGCCGGGACGGCTTCGTCCAGGGCCGCCGAGCCGCGCGAGGCCAGGTAGGCGTCCACCGCCGGCCCGAACGCGCGAGCGGTTTCCAGGGCGGCGCGCGCCCGCGCCAGCTTGGCCTTCCAGGCCGCGTATTTCCCGAACACGTCCTCCGCCACCATGCCCAGGGCATGGCCTTTTTCCAGCAACCGTTCTTCGGCGTTGTCCTGGCGCAGATGCAGGCGGTATTCGGCGCGGGAGGTGAACATGCGGTACGGCTCTTCCAGCTCCAGGGAAACCAGATCGTCTGTGAGCACCCCGATATAGGATTCGCTGCGGCCGAGCAGGAAGGCCGGTTTCCCTTGGATGGCCAGGGCCGCGTTGATGCCGGCCATCAGCCCCTGGGCGGCGGCCTCTTCGTATCCGGACGTCCCGTTCACCTGCCCGGCGAAATAGAGGCCGGGGATCTCCTTGCAGGCATAGGTGGGATGCAATTGCGTCGATTCCACGGAATCGTATTCCACCGCGTACCCATAGCGCAGCACCTTGCACTCCTTGAGGCCGGGAATGGTGCGCAGGGCCCGGTCCTGGACGTCCGCGGGCAGGCTGGAGGAGAATCCGTTCACATAGATGCGCCCGTTGTCGAGGCCTTCCGGCTCCAGGAAGAGGTGATGGGAATCCTTGTCCGCGAAGCGGCAGATCTTGTCCTCGATGGAGGGGCAGTAGCGCGGCCCGATGCCTTTGATGACCCCGGTGAACATGGGGCTCTTGTCGAAGCCGGCGCGCAGCAGATCGTGGGTTTCCGCATTGGTATGGGTGATCCAGCATACCGCGTGGTTCCGGAGGGGTTTCTCCGTGCGGAAGGAGAAGGGGTAAGGCTCCGGATCGCCGTGCTGGACCTCCACGGCGGCATAGTCGATGGAATCGGCCGAGAGGCGCGCGGGGGTGCCGGTTTTAAGGCGCCGGGTGCGCACGCCCAGGCCGCGGATGGAGGCGGACAGGCGGTTGGAGGCGGCTTCGCCGATGCGCCCGCCCGGGGTCTGGTCGAGGCCGGTATGCATCACGGCTCCCAGAAAAGTGCCCGACGTGATGATCAAGGCGCGGCATTGCATGCGGCCCCGGCTCCCGAAATCCAGATCGAAGCTCCGGTCCGGCAGGCGGCGGAAATCCGCCAGTTCCCCGTCGAACAGGGACAGGCCGGGGGTGGCGCGCAAAGCGGCCTGCATGGTATCCGCGTACAGTTCCATGTCCATCTGGGCGCGAGGCCCCCAGACGGCGGGCCCCTTGGAGAGGTTCAGCATGCGGAATTGGATGCCGGCGATGTCCGCCGCCAGGCCCATCAGGCCCCCCAGGGCGTCCAGATCGCGGACCAACTGGCCCTTGGCCACCCCGCCGATGGCCGGGTTGCAGGACATGCGGCCGATGGCGGCGGTTTCCATGGAGACCATGGCGGTGCGCATCCCCATGCGCGCGGAGGCGTGCGCGGCTTCGATGCCCGCATGCCCGCCGCCGATGACCACCACGTCGAAACGGTTTTCCATGCCCCTTAATGTACACTTCCCCGCGGACGGGCTCAAACCCGGAGGGCCCGGGGCCACCGGCTCGCAAGGGTCAGGGCAGGAAGAGTTCCATGAAGGCGGGCACGGGCATGGCCGCGAGGCGCTCCCGGTCCCGGAAGAGGGCGGAAAGGGCCTGCACGCGCGCGGCCGGAAAGCGCGTGGCGAGGTTGGCCTCAAGTTTCGCCAACAGGTGGGGAATGGACTCCTTGCGGCGGCGCTTGTGGCCCAGCGGGTATTCCACCGCCACCTTGTCCGTGCGGGTGCCGTCCCGGAAGAAGACCTGCAAGGCATTGGCGATGGAACGCTTGTCCGGGTCCAGGTAATCGCGGCTGTAGGCCTTGTCCTCCCGCGCCGTCATTTTGGAACGCAGGGAATCGATGCGCGGATCCCGCGCCGCCGCGTCCGAGTAATGATCGGCGGTGAGCCGCCCATGGATGAGGCCGATGGCCGCCATGTACTGGATGCAATGGTCGCGATCGGCGGGATTGTGCAGGGGACCGGTCTTGTCGATGATGCGCAGGGCCGGCTCCTGGGTGGTGATCTCCACCCGTTCGATGTCCTCCAGGCGGCCCGCCACCTGCGGATGCAGGAGGATGGCGGCTTCCACCGCGGTCTGGGCGTGGAACTCGGCCGGAAAGGACACCTTGAAAAGCACGTTTTCCATCACGTATGCGCCCAAGGGGCGCGCCAGGACCAGCGGCTTGCCCTTGAGGATCACGTCCTGGAAGCCCCATTGGGGAGCGGCCAGGACGGAGGGATACCCCATCTCCCCGCGCTGCACCATGAGCGCCAGCCAGGCGGCCCGGCTGGTGGCGTCGCCCGCGGCCCAGGATTTCCGGGAGCCCGTGTTGGGCGCATGGCGGTAGGTCCGCAACGCGCCTCCGTCCACGAAGGCATGCGAAACCGTGTCCAGGATCCGGTCCCGGGAACCGCCCAGCAGCCCGGCCAGGACCGCCGCGGACGCGACCCGCACCGAGAGGACATGGTCCAATCCCACCCGGTTGAAGCTGTTTTCCAGCGCGATCACGCCCTGGATCTCATGGGCTTTGATCATGGCATGGAGCACTTCGCCCACGGTATGCGGGGCCTTTCCCGCCGCCACGCGGCTGCGGCTCCGCCAATCGGCCACCGCCAGGATGCCCCCCAGATTGTCGGAAGGGTGCCCCCATTCCCGGGCCAGCCAGGTATCGTTGAAATCCAGCCAGCGGATCAAGGTGCCGAGGTTGAAGGCCGCCGCCACGGGATCCAGCTCGAAGTCCGTGCCCGGCACGCGCGCACCGTGGTCCACGCGTATGCCCGGCACCACCGGGCCCAGCATCCGCGCGCATTCCGGGAAGTTGAGGGCCAGCATGGCGCAGCCCAGGCTGTCCGCCAGGCACAGGGCCGCCGTATCCTCGGCCTCTCCCGGGGCGATGCGGTAACCGCTCACGTAGTCGGCGATGGCCTCCAGGGCCGGATCGGGCGGGCGTTTTTCGTTGCTGATGGGGGCGGACATGTTCCTCCGGAAGGCTAGCGGTCCGCCAACGCCACGTAAGGGCGCGCGTCCGGCCCGATGTATCGGCTGGAAGGGCGGATCAGTTTGTTGTTCGCGCGCTGCTCCATGACGTGGGCGGACCAGCCGGACGTGCGGGACAGCACGAACAGGGGGGTGAACAAGGGCGTGGGGATGCCGCAATAATGGTAGGCCAGCGCGCTGTAGAAATCCAGGTTGGGGAACAGCTTGCGCTCGTCCCACATCACCTGTTCCACTTTTTCGGCCACGGGGTAGAGCATGGCTTCGGCCCCGGGGCGTTGCGAAAGCCGGCGGGCCCAGGGCTTGATGATGTCCGAACGCGGATCGGAAATCGAATACACCCGGTGCCCGAATCCCATGATGAGCTTCTTGGCCGCCAGCATCCCCTTGACGCCGGTCCCGGCCGCTTCCGGATCGGCGAAGGTCCCGATCAACTCCATGGCCGCCTCGTTGGCCCCGCCGTGCAACGGGCCGCGCAGGGCGCCGATGGCGCCGGTCACGGCGGAATGGTAATCCGAAAGGGTGCTGGCGATGATGCGGGCGGTGAAGGTGGAAGCGTTGAATTCATGTTCCGCGTACAGGATCAGGGAAACGTCCAGGCAGCGCCGTTCGGTCTCGTCCGGGGTCTTGCCGTTCAGCAGGCGCAGGAAATGCCCGGCCACGGTGGCTTCCCCGGTGCGCAGATCCAAGCGCGCGCCGTCCCGGTGGAACACCCACCAATAGGCGAGCACGGACCCCAGGCAGGACAGCAGCCGGTCGGCCGCCGCCAGGGGTCCGCGCGCGGCGTTTTCCGGCTCCAGGTTGCCGAGCATGGAAACGGCCGTGCGCAGCAGGTCCATGGGATGTGAATCCCCGGGCACGCGCTCGAGGGTTTCCTTGAGGGCGGCGGGAAGCTCCCGCTGCGACGCCAGGGAGGCGCGGTAGGCCTCCAGCTCGGCCGCCTTGGGCAGTTCGCCCCGGGTCAGCAACCAGGCCACCTCCTCGAAGGTGCCGTTGGCCGCCAGGTCTTCGATGGAATACCCGCGATAGTTCAGGCCCTTGCCTTCCAGGCCGCAGGTGCAGATGGCGGAATCTCCGGCGACGATCCCCGCCAATCCTCCCGTTTTGCCTTTCGCGCCTTCAGCCATGGATCAACCTCCCTTCCGGGGTTTTTGCCTGGGCGCCGGCTTGGGCGCCTTTTTTTTCGCCCCGATGCCGGCCGGAAGTCTCCTGCCCTTCGGCAGGGCCGCATCGGTCCCGGGCTCATCCTCGTTCCCGGCCGCGCCGAACAGGGCGTCCAGCTTCTCCTCATAGGCATGGTACCCGAGCACGCGGTACAACTCCTCCCGGGTCTGCATCTTGCCCACCAGGCCCATCTGATGCCCGTCCTCGCGCAACGCCACCAAGGCGTTGACCGCGGCCTGGTTCATGATCCGGTTCAGGGTCAGCGGGTACAGCACGATGTCCACGCCCGCCTTGGCCAGTTCCGCCAGATCGAACAGAGGGGTTTTGCCGAACTCGGTCATGTTGGCCAGGATGGGAACGTCCACGGCGCGGCGGAAGGCGCGGTACTGATCCAGATCCGTGAGGGCTTCCGGAAAGAGCATGTCCGCGCCCGCGTCCCGGTAGGCCTCCGCGCGTTCCACCGCCGCGTCCAATCCTTCCACGGCCAGGGCGTCCGTGCGCGCCATGATGACGAATTCCGGATCGGTCTTGGCGTCCACGGCCGCCTTGATCCGATCCACCATTTCCGCCCGGGTGACGATGGCTTTCCCCGGCCTATGGCCGCAGCGCTTGGCGGCGACCTGGTCCTCGATGTGGATCCCCGCCGCGCCCGCCTTGATGAACTCCCGCACGGAACGGGCGATCATGAAAGCCGTGCCGAAACCGGTATCCGCATCGGCCAGCAACGGCAGGGAGGTGGCGCCGGCGATGCGCCGGACGTCCTCCAGGACGTTGTCCAGGGTGGTCATGCCCAGGTCCGGGAGGCCATAGGAGGAGTTGGCCACCCCCGCGCCGCTCAGGTAGACGGCGCGGAAGCCGGCGCGTTCGGCCAGCATGGCCACGTAGGCATTGACGGTCCCGACGAGTTGCAAGGGTTTCTCGGCCCTGAGGGCCTGGCGCAGGAGCGCTCCCGGCGACGCCGGCACGGTTTCGATTCGGATTTCCGCCATGTGTTTCCCCATGGGAAAATAGGAAAAAGCCGCCTCCATTGTAAGACATCGCCCCATTTCGCGGTAACGCGGAGGGGTTTTTTGCTAATTTGCCGTACGCGGCGGAGGTCCTGGATGGCGAAGAAATATTGGCTGATGAAAACGGAGCCGGACGTGTTCGGCATCCGTGATCTGAAGAAAAGGCCCGGCAAGAGGGAGCATTGGGACGGCGTGCGGAATTACCAAGCGCGCAACCACATGCGGGACGGCATGTCCGTGGGCGATGAAGTGCTTTTCTACCACTCGAGCGCGGACGTGATCGGCGTCGCCGGAGTGGCCTCCATCGCCAAGGCCGCCTACCCGGATCCCTCCGCTCTCGATCCGAAGTCCAAGTACCATGATCCCAAGGCGACCGCGGAGAAGAATCCCTGGGTGATGGTGGACGTGAAATTCGTTTCGGAGTTCCCCCGCGTGGTCACCCTGGACGAGATGAAATCCGCCCCGGGACTGGAGAACATGCTCGTCACCAAACGGGGCATGCGCCTCTCGGTCCAGCCGGTCACGCCTGAGGAATTTGCGATAGTGTTGAAACTGGCGAAGGCCTGAAACTTCCCGCATCCCCCAAACAGCCGCAAACGCCGGGCTGCGAAGGGTAAAATCCCCGTACGGCCGCGCCCGGCGATACCTAGATTATAGGTATGAGACACGACCTGGAAAGACCCGTTTCCGCCGCCCGCCCCCTGATCGGCGACGTGGAGAGGCTGGAAGGCGCCCCCCAAGGTTCCGACAAGGACCGGGACGAGGACATCCTCCGGACGCTGCGCGACCGTCTGAGGTACCGTAACACTCAGGTTACCCATGCCGCGATGAACCGGCGCAAGGGCGACGTGGCCGCCGAGGACAAGTACGAGCCCCAGCGGCTCAGCCGGAAAATCTGCTGGCAGTACGATGGCAACGCCAGGAAAGTGCCTTTGCTCCGCCGCCCTTACATCTGAGCCTCCGGGCATCCTGTCCTGCGAGCCGCGGCCTGCGCGCGCCGGTCTCAATGCCCGCCGCCTCTCTCCCCGCGACCCATCGACCGCTTACCGCGGTAAGCGATAGCATCCGCGATAAACAATCCGTAAAAACCATCACGCGGCCCGGGAACAAGCCAAACGCCTCAAGTTTCGCCGGCGGATTGGCCTGGAACGGCGGCGGCCCCTCCCCTATAATGGAGAAGCTTCGACCGCGGAAACGATCCGGCGGGAGCGCCGGCTCGCCCGGAGGGAATGGACACATGGCGGATGGTTCCAAGGACATGAGCGTTTCCCTGCTGCAGCCGAATCTCCGGCGCGCATCGGCCCGGAACAAGCCGAACTGGCCCTTGCGGGCCGGCATCGCGCTGCTGCTCATCGCCGGGGACGCCCTGCTCGTAGGGAACAAGGACAAGCTCCTTTCCAAGACCGGTTTCGCGAGCGTCCGCGCGCTGCCCATGCCCAGCGCCTCCCTGAGCGCCGATGATCAAGCCCTGTATTGGACCTACGCGCTGTACGATTCCCCGAAATTCCGCGCGCGCTTCCACGTCGAGGCGGGCTATACCCTGAGCCGCGGGCATGCGCGCCACGAACTCGAGAGCCTGCTCCCGGAAATCTCTCCCGCCACCCTCGCCGAGATCTCGGGCTACGGCGCCGTGGCGTTCCGCGCGGCGAATACGGCCGCCATCTCCAAACCCGGCCGCTAGCGCCGGACCGCCTCCCCCGCGGCCGAGGCGGGCCCCCGGGGAACGCGCGCGAATTTCAGATACACTCGTTACATTGGTTACACTTGCACCGGTAGGCCGGATCCCTCCCCGGAGCCGGCCCGTCCCAACCTTCCCCAATTGCCCAAGCAAGCAATCCAAGAATCGCAACCGCTTGCCTCGCTAAATAAGGGTAAAGTGATTGTAGTTGCCCCGCGGTCCCGATATAATCTTGCTGAGCGCCGGCCCCCTGGGCGCGATTGGGTCAGCACAATGAAGAAAAATCCGAATCCCCGCCGTACCAATACGGGACTCTCGCTCATCCAGGTCAACGATGATCGCGAAGCCATGCTTCTGAAGATGCGCGGCAAGCTCGCAGGCTTGTCCGAGGTGCACGTGCAGGCGACCGAGCGCCGCCGCGTGGCCGTGCGCAAGTCCGCCTTCGGCTGGGGGTGGAGGATCGGCGCCGCCGCCGTCCTGGTGCTCGGCAACATCCTCTATTTCTCCCCGGGCGCGTCCATCGCCGCCAAGGCCCCCGAGAAGCGGGCCCCGACGCTGCCTCATCCTTCCGCGTCCTTGGGCGTCAACGATCAGGCGCTGTATTGGACCTACGCCTTGTACGATTTCGACATGCTCAAAACCAGATACGGCGTGCCCAAGCAGACGGTCATCAACGCCGCCGTGGCGGCGCAGATGCTGCGGGAGCTCCTTCCCAAGGTGGACGCGCGCACCCGGTTCACCATCGATCGGTACGCCGCCCAGGCGGGGGGGTCCAGATGAGAACGGAATCCACCGTGCGCGGACCCGCGGACGCGGGCCTCGCCGATCAAAGGGGCTTCAGCCTCATCGAGATCCTGGTATCGGCCGTGGTCACGGCGGTGCTGGCCACTTCCGCCTTCTACTTCCTGTCCGCGCAGAACGGAATGGGCACGGCGGGCAACGACCTGATGAAGGGCATCAACCTGGGCAAGCTGAAGATGGATTCTCTGAAGGTCGCTACCTACGGCGAATTGGTTTCCGGATCGGACACCGTCTCGGAGCGCTACATCCGCGCCTGGCACGTGACGGTCATGCGCGACGGCATGGGCGTCCCCAACGGCCGCAAGAAAATCGACATGAACGTGATCTGGCCGCTCACGGCGGATCATTCCGTCACCCTGGCCACGCTCAAGGCCGACGACAGCTACCGGGAGGGGACGCCATGAACCGGGACCGGCAGTCCGGATTCAGCCTCATCGAGCTCCTGATAGGCCTGCTCGTGAGCTCCATCGTCCTGGCGGGCGCCTTCTCGCTGTGGAACACCCACCAGCAGGAAGGGTTCCGCCTGGAGAAGAAGATCGAGCTCCGCAACGTCATGACCCTGTCCTCCAAGCGCATCCAACGCTCCGTGACCCTGGCCGGTCTGGGATTGGGGGGCGCGGCGAACCTGGCCAAGGAAGACGCCGTCGGCAGCGACACCCTGACCATCTTCACCAATCCCGGCGAGAACAGCTGCGCGCTCCTGTCGAACGTCACCCCGGGCGGCAGCCCCATCATCCAGGTGGCCGATCCCTCGCTTTTCGCGAGCGCGCGGTACGTGGCCATCAGCAACGATACCAACGGGGAGATCCGCCTCATCGTCGGCCGGCCCGGTTCGGCCCTGGAGATAGAATCCCCCTTCACCCACGCGTTCAACACCGCGTCTTCCCATGCCTACCCCGCCGTCCGGGAGCGTTACTATACGGATCAGGTGAACAACACGTTGATGCGCGAGAACGGAGGCGAGCCTACCATCGTGGCAAAGGACGTGAAGAATTTCCAGGTCTCCTTCCGCGACAAGCACGGCGCGCCCACGGAATCGACTCCCGAGGTCCGCACCGTGGTCTTTTCCTTCACCGGCATCTTCCCCGCCAAGGAAGGCGCGCTGAACAGCATGATCTTCTCTTCCACCGCGATTCCGAGGAACACCCTATGAACCATCAAGCTGTCAAACATGATTTCGGCGGCAGCCAGTCCGGCGGCGGCATGCTCACGGTGGTCGCCGTGCTGGGACTGCTCCTGATGCTGGTGCAGGGCACCGTTTACTATCGCTCCAAGGCCGGCGCCAAGTTCCTGGGCTCCGAGAAGAACAAGGTGCTGGCCATGCAGATGGCCGAGGCGGGCGTGGAGGAGAACATCGCCGATCTTGCCAAGCGCATGACCAAGGTGCGGGCGGGATTGACCGACTCCACCACTTACGACCATAAGACGCTCGAGGGCGGCCAATATACCTCCCGGCTTTCCACCGTGGGGATAGGCGCGACGGCGGATACCGTCGACCTCACCTCCACCGGATCGGTCAACAAAGGATCGCATACCATCCAGGCCCGCTTGCGCCTGAAGAAATACATCGATACCACCAAGACGCCCATCATGACGGTGACCCCGGAGACCACCATGGCGTTCGGCAGCCATATGGCCCCCAAGCCGGACTCGACGCTCACCGTCACCACCCCGGCTTCCCTTCCCGCCGTGCACCTCACCCCCGCCTATGCCGCGTGCATGGCCTCTCCCGCGACCAAATGCGACGTATGCCACATGCTGGGCGGAAACCCGGCCACCCGCGTGGTCCTGAACGTGTTGAAAGCCAACATCAAGCCCAGCCACCAGACCCATATCGGCGACTACGTCACCACCGACGGCACTTGCGATCTGTACACGCCGCACTTCACCTACACGTTCACCATGGTTTCGGTGCCGGACACCACCCTCACCATCGTGGACAAGACGACCTACGATACCACGGTAGTCATCGATACCGCGGTGAAGGTGCAGATCCTGTCCTGGAAATGAGCCGATAGCGGCCGCTCCGACCGGGCCGGCCCTCCGTCACTCGATGGCGGGATCGGTCCTGAAGGTGGGATTCCAAACCGTGCGGTTCCCATCCGAGGAAAGGATCAGGGAATAGTCGCCGTCCTTGACGAAGATCGATTTCAGCCAATCCTGGGCGGCGGAATTCACGTCCGACATGGGAATCAGCACTCCCGAATTGTCCTCATAGGCCAGCTTCCAGGTCCCCGCCGGGACCGTCATCCTCCTATTGGTGGCGCCGTAGGGGACGCCGCCCAAGCGCTTGACGACGTTGGCATTGACGATGTCCACGGCGTTCCCGGAGAACAGGAGGATGGTGATGGAGTCGGGATCCTGGTTGATCTTGTTCGAGACCCGGAGGATGGCGCTGTCGGCGGTGACGGAGGTGGAATCCTTGGCGGGCTCGTCGATGTCCACCGGCTTGCAGCCGGACAGGCCGGCCCAGATCGAAAGCGCGAGGACGGCGGCCGGAAACCCCGCCGCGAATGGATGGGAAACGGAAAACGGGGAAGGCAATGGTTTGGGCATGGTGGGCTCCTCCCCACCATCTTACCATTACAGGTAGACCCTTTCCACCCGGTTGCCCAGGGAGCAGATGATCTCGTAGGGATGGGTTTGCTTGATGCGCGCCCAATCTTCGATGGTGATTTCCTCTTTTCCCGATTTGCCCACCAGGACCACCTCGTCCCCCACCTTGGAGGCCGGACAGCCGTTCAAATCGACGGTGAGGTAATCCATGGACACGCGCCCGATGATGCTGCAAGTCTTGCCCCGGATCAGCACTTGGCCGGAATTGCTGGCGGCCAGGGGCACCCCGTCCGCGTAACCGGCCGGTACCGTCCCGACCCAGGTTTCCTTGAACAGGGTATGGGTGCATCCGTATCCGATGGTAGATCCTGCCGGGAGCCGGCGCTTGGCGATGAGGGTGGTCTTGAGGGACAGGGAAGGCGAAAGGCGGTAACTGCGCAGGCCGCTCAGGTCGAAAACACCGTACAGATTGATGCCGGTGCGCACCAAGTTGAAATAGGATTCCGGGAAATTGTTGATTCCATCCGAATTGGCCATGTGCACCAGGGAAAAGGTGAGGCCTTTTCCTTCCAGGCCTCCGAGCAGGGTCCGGAACAATCCCAATTGTTCCCGGGACTTGGCATGCATGGGATTGTTGGCATTGGGGAAATGGGAATAGATCCCCTCCAGGATCAGGCCCGGGAGCTTCCGGATACGGAGGATTTCCTGGAAGGCGCTGAAATGCGGAATGCCCAGGCGGCCCATGCCGGTATCGACCTTGATGTGGACCCGGGCTTTTCGCCCTTGCTTGCGGGCCTCCCGGGAAAGGATCTTTGCGGTTTCCAGATCCGGGACCGGGCAAACCACCCCCAATCGCACGCATTCGGGGATTTCCGAAGCCAATACCCCCCCGATGATTTGCACCGGAACGTCGAACCGTTTCACCAACTGGGCGGCTTCCTTGAGCTCCGCCACCCCCAGGCGATCGGCCCCGGCCGCGACCAGGGTCTCGGCCACGGCTACGGCCCCCAGGCCGTATGCATTGGCCTTCAAAACCGCCATGACCTGGGCCGGTTTTACGGTTTTATGGATCTGGGCGAAATTCCGGCGGATGGATTGGAGGTGGACCTCCAACCGGACTCTCCCCGAATCGGCCTGGACCCGGGAAAAGTCCCTGGAGCCCGGGGTGGGAACCGAGGCTTTAGTCCGGGGCATAGGAGAGGCGGGTCATGGAGTCCGAATGGGATGGGTCGTGAAAATCAGGCGCTGTCATCATGGCGAAATCCAAATTTAGCATTAAATTTACGCCGGGCCTCCGCCTCGGACAAACAGGCCGGCTCATCTGGTCCCACATTTTTGAAAGTAGGAATATGCGCAGCTTCAACTCCCTGTGTCTGCTGGTCGGGATGGCTTCCTTTTCGGCCTCCGTGATGGCCGCCGAAGCCCATAAGGGGGAAGATCTCGCGAACCGTTCGTTCAGCGGCAGGGATCTCACCGATGCCGAATTCAAAGGCTGCAATCTGGAGAACGCCCGCTTCACCCAGACCATCGGGGCCAAGGCCAGCTTCGAAGGGTCCAATGGCAAAAACGTGAACTTCTCCTCGATGCAGGTTTCCGAAGCGGATTTCCGCGACACCCGATTCCCCCAGGCCGACTTCCGCAATTCCGATCTGCGCAACAGCACGTTCAAGAAAGCCGGGCTGGAAGGGGCCAATTTCTCGAACACGGTGCTGCTCGACGCGGTGTTCGAAGGCGCCATCCTGACCAAGGCCAATTTCCTGGAAGCCAAGTTCAACGAGAACGCCGTATTCGCCAAAGCCAACCTGGCCGGCGCCAACTTCAAGAACAACAGCCTGGAAGGTTCGGATTTTTCCAAGACCGACCTGACGGGCGCGGTGTTCAACGCCGTGAAGTTCGAAGGCGCCGATTTCTCCGGGGCCACGGTGGCCCATATCAACCTGGCCGAATCCAACCTCACCGGCGCGGACCTGTCCAAGCTGAACTTCAGCAATGCCAACCTGCAATCCACCGCCCTGGTGGAGGCGAACCTGAAAGGCGCCCGTTTCACGGACTCCAAGTTCGACAAAGCCGAATTCCAGTACACCAAGGTGGGCGGCGCCTCTTTCGAACGCTGCTCCTTCAACAATGCCTCCTTCTACGGCGTGGACCTGGGGGGCGCGAACTTTTCCAATTCCTCCCTGAACTCTTCCACCTACGACATGAAGACCCTGGAAAAGACCAATTTCCACGGGGCCCAACTGGAACGCGCCAAGTTCTCCTCGGTCCACAAGATCAGCAAGGTGGATTTCACCGGCGCCAACCTGAAGTTCGCGGATTTCTCCGGCGCGCAATTGTTCAACGTCGATTTCTCCGGCGCGGACCTTTCCAATGCCCGGTTCGACAATGCCTTCATCACGGGTTGCGACTTCTCGGGCGCCAATCTCTCCACCGTGTTCTGGGACGCGGACAATCTGAAGAAGAATCTCTTCAACCGGGAAACGCGGTTCCCGCGGTCTTATACGCCGATTCCGTCCCAAATGCGGGCTCGCTGAGTCTGTGCGGTCAACCGGCCTCGGGGGTCCCGCGGGGTCCTGGGGCCTGGTGCACGCTCGCGTGGGGCTTTAAGGGTCCCTTCTCCGCGGCCTGATGGCCGAATCCTTTTTACAAGAGTGGGTCTTTCGCACCCGACCGCGCATGGTCCGGTCGGCGTGGTGCCGGTCGGCCAAAGAGCGCGGTCGGGCGCCCGGATTCGGCCGGTTCGCAGGCTCGCGTGATTCGGCCCCAGGACCCCGCGGAACCCCCGGGCCCGCGGTCGCGCAGCCTCGCTCGTAGGCGGTGAAGAGGTGGGTCGTGTGTGGTTGGGGAGGGTTGGGCGTGGGGGTGGGAGAAGAGAACTACGCGCGGCGAGGCGGGGCGGTGGGCGATGCCGCGGGGGGAGGATTGGGCGTGGGAGTCGGTGAAGAGAACTACGCGCGGCGAGGCGGGGCGGTGGGCCTATGCCGCGGGGGGAAACCGAAGACTTTGGCGCAGTGTCTTTTGATCCAAAATAAGGAAACTCCGGCCGGTTCTTTAGGCAAGCATGCCTATTCGGCAATTCCGGAGATACGAGTGGCTTCGCATTTTTAAAACTCGATCGGCCTACCCCGACGCGTCAAGAGGGCGTCTCTTTCCGGTTTTGGGTTTTGGGATTTGCCCGCGTGCGACCGCGGCCCGGGGTCTGGGGGGTGGCCGGGGCCGAATCAGGCGCAGCCTGCAAACGGACCCGTCCGTAGCGACCGGCCGCGGCCCGAGCCGAACGAGTCACGCGACTTCGATCGCGGCCGGGAGCGGAAGCCTGGATCCTTTGTCCAGGACGGGGCCAGGGGACCCGGAGCATAGAGCGCCGCGACCCACGCAAGCCTGCACCAGGCCCCGGCCACCCCCCAGACCCAGGGCCACATTCCCATACGGGAAAATTCTATAATTCAAGGATATGAGACGCACTGTACTGCACGCTGGGGCTGGCGAGCTGGTTTATGAAATCCGCGAGATCGTCAAGAAGGCTTACCTCTTCCAGAAAATGGGTATCGAGATTTTCTGGGAAAACATCGGCGATCCGGTGGCCAAAGGCACCCCTATTCCTTCTTGGATGAAGAAGATCGTGGGCGAGCTGGCCCAGGAAAACCTGAGCTACGCCTATTGCCCCACCAAGGGGGTTTTGGATACCCGCCGGTACCTGGCCAACAAGAATAATGCCCTGGGGGGCGCGCAGATCACGCCGGAAGACATCCTGTTCTGCAACGGACTGGGCGACGCCATCTCCAAGGTCTACCAATATTTGGATCCCGGGGCGCGGGTGATCGGGCCTTCGCCGGGGTATTCCACCCATTCCTCCGCGGAAGGCGGGCATGCCAGTCAGCCGCCCATCACCTACAAGCTTTTGCCGGAGAACCATTGGTATCCGGACATGGACGAGCTGCGCAACAAGATCAAGTACAATCCGAACATCGTCGGCATCCTGATCATCAATCCGGACAATCCCACCGGCATGGTGTACCCGGAATGGTACCTGCGGGAAATCGTCTCCCTCTGCGCGGAGAACGATCTGTTCATCATCGCGGACGAGATCTACACGCACATCACCTATAACGGGGTCAAGGCCATCCCCCTGGCCCAGGTGATCGGCAACGTATGCGGCATTTCCATGAAGGGCATTTCCAAGGAGCTGCCTTGGCCGGGATCCCGCTGCGGCTGGCTCGAGTTCTACAATTCGGGCCGCGATGCGGAGTTCGGACGCCTGGTCAAGGCGATCGAAGACGCCAAGATGCTCGAAGTCTGCTCCACCACCCTGCCGCAGATGGCCATCCCTCCCATCATGTCCCATCCGGAATTCCCGGCCCATCGCGAAGCCATCAACCTGGACATCCAGAAACGCGGGGACGTGGTGTTCGAAACCCTGAAGGACGTCCCCGGACTCATCGTGAACAAGACATTCGGGGCCTTCTATACGTCCATCATCTTCAAGAAGGGCGTGCTCAAGCCCACCCAGAAACTGCACGTGGCCAATCCCGAGGCGCGGGCGCTGGTGGAGAAGATGACCGAGGGCGTGCCGTTGGACAAGCGCTTCGTGTACTACGTATTGGCCGCCACCGGCATATGCGTGGTCCCCATCTCGTCTTTCTGCTCGGACCTGCACGGGTTCCGGGCCACTTTGCTGGAAGAGGATCCGGAGAAGATGCGCTGGATATACCGGAAGCTGCGGACGGCCATCATGGAGTACCTGGCCTCCTGAGAGAGGTGTAGCCGGCTCCCGGACGGGGCGGTCCCATTTCCGCGGCCCCTGTCGGCGGAACCGGAACGTGCGGGCGGAATCAGAAGGTGCGGGGCACCGTTCCCGGCCGCCGGGTCGTACTGACTTCGGCGGCGGCCTCACCGGGCTTCTGGCCCGATTCATCGCCTCCGGAGCTGTCTCCCGGGCCTTCCGCCAGGGGACGGGTGCGCAAACCTTTCCAGCGTTCATCGGAAAGCTGCTCGGCCAGGTGCGAGTAGACGGAATCCTGCCAATTGGCGGCGGTGGAATCCGCATTCATCTTCAGCCCCTTGAACATGGCATAGTTGCGCATCACCAGGCGCTTGTGCTGCAGAAAGGCATTGTTCGGTTTCCTGATGTTCCACTTGGTGGGACTGGGCAGCAGGCAGACCAGGTTCACCGCCTCGTCCTGGGTCAGGTCCGCCAATTCCTTTTTAAGCCAATGGCGGGAGGCCGCGCGGATGCCGAATACGCCTTCGTCGAACTGGGCCACGTTGAGGTAGACTTCCAGGATGCGTTCCTTGGGGACGTAATGCTCCAACACCAGGGTGATGACGGCTTCGCGCACTTTGCGGCTCATCTCCTTGTCCTTGGACAGGTAGAGATTCTTGGCCACCTGCTGGGTGATGGTGCTGGCCCCGCGGGCCTTTTTGCCGGCCTGATGGTTCGCCACCAGGGCATATTCGATCTGCTCCAGATCGAACCCCTGATGCTCGAAGAACTTGGCGTCCTCCGCGATGAGGGCGACCTCCTGGATGACCTTGGGGATGGAGTCGAGGGGCACCCAGGACCAGCGGATCAGGGTGTCGGGAGGCGGCCAGGTGCCGGCCGCGCGCAGGCTGTCCGTGAGCCGGGCGCGCTCCGAATCGATGAAGGCGGTGGATTTGGGATTCTCGTGGAGCAGCTGGCGGATGTCCCAGACCGAGAAATACTCCCCTACCCGGAGCACGCCCCAGACCAGGCCCACCAGCACCGCTCCCAGGGCTATCTGGTACAGGGTCCAAATGGTGAGCCAAATGGTCTTGACGGCCAGGAAACCGACTTGGAAGGTCGCCCTCAGGATTTTGACCCAAATCGGCTTCGCGCTCGTTTTTTCAGCCATGCCGGGAAACTCTCCGCCCCGTTACCATAGTGCTCAAAGTCGGATTTGCAACTTAGAAACATCAAACTAATATTCAACAACGAGGAATCCCAGAAACCATGACCGCTTTCCGTCCCTGTATCGATCTCCATCAAGGAAAAGTCAAGCAAATCGTGGGGGGAACCCTCTCCGATACGGGTGAAGGCTTGCGCACCAATTTCGTCTCCGAGCACGACGGAGCCTGGTTCGCGGAACGCTACCGGCGGGACGGCCTGGCCGGCGGCCACATCATCATGCTGGGTTCGGGCAACGATCGGGAGGCCCTTTCCGCCCTCAAGGCCTGGCCCGGGGGCATGCAGGTGGGCGGCGGCCTGGAGGAAGGCAACATCCTGCCCTTCCTGGAAGCCGGGGCCAGCCACGTCATCGTGACCTCCTGGCTGTTCCCCGGCGGGGCGTTCAGCCTGGAACGGCTGCGGCGGATTTCCGCCCTGGCGGGAAAGGACCGGTTGGTGGTGGATTTGAGCTGCCGCAGGCGCGGCGACGGCTGGTTCGTGGCCACCGACCGCTGGCAGACCGTGACCCAGGTGCGCATCGAAGCGGCGCTCCTGGAAACCGTCTCCGGGTACTGCTCGGAATTCCTCGTCCACGCGGCGGACGTGGAGGGCCGCCAACAGGGCGTGGACTGGGAACTGGTCGATCTGCTGGCCGGGGCCTCCCCCATTCCCGCCACCTATGCCGGCGGCGCGCGGGACGTCTCCGATCTGGACCGCATGGAGAAGGCCAGCGGAGGCAAGCTGGACCTTTCCATAGGCAGCGCCCTGGACATTTTCGGAGGGAAGTTGATCCGTTACGAGGACTGCGTGGAATGGAACCGCGGGCGGGGTACCTCGCAAGTTACCCAGGGCGCCGGTCCAGCCCATCCCCCCGGACCGGCCTAGCCCCTTCCCCGCTTCTCCCGCCGGAAAACCATGGACGAATATCCCGACATGCCCGAAGCCGTCCCCACGCGGCGGATCCTGATCCGCAGCCCGCGCAAGGAAGAGGCGGGCGAGTATTCCCTGCTGCTGGCCTCGCAGTCGATCAAGCATTGGATGGAGTTCGACGGGGACGAGTGGATCCTGTCCCTCGAGGAGAAGGACGCCCGCCTGGCCCAGGAACTGATCGATCTCTACCGGACGGAGAACCGCGGTTTCCAGGACGCCCCGCCCGAGCGCCGAGACCTGGATCTGCTGCTGTCCCCCCTCCTGTACCTGGCCGTGCCCGTGGCCTGCTATTTCCTGGTGGGACTGAGCCCCTGGGCCAACTGGTGGCATTCCCGCGGCAGCGCGGATGCCCGCTACATCCTGGACGGCCAATGGTGGCGCTGCTTCACGGCCGCCACCCTGCATGCGGACGAAGCCCATTTCCTCAGCAACCTGGTCTCCGGGTATTTCATCCTCAACCTGCTGAACCATCGCATGGGCATCGGCGCCATCATGCTGCTTTCCACCTTGGGGGCGGGCCTCGCCAATTACGCGGTCGCGCTGGCTTCCGGGCCGAACCATGTTTCCATCGGCTTCTCTTCCGTGGTGTTCTGCGCCTTGGGCATGCTGGCCGCGGTGGAGACCCTGTTCTTGCCGCGGCGGGGGGACAAGAGCCTGCGGCGGCTCACGCCCCTCATCTCCGCCTTCTTCGTGGCCGTGCTGGTGGGACTGGGCGAGAACGTGGACGTGAAGGCGCATTTCTACGGCTTCGGCATCGGCGCGGTGCTGGGGTTGCCGGCGCGCGTGCTGCCGGTGTCGCGGGGCCCCGTCCTGCAAGCCGGGCTGCTTTTGGCCGCCTACGGGCTTTATACCCTGGCCTGGATGCTGGCCCTGAGGACTTGAAAAGGCCGGGATATGGAGCGGCCGCATCCGGGAAACACGCTTCCGGAAAATGAAAAGGCGGCGGCCCATCGGACCGCCGCCTCCCGCACGCCTCCCAC
>DATENA010000270.1:0-18044 GCA_035275285.1 Fibrobacteria bacterium | reverse complement strand
GGGCCGCCGGCGGCCTGGCGGGCCTGCCATGAATCCCTACCTGCTGACGCAATTGCCCCTGATCGGCGGCTTCATCTTCCTGTTGATCCTGGCCTCGGTGCGGCCCGACAAGCAGGAGCGCATCTCCTCCGTCATTTCCGTCATCGCCCTGTGCTCCACGGCGGCGGCCATTTGGCTGTTCCTCCCGGACAACCCCCACCAGGCCGTCTCCTATTTCGGCGGGGCCATCCGCGTCACCATGGTGGGCAAGGTGGTGGCCTATCTCTGCCTGGGCCTCACGGCCATCGGCATGATCCTGTCGGAGGAATACCTGGACAAGGTGCGCGTGACCGGCGTCGACTGGCGCATGGTGGTCCTGGCCCTGGCCTTGGGGATGGTCAACCTCTGCCTGGCCGGGGACATCGCCACCCTCTTCATCGCCTATGAGCTGGTCTCCATCCCTTCCTACGTGCTGGCGGGGTTCAGCCACAAGGATCCCCGTTCCAACGAAGCGGGCATGAAGTACCTGCTCCTGGGCGCGTTCACCAGCGTGCTGTTCCTGCTGGGGCTTTCCTTCATCTACGGCGCGACCGGGGAAATCCACCTCATGGCCATCCAGGAGAAGCTGGCGCGCGCGGTGGAAGCGGGCGCGACGGCGGATCTGACCCTGGCCAAGGTGGGCCTGGCCTTCCTGATGGGCGCCGTCCTCTTCAAAGTGGCCGTGGCGCCCTTGCACAGCTGGCTGCCGGACGTCTACCAGGGCACCAACCTGGCCTCCCTTGCCATCATCTCCTCGCCCGTAAAGGTGGCCGTGTTCGGCATGCTGGGCATGCTGCTCTGGGGCGCCTTCGAACCGCTCGCGGATCTCTGGAAGCCCGTGCTCCTGGTGGGGGCGGCGGTGTCCGCCGTCATGGGCAATCTCCAGGCCGTCGTCCAGACCAATCTCAAGCGCCTGGTGGCCTATTCCGCCGTGGTCAACGCGGGCTTCATCCTGCTCGGCATCCTGGTCAATTCCGTGCCCATCGTGGTCTTCTACCTGGGCTCCTACGGCATCATGACCCTGGGGTCCTGGGCGGCCCTGATGGCCATGGGCTCCCGGAACGCGGACGTGGACGAGCTTTCCGATCTGGCCGGCATGGGCAAGACCCATCGCTGGCTCGCGCTCGGCCTCACGGTCATCCTCCTCAGCTATGCGGGCATTCCCCTCACCTCCGGGTTCGCCGCCAAGTTCGGCGTGGTGCTGGAAGCCTTGCGCCCGGACGCGGCCCTGCCTCCCATGACCTTGTGGGTGGTCTTCCTTTCGGTATGCGGCGGCCTGGTGTCCTTCTACTTCTACTTCCAGATCATCCGCGCCATGTGGCTGCAACCGGTCCGGCCGGAGGTGCCGGGACGGCGCGCGGACGCGCCGGGCCTGCGCTGGAACTACGCCTTCGTGCTGGTCCTGAGCGTGGTGGCCATCCTCTCCCTGGGGATGTTCCTCAGACTCCCGGGGATGTGAGCGGGGATTTCCCCAGAGCGCTTCCGCCCTCCCGCGGGCGCTTCCCCCTTTTCCCCTTCTGCTTCACTTCCTTGATGACCTGGATCTGATCGCGCAGGGTCTTGAATTCCTTTTCCAGCTTCTCGATTTCCTCGTCGGAGAGATCCTCCAGGTCCAAGAGGCTGTTCCGGGCCGGAGCGGAAGCGCGGATCAGTTCGTCGAGCTTCAAGTGGATCACGCGCGCGTCCCGGTTCTGGGTGTTCTGGATGAGGAACACCATCAGGAAGGTGATGATGGTGGTGCCGGTGTTGATGACCAACTGCCAGGTATCGGAATACCCGAACATGGGACCGGTAATGGCCCAGACGGCGATGACGAAAATGGCCAGGAAAAAGGACACGGGGGATCCGACCGCGGCCGAAACCTTCTGCGCCATCTTGTGGAAGAGATCTTTCACGGGGGTCCTCCTTGCATGCGCCAAGCCCGGTTTCACGTCCTGGGGCCGGGCCGCCCTGGAGTCAGGTCTTTTCCTTTTCGAACTGGTTCTTCAGCTCGGCGCTCTTGCCGTGGCCGGTGCCCATCTTGATCAGTTCCCGGGAGAAGGATTCGATGGCGGACGCGTCCAGGTAATCGATGGGGAAAAAGGCCTCGGCGGTCTGCCCGGCCTCCTCGTGCAGCCCCTTGATGCGGACCCAGCATTCGCAGAGGCCGGTGCTGGCCACGGTCTGGAAGGAGAATTCCGCCCGGCCCATGCCGGCGCCGATGGAATACTCCTCTTTTCCGCCCAGCGCGCCGGGGAAGCCTTTGATGGCCTTGCCGAATTCGACCAGCGCCTTGCTCACGCAATTGAAACTGGTGACGGCGGAATAGGACGGGCTTTTCGCCAATGCCTGGAGATAGCATTGGTCCTTGTCCTGGGATACGATGGTGAGCACGACTTTGCCCATTGGCCGGAGATTACCGCGCCTGCAGGCCCTTGAGGGCCTTGCGTGCTTCCGCCAATCCGGCGGAACCGGATACGACCTTCTCCGTGAATCCCTTTTTCCAGAGGGCGGGCGGCGCCTTCTGCGCGCGCGCGGCGCCGGGAACGGCGGGCGCGCCAGTAACGGGCGCGTTACGGAACTCGTCGGTCTTGCCCAGTTGGGCCAAGCGCAGGGAGGAGAGGACCTTGAACAGCCTGACGGCTTCCGCGAGGGCGACCGGCGTTTTCCCTCCGCCTTTTCCCTTGCCCGCTTTCCCGGGCGGGAAGATCAGCAGGCCTTGCAGGCGGCGCGGCCCGATGACCAGGGCGTCGGGCTCCAGGGCGGGGCGGATATCGGCCAGTTCCCGCCAACTGGCGGCCAGGGCCTTGCCCCGGGCGTTGAGGATGGTCTCGCCGCCCCGGGTGGAACCGAAAGGCTTGGCGTCGTCCTTGGCGGAAAGGGTGACCCAATACGCCTCGCGCCCCAGGGAATCGGCTTTGTCCCTGAGCCCCGATCGCTTCCCCTTGGGTTGGGAAGGGTTGGAAGTGTCCATGGCGTCCCTCCGGGAGCCGGCCGGGCCGGACCCCCACGGGGGCCCCGAAGGGGCCCTCTCGATATCTGTCACCGCCTTCACAAAATAGCACAATATGGGGGGAATTCCCCGCTGAAAATGCGAGCCCGGGAATCCGGCGGCGCGGAACGGGATCGGGGCGCGTTCAGATCGCGTAAGCTTGTTTGAGGAAGTCATGGAGTTCTTCCGCCACGTCGCGCCGCAACCCGGAGCGGCCGCGGTAAAGCGACTTTATCTCCGGGAAGGCGATGAGGGAGGGATGGATGAGGGAGCGGATGAGGACGGTGGAGATGGACACCGGGCTGCGCAGCAAGGCCACGGGCACGCGGCCGTTGACGGGGCCGGAATGCAGCTCCCGGCGCGTGGCGATCTTGCTGTGGACCAGGGGGGAGCGGCTGCATTCCACGATGGCCTCGACCAGCCCCGGGGCGCCCTGGACCTTGGGGTTGTCCAGCAGCTTGAGGATGACGTTGTCGCGATGGATGTTGGCCATCACGGTGGAACGCAGGTCCGGGGCGATGCGGTCCGGATTGGCGCTATGGAAAGGGCGGGTGAGTCCGTCCCTGGCGATCCAGGGCGAATAGGGGTTCTCCCCGAAATTGCCGAGCACGAGGGTGCCTTCGCGTTCCACCGTGGCCTCGGAAAGCAGGACTTCCACGGCGGGCAGCCCTCCGGCCACGTCCAGGCGGAAATGCCCGCGGTCGTAGGCCTCCAGGGCCATGCGCACCCATTCCAGCGGACCTGCGGGGGCGCCGCGCGCCTCCATCAGCCAGCGGCACAAGGTGGACAGGGCGATCAGGTCCCGGGTGGGGACGCGCTTGGCCTGCTGCAGCCCGACGGTTTCCTTCAGGGCCGCCAGGGAAGGCGATTTGCCCAGGCATTCCTTGAGATGGGAGAAGAAGAACGGGCCCATGGCCTCTTCCAGGCCCATGGGGGCCTCCTGGATGGGGCCGTAGCTGCCGATGCGTTCCGCCATTTCCCGGGCCTTGAGCATGCGCTCTTCCAAAAGCCTGAGATGGGGCGTGAGCCTGGCCACGGCATCCGGATCGCCCGAGCCCGGATCCGTCTCCAGCCAGTTCTTGCGCTCGCCCATGGCCATGCACTCGCAGCGGATCAGGTAGACCAGGAGACCCAGGTCTCCCGATACCGGGGGGCGTCCGGCCTGGAGGGCCCGGAAGGCCTCGGCGGCGTGCCGGCAATAGGGGTCGAAGTCCAGGAATTGCGATAGGGAAAGGGCCGCGATGATCTCCCGCGCCAGGCCGGACTCCACGGCGTTCAGGGGCGTCCTGCGCTCCACGCGCAGGAGCAGCCGCTTCAGGTGCCGGAATTGCAGGACGTAGGCCGCGGTCTGGGAATCCGAGGGCTGCACCTCGAGCAGGATGAAGAGGAACCGTTCCATCCACACCCGCGGAAAACGGGCCTGCATGGCTTGCAGCAACGCGTCTTCCAAGGGATGCTGCCCGCACAGGTTCTTGAGGAACGCGGCGAGTTCCTTGCAACTGACCGGGTATTCCCGATGCGCGTCCACCAGCGGGAACAGGCCGCTGAGGGGATAAGGAAGGGCGGGCTTGAGGAAGACGTCCGACTCGGAACCGGGCTGCCGGCCGCCGGCGTTGGTCCACGAGGCGGGTTCCAGGCCGGGTTTGGTTTCCACGGTCCCGGCGGAGGTCCGCTTGCGCGACTGGAGGTAGTTTAAGAGAACGTCTTCCATGGGGTTATCTATCCCTTATTTTACCATTCCCCCAAAACCCGATCACCACAAGAAAATCATCGGCGGCCCCGAAAAAATGGGCTAAATCCTATCAACAGGCTGTTGAAAACATGTATCAACCTGTGGATAAACCACAATTCACGCTTCTAAATTTGAAAGAATTCAGCGGAATTTTGTCCATCCAACTGTGGATAAATCAATGGATGAGCGGAAACTGTCCCCAGGCGATTGGGGAAAACTTTTTTATCCCGGAGGAGGTAGAAGGTAATGATTCAGGCGGGGCGCAGGGGGGCCGCGTTCAGCACTTCGCGGATGGCCTTGGCCAGCTTGCCCGGCATGAAAGGCTTCTGGATGAAGCTGGTGTTGGCCTCCAGGAAGCCGTGGCGCACGATGGCGTCGTCCGTGTACCCGGACATGAACAGGACGCGCAGGCCCGGCCGCGTGGCCATGAGGCTCCGGACCATGTGGGGGCCGTCCAGGCGCGGCATCACCACGTCGCTGAGCACCAGGTGGATGGGCCCCACATAGGCCCCGCTCACCTCCAGGCCCTCCTTGCCGTCGCAGGCTTCCAGCACCCGGTAGCCGAAGCGCTCCAGCGCAAGGCGCGAGAAGCGGCGCACCGCGGGTTCGTCCTCCACCAGGAGGACGGTCTCGTCCCCGTTGGCGGCCGGCGCGGCCTGGCCGGCGGCGGCCTGGCCGCGGTCGCCTTCCGCCTGCGGCAGGTAGACCTTGAAGGTGGACCCCACGCCCGGTTCGCTGTAGGCGAAGATGTGCCCGCCGCTCTGGGCCACGATGCCGTACGCGGTGGACAATCCCAGCCCGGAGCTCCTGCCGAACTCCTTGGTGGTGAAGAAGGGTTCGAAGATGCGCGACCGCACGGACTCGTCCATGCCACGCCCGTTGTCGCTGACGGCCAGCATGGCGTACTCGCCGGGCAGGACGGCCGGATGCGCGGAGGCGAAGCCGTCGTCCACGGCCAGGTTGCGGGTCTCGATGGTGATGAGGCCCGACCGGGAAACCGCCTCGCGCGCATTGATGGCCAGGTTCATCAGCACCTGCTCGATTTGCGCCGGGTCCGCCTTCACGGGCCGCAGGCAGGGGTCCAATACCGTGGCCAGGGTGATGTGCTCGCCGATGATGCGCCGCAGCATCTTCTCCATCTCCAGCACCAGGGCGTTGAGATCGATGACCTTGGCGGTCAGCACCTGTTTGCGGCTGTAGGCGAGCAGTTGGCGCGTGAGATCGGCGGCGCGCTCCCCGGCGTTCTGGATCTCGGCGATGTGGGCCCGCGCGGGATGCTTTTCTTCGAGCTGGCCCAGGCTGAGGGCGCTGTAGCCGTTGATGGCCGTGAGCAGATTGTTGAAGTCGTGGGCGATGCCGCCGGCCAGGTTGCCGATGGACTCCATCTTCTGGGATTTCCGCAATTGCTCTTCGATGCGTTGCAGGGACGCCTCGGCGTGGGTGCGGTCCTCCACGTCCGTCAGGGTGCCGGTCCACTCGCGCACCTTGCCTTCCGCGTTGAAGATGGGGGCGGCGCGCACCACGCATTGGCGGAAGCGCCCGCTGGGGCCGTGGCGGACGCGGCTCTCGGCTTCGCAGGGCAGGCTTTCGGCCACGGCATGCGCCCAGGCCGCCGCGAAGCCGCCGTCGTCCGGGCTGAAGGCGGACTTCCAGCCCTGGCCGCGATAGGCTTCGGGCGTCTGCCCCGTATACGCCTCCCACGAAGGCTGATCGGTGGAGAAGTCGCCGGCGGGATCCATGGTCCATACCACGGAGGCGGTGGCCACCACCAGGGAGCGGTACCGCGCCTCGGTCTTGCGCAAGGCCTCCTCTTTCTCCCGGAGCGCGGCCGCCAGGGAGAGATGCTCCAGGGCGATGGCGCCTTGGGTGGCCCCCATTCCGAGCAGCAGGCGCTCGTGCTCCCCCGGGAACGATTCCACGGCGGAGGCCGAAGCCAGGGTGCCGAAGCGGCCTTCGGCGCCGATGGGGAGCGCCAGCAGGCGCACCGTTCCCGCGCCCAGGGGGTTGGGGATGACCACGGCGCCGGCCCCGACGTTCCGGTCCAGGATGGGGCCCAGGAGGGCGTCCAGTTCCCGGGAAAGTTCCGGCGACGGATCCGCGCCCGCCACCCGCGCGGCGGGATAAGCGAAGCCCTGCTCTTCCCGCTTCTCCAGGCCGACGAATACGAAAGCCGCCGGGACCTTGCGGAAGAGGATGTCGGCCAGGTTTTCGGCCACCTCCGAACGGTCCTTGTCCGCCCACTGGGCCGGAAGCGCGGACAGGGAAGCCATGTCGCCCAGGCAATGCTGCAGGGCGGAGGGGGAAGCCGCGCCGGTCCGTCTCATCATGGTACCGCGGCGCCCTTCAGGTCCGGGGGGCCGGTTCGTCCAGGAATTCTTCCGGCGTGACATAGAAGGGGTTTTCCTGCAGGATGCCGCCGAGGATCGTCATCGGATGGGTGCGCAGGATGTCCATCACCGCGGCGGCGTTGAAGCGGGCCAGGTCATAGGTGCAGATCACCGCGTCCCGGTGGGCGGGGATGACGTAATTGAGCCGGGCCTCGAATTCGATGAGGTCGCGCGCGCCGGGGATGCCGGCCTGGGACCATTCCATGTCCGCGATGTAGCGGGTCATGCCGAATCCGTGGGCGGCGTTGCGGCGGAACGTGTCCTCCACCGCGGCCAGCATCGACTTCTGATCGAAGCGGCCGTGGCGGAGATGTGCTTCGTCCCAGCCCATCACGTCGAGCCGGCCCGAGTGCAGCGCCAGGGGAAGCTCCAGGCCCATCTCCTCCAGGCATCGGCAATGCTGGAACTTGCGGATGGGATCGATGACGTGCACGGCTTTATCGTCCCGGGAAAAGCCTTCCATGATGAAGGAGGCGAGCACATCGTATTCCTCGGCCTTGGAATGGAAAAAAGCGCAGACGTGCCGCGCCCCGCCCAGCATGCGGCCGGCCAGCCTGGCCTGTTTTCCGCGTTCTTTGATCATCGGCACCTCCGCCCGCGCCGGTTAAGCGGCGCCGTGGTTTCCACGGTCCGGCAAGCGTTTCCAACAAAGAATTTTACGATAAGCAGAGCAAGGTAAATGTGACGGAATTTACGGAAACCCGGAAAGGTCTCCGGGAAAGGCTATTTCGCGCACAAGCGGGCATACGACTGCCCATTTGCGCATGTTCCGGATGAAACCGCGGATCTTTATCCTTCGTGGGCGCATGACTTAGAAACCCTCCAAGGCAATGAAGCGTATGTCCAGGTCATGGCGCATCCAAGCGGTCTTGTCGGCCGCCATCCGCCGGGACGCTTCCCCGGACGCCTGGCCGGCCGCGGTGTCGCGCGCCGCTTCCCTGCCGAAGCGTTCCTCCAGATAATGCGCGGCCATGAGCCCCCACCCCTGCCGGTCGCGGCTCCGCAAGCCCTCCGCCTGAGCGGATCCCGGCTCGCCTTCCCCAAGCGCCGCCAGAACGGCTTGCCGCGCCTCCCGCAAGGTCGAGAGACGCCCGCCGGGCCGGGTTTCCAGGACCTGGAACCACCAGGTCCCGAACACGGAAGGAAAAGGCCCCAGGACTTCGCCGGGCCGGGCCTTGAAGTACCGTCCCAGTTGCGCCTGGAGTGAGGCGGGAAGGTCGAAATAGCCGGCCTCTACGGCGCACCTCTCGAAAATGCGAGGAGCGTGGAGTTGCGCAAGCAACTCCGGAGCGGCGAGCCTAAGCCGGAAGCCGTCGCCGCCTTTCCCGGCCCGCGGGGCGGCGGCAAGGCCCGAATCGCCCGCCCGGGAGCCCCGGGAAAACCCGGGAGCCGCATCCGGCAGCAGCAGGATGCGGTAGCGGGCCGTATCCGGGCTGCGGAAATCCTCTTGATGCGTCCGGTAATAGGCTTCGACGCGGGACTCCCGCGCGGCGGCCTCCGGCCCCGCCCCTACCGGGCGTGATCGGGAAAGGGCCACGAGCAGGGGAAGAGCGTCTTCGAAGCGGACAGGCGGCTGCCGATGGACGGAAAGCCAACGCAGGAGCAGATAGCCGTAGGGCGTCCGCAGGGGCTTGGAAATCTCTCCTTTCCGCAGGGTAGCGATCAGGGCTTGGGCCCCTGGGGGCAGGTCCGCCGGGACGGGACTGCGCCATTTCCAGGCCCGCTCCGGACGGACCGCCTTGGGGCCCCCGGGAGCGGCGGAAAAAACCCTCCACAACGAGTCCGCCAGCGCCGAATCGCTCATGCCCAGGACTTGGACGATGCGTTCTTCCCGGCCTTTGAAATCCCGCTCGAAGCGGGAACGGTATAGGGACCTCAGGGTGGAGTCGCCGATTTCCCGGCGCTCCGCTTCCAGGCGCCGCTCCTGCCGCGCCTGCCAGACCTTGTTCAGGCTGTCCTGTCCCGGGTCCTGCGCCAGCCGGTTCTCCAGATAAGCCCCCGCCAGCAGGGAATGCAGTACATCCCGGCGCAGGGCTTCCACGGGAAGGTCCTTATTGAGGCTTGGGGAGGCTCCCTGCCGCGCCTGCCCCAGGACAGGGGGCCAGGACTCGGCGCTGCGGTTGAACTCCGCCACGGTGACCAGGCATGCCGAGGCGGCCGGATCAAAAGCGACGCATTCATCCTCGGCCTGGTCCAATTGCACGGCACCGACGAAGTCCGCCCGGGCCTCCTGCTGCTCCCGCCGCTGCGCCTCGTCCCAACTGCGCCGCAAGGAATCATTCCGGGCGAAATAGGCGGCATCCCGCCCCTTCCCGTCGGTTCCGGAATCCCTGGCCGCTGGCCTTCCAGGCGCGAGGGCCAGGAGGGCGGTCGCGAAACCCCGGGCCGCGCCCTCTCTCACCGGAGGATGAGGTTCTTGGTTTGCGCGCCGTCGATGATCTTCAACCAATTCATGGTCGTCTGCCCGGTGGTGCATTGGGACTCGGTCAGGTTCTTCCGGCTCAGCCAGTAGCCCGCATGCTTCGTATTGGAAAAACTGTATGTGGCAATGAACACTTGGAACTCCGAGTTCTTGAGGAACAGCCGGGCGGGGCCATTCCCGTAATACCCCAGCAGATCGCTCCAAGCACCCTGGGCCTGGTCCCAAAAAAAGAGCTGGACATTGGTCGGATCATTCGGATGGTTCTCGGGCGCCTTGATCTCGATCTCGTAGCAATGGCCCTCCGTGGTGAAATTGTCCACATAGTTCAGGAAATACTTGTACTGGGTGTTGCCGAAGAAATCAAGTCCCCAATCCGGACTACCGGGGGTATTCGCATTATGTTGTCTCGCATAGTCGAGGTAATTGTAGATGGTCCAATCGTTGGACGCGCGATGGCTATCCCATTCCTTTCCGGCATTGGCCGGAACGGACAGGAAAAGAGCCAGGGCGGTCAAGGCGCCCAGGCTTCTCCCCGGCAGCTTGCTGATGAGAGTCTTGTTATGCATTTGTTTTCCTCTTGTAATGATGGGTTTCATGTTCCGTGGAGGCTGTCCGGGTGCTGCCGTCAATTGGTATTGTCGCTGAAAGTGGTGGTGAAGGTCTTAGACTTGACCCAAGGGAGGGATTGGCCCGTCGTGCACGCCGACTCGCCCAGATTCAACCTCTTGATCTTGGTTTCGAACTTAATGGAATTGAAGTTCTTGTCGAAGGCCGAGACGTAGAATTTGATCTGACCGGATATGCCGAGGTAGATCCGGGCCTTGGAATATCTGCCCGCTCCGCCGTCGTCATCGAGGCTTCGGTACACAAGATTGTTGTTTCCATCATAGTATCCGACCCAAAAGCGCGTATCATTGTTGGCCGGATCCCCGTTGTAGGCTTGGGTTTCGACTTCGTAGCAGGTCGTGCCGGTGTTCGGGGTGTAAAAATTATGCTCATAGTATTTCACTATGTAATCATCCCCTAGCGGGGGGTTGAAATTGAGCTTGGGCCACGAGTCGGTGCCAAGGGGAGTGTACGTGTCGAAGTCAACGTAATTGACGCTTTCCCAAGCGCCTGACCCGTTGTATTGGTAATATTCGCGCGCGGAATACACGGAAGTCGCGAGCAGCAACACCCCCGCTATTCCGCCCCAAGGATATCTCTGTCTGAAGCGCATGCTTTTCCTTTCTCTTTCTGGTTCGCGGCCGCCCATCCGCGGTCGGCCGGGACCGAAGACCGTTCCGAGGACCGGATCGTCGGCGAAGGAGAAACTAGGCCCCGCGCGGACGCCGCGTCAAACGCCGCGGAAGACCCGCCCGCCGGGAACCCGCTCAGAAGCGGTGCGTAAATTAATGAGGGCCTCCGGCGTCACATGCGCGTTTCGTCTTCGTCCGGTGGGACGCCCCGGAACCTCCCGGGAGCCCCGTTCAGGGGCTTCGCCTGCCGGAATCGTTCCGATCTCCGGGCCCTGAAACGCGCGTCCCTCAGGCGGTGGAGGCGATGGGCCGGCCGGAGGAACCGCCTACCTTCCTCCCAAGGCATGAAAACCGCGCGGGGATATGCCCTCATAGCACGGTACAAAATCCGCCCCCGCCGCATCCAACATCCGGAACCTGGACCGGCCGGCTCCTCCCCGGGGCCGTCCGGGCGCCATGGGATTCGAGGCCGGCTGCGGCGGAGAGTAAATGGATAAAAACGTCACATTAATTACAATTGGACGAGTCGAGGCCGTTTCCAGGGTGCTCCCGAAACCGCGGGCGCGGACTCCCGGCCGGGAAAAGGCTTCTCCAACGCGCATGCCGTTGCGGAGGAAGTTCACGGCGGCCTACAAGCTGCAAGTGCTACAGGAGGCCGAGAGGGCCGTCGCGGAAGGCCGTGGCGCGCTGGGGGCGATGCTGGCCCGGGAGGGGCTTTACTCTTCCCACCTGGCGCAATGGCGCAAGCTCAGGAAGCAAGGGCTGTTGAAAATAACCCGGCGTGGACGCCCGCCCCTGGAGCGCCGGGCGCTGCTGCGGGAGAACGGCAGGCTCAAACGGAAGCTGGCCTTCCTGGCGGAAAGCCTCCGGCAATCCGTGCTGAGGGTGGGGCCCCCGGGGCGCGGACAAGCTCTCCATGCAGCCTGGTTCCTCCGCCAGAGCATGCTGAACCTGGCGGACCTGGCCCAGACGGTCCGCGGCGCGGCGGCCTTGACAGGGTGTTGAAGAAGTCCGTGCGGGCGTCGGCCGGCTGCGCGGGCCACGGCCCCGGCGCCCCGGACGGGGCGGTCATCTTCCGTCAGCGGTATTCGAAAGAGATGTACGTCCAACCCGGCCGGCCCGGACTCCTATCTTACTGGTGAGATTCAGGGTATCTCCAGCGAACGCCACTCCCGGCGTGTCCGATACAAACAGGGGCGAGGGCTACAGGGCGGCTAAAAGAAAAAAGTGGCTTCGCATGGATAACCCATTCCTCCCGCCTCCCCTCCGAAGGGCGCTCCAAGGCCCTACGCTTTGTCGCTTCCGCCGGGCCTTTCCGCATCCGCGCACCCTTCAGAATCCTCTGGGGCGGCTTTTACATAATGTCTTTTACGCAAACCCCGCGGCCGCGGGGTCCAGCTTCGGATACGCGGCTTCGCCGCTATCCCGGCCCCTTCTCAGGCCCACTACCCGGGCGGAGAACCGCAACCGATTAGGATTTTTCTTTGCGATGAATATCGTCGTGGCACTTGGTGCAAAGGGTATCCAGATTATCGGCCGTATTGGCGCCGCCCTTCGCATGGTGCTTTTTATGATGCAGCTCAAGGTGACGAGGGTCGGATTTATTCCATTTCCCTTGATGCCAACCGCAACTGACGCATTTGTACTTATCCCTCTCAAGCACGATCATTCTTACCGCGTCAGGTATTTTTCTGTCATGAACCGGGCTCTGTCGATCCATTTCCAAAACGTAAACGCCGACAGGCAAATCAGGCTGGCCGGTGGATTTGGTTACGACAGGCCAGCCGAATTCCGTGCGGAGTTCCCGAACACGGCGGGCCCATTCCGTTTTGTCTCCCGCGACGTATCGTAGTTCTTCGCCGGTGACTTCTTTACCGACATTATTGCGGAGAAAGAGGAGGATTTTGTCTCTGATACTTCCTTCTCCGCTTCGGATTTCATTGGCAAGGTTCCAGCGATATGCGGATTCTTTGTCCAGATCTTCTTTCAACAGGATGTAGTCATCCGGTCTCATAGCGGCCACATCAACGTCCGGAAGGGGAAATTCGTCTTCGGCCTGCATTTCCTTGGCGGTTGTGCCGGTGATGATGCTCCAGCCGAATTCCACCCGCAACTCGCGGACACGCCGGGCCCACTCGCCGATTCCTGAAACGACAAAAAGTTCGTCGCCGCTTATCACCATGCGGGGATACTTTTTCAAATAGAAAAGGATGCGGTCCCGGGCGCTGGCGGCTTGAGATTTGGTGATCAACGATAAACCGAGGTCTCTCAGCTTGTGCACGGCCGGGACCAGCTTTAGAACCTTTCTCCGAAGGTCGGAGCCGCCCAGCTCTTTCTTGAAATCCTGCAACAGCCCGACGAGTTCTTCCCGAAGTATTGCCGGATCAGTGGGGTTTGTTCTACGAGTCAACTTTACTCCCTATAGACTTGGTTCCACGTCTTTTTCTAAAAATCGCCTGAGTTTTTTTTCCAGCGGCACGGGGTAGCGGGTTTGGCACTCCCATATGATCAAGGCTTTCCAGCCCTCACGGCCCAACCTGCGCTTGTCCCGTCGGTCCCTTTGGATGTTGGCGTCTATCTTCCGATTCCAGAAATCCACGTTAGTGGTCGGTCTGGATGCTCGGTGGCATCCTTTATGCCCATGCCAAAAGCATCCATGGACCAATATCACCTTGCGCAATCTTGGTATTACCACATCAGGGCGCCCCGGAAGGTCCTTCCGGTGGATTCTGAATCGATAGCCCATGGCATGGACCATTTTTCTAACAAGGATTTCGGGCTTCGTGTTTTTGCCCGTCACCCTCGCCATTATTCGGCTGCGTTCCGCTTTTGAGAAAACGTCCGTCAATGGTGTTGTTTTGTCAGCAGCATAGCGAAAACTGCATCCGCAACCCGCGCGGCCATTCCCGGAGGAACAGCATTGCCGATTTGCCTGGCGATCTCGATTTTGCTTCCTGTGAACTTAAAGCCATCGGGAAAAGACTGTAGCCGTGCGGCCTCTCTATGAGTAATGGGCCGATGCTGGACCGGGTGAAGGTAACGGCCTTTCTCCGGTTTGAAAAATTCGGTTCGAATAGTGAATGACGGGCGCCCCCACCAAAGGCGACCGAAAAGATCCGTACCCCCGCTCTTTTTTCTTACCCAGCAATCAGGTGTTAGATGCGGCGCGCGCTTAAGCAGGTCGAAACGGTTCATCCCTTCTTTCGGAATGGCTTTATATCGTTGTATGCTCTTGGTCGTTGGTGATCTGCCGAAGTGAAGATCAAAAGGAGGCTTTGTATTGCGTATTTCCGTACCCACAGGCGTAGGGAGATTCCCGATTGCATCCTTTACCGTTCTCCAAGGCTGTGGCCTTTCCACATATTGCTCAAACATGTCCATGTAGGCCTTGGTGCCTTCGACGCGCGGATTAAAGTGGGTCCTTTTCGGCGGGAAGAATAAACCCGGATCCGCGAACTTACAGCCGACGATGAAGGCGCGTTTCCGAACCTGTGAAACGCCGTAATCGGCTGAGCATAAAACGCCCCAGCTGAGTTTGAAGCCCATTCCTTCGGCCACTTGGCGGATTTCCTTGTGTTCCTCCGTGCCTATAAGCTGAGGGACATTTTCCATGACGAAGACGGAGGCTCCGGATCGCTTTACGATTTCCATATAGGGCCGCCAGAGTTGCTTTCGCGCATCACCGTTCCGATTCTTGTTAAGCAGGCTGAAGCCCTGACAAGGGGGGCCGCCGATCACCACGTCGGCCTGAGGAATCTTGTTTTTCGGGTTTTCCAAGTAGGTCACTACATCGCCGTAATGACAATGGTCGCCGAAATTTTTGTTGTAGGTATTGACGGATTCCTTATTGAAGTCATTGGCCCAAACGGACTGAAAGGCATGCCCTGAAAAATGGGAGAAACCGACGGTCAGGCCGCCGGCGCCTGAAAAGACGTCTATGACACGGGGCTTAAGCCCAAAGTTTCCAATGTTGCCGGCCAGTCTCGCATAGTAAATCTCTTCATCGGTAAGGCGGGTTTGTGGGGTGTAGGCGGGAGACTGTTCCTTGACTTTGGAAGTCTTCATTCTACCCTTTCGGTTAAGTGGCCTATATTGACGGTTTAAAATAGAAACTCACAGGGGACAATCTTTGCCATCTTTGACTTTCCGTTTCGAAAAGTCAAAGCCCCGCACTGGCTTGGTCGATGGTGCGAGCACGTCCGCGTTTCCGTGCAGGCCCACGCGGGGGACGGGTCGCGCTCGTATTGGTTGGAGCACCCGTGCGGGACTTGGCCGGAAGTCTTCTTCCGGCCAAGTCGGGTTAAAAACCCGTCTGAAATCATCTCCAGTGAAATCAACGTGTTATAAATGGAGGGCGATGTCCCCGGAATGTCGGGTGTCGAGCCGGCCGAAATCGAAATGGCCCCTTTAGGCCGCTTTGCGCACCGTGATCATGACAAATTCTCCCTGGCGGTTTCCAGCAGGCGGATCAAAGTCTCCTGCTGTTTGGCTTCCAGATGGCCCAATTGCGCCTTGTGCGCCTGGACGACCGGTTCATCGAGTTTCTTCAGCAGGTCCAGCCCCGCCTGCGCGATGCGCGCCGTCACCACGCGCCGATCTTCCTTTTCCCGGCTGCGGGCCACCAAGCCCCGTTTCTCCAGGCGATCCAGCAGGCGGGTGATGTCCGGATCCCGGGTCACCATGCGCTCGCCGATCTCGCCGCAAGCCAGGCCCTCGCTTCCGGCCCCGCGCAGGATGCGCAGGACGTTGTACTGGGTGGCGGAGAGGTCGACCGCCTTCAGCAATTCGCCCATCTTGCGCTGGAGCCGATCCGCGGTGCGCATGATGTTGAGCATGAGCTCTTCTTCCCTGCAGGCGAACGGTTTGCGCTGCTTGATTTCCGTCTGTATGTCCCGGGCCATGGGGACAATATATCCGTTGCAACGAATGTTGTCCATAGGATAAATGGAAATGCTTCGGATCCATAGCCGGTCCCGGCCCCAAAACCTATCCTTTTCCCGGGCCATGCCGGAAGTCCATAGGGACGCTCCGCAAGCGGGTCCGGATAGCATGCAAGCACGCGCAGCGGAACCGGCAAACGGGGATTTGGAACAGGCCCGCGCCTTGGTGCTCAGGCATGGCTGGATCGCCACCGCCTACCAGATCCTCAACCCCGGCATCCGCCTGTGGTTTTCCGGGAACCGGGAGGCCGTGGCGGGATACGCGTCCTGGGGCCGGGTGCGGGTGGTGGCGGGCGCGCCCATCTGCGCTCCCGGAGACCTGGCCGCCTCCGCCGCAGGGTTCGAGGCCGATGCGCGCGCCGAGGGCATGAGCGTGTGCTATTTCGCCGCGGGCTCGCGCCTGGAGGATTTGCTCGGCCGCGCGCCCGGCTATTCCCGGGTCCTGCTGGGGGCCCAGCCGGTCTGGAACCCCTCCGACTGGGGCGGCATCCTGGCGGAACGCCCGTCGTTGCGGGCCCAGCTTTCCCGGGCCCGTAACAAAGGGGTTACCGTGGAGGAGTGGCCCAGGGAGCGCGCCGCGGAAAGCCCCCATCTCAAGCGCTGCCTGGGGGAATGGCTGGCCCGCCGGCGCATGCCTTCCATGCATTTCCTGGTCGAGCCCCAGACCCTGGGGAGGTTATGGGATCGGCGCATCTTCGTGGCGGAGCGGGCCGGCACCCCCGTCGCGTACCTGATGGCCTCCCCCGTGCCTGTGCGCAAGGGATGGCTCATCGAGCAGATCGTGCGATCCCGCTCCGCCCCCAACGGCACGGCCGAGCTCCTGGTGGACGCGGCCTTCCGCGCCGCCGGGCGGGAGGGGCTGGAGTATTTCACCCTGGGGCTTTCGCCCCTTTCGGGCCTGGCCGGGGACGCGAGAACGGGCGGGCCCTGGTGGCTGGAACTGATCTTCCGCTGGCTGCGGATGCACGGCGGCCGCTTCTACAATTTCCGGGGCCTGGAACGTTTCAAAGCCAAGTTCCGCCCGGGTGCATGGGAACCATTGTACGCCATCTGCAATCTGCCGGCGTTCACGCCGCGGATCCTGCTGGCCATCGCCGCCGCGTTCGGCGGGGGCTCCCCTTTCCTGTTCACGGCCCTGGCTCTGGGAAAGGCGGCGGGCCAGGAAGGGCATTGGCTATGGCGCAAACTGGCCGGGCGTGGAAAGTTCCGGACGGTTATCTTATAATGGATCGCAAACCACCGGGGGTCGCCGTGAAAACACTTACCCAGCTCGCCATCGCGGGAGCCTTCGCCTCCTTCCCGGCCGCCACGGCCCTGGGCCAGATCACGTTCAAGGACGCCTTTCCCGGCAAGAGATTCGATCGGCCCGTCTACTTCGGCGCCTTTCCCGGCAAGCCCCAGACCAACGTGGTGCTGGAAGCCCACCAAGGCCTGGCCTTGCTGGTCTACCGGGAGGGTACCGCCTGGGTTACCGACACCCTGGTCAAGATCGCCGTGAGCCGGGAGAACGAAATGGGATTCCTGGGCATCGCCTTCCACCCGGACTTCAACGCCAACCATAAATACTACGTCAGCTACGATCCCCCCGGGACCTACTTCAACATCGTGGACGAGCGCATCGCCGACGCCACGGGCATGAAGGATTCGGGCGCGCCGCCCCGCACCCTGTTCAAGATCCCGGACAAGTATTCGAACCACAACGGCGGCACCATCGCCTTCGGCCCCAAAGACGGATACCTGTACTACGGCACCGGGGACGGCGGCAGCGGCGGCGATCCGGACGGGAACGCCCAGAACCCCAAAGCGTTGCTGGGGAAGTTCCTGCGCATCGATGTGATAAACAGGACGGACCCGGGCCTGGAATACGGCATCCCGGCGGACAACCCTTTCGCCAAGAGCACCGACGGCAGCCGCAGGGAGATCTTCGCCCTGGGCGTGCGCAATCCCTGGAAGTGGAGCTTCGATCCCCTGAACGGGGATTTGTGGGTGGGGGAAGTGGGGCAGGACCGCATCGAAGAGGTGGACTTGATCACCTTGGGCGGCAATTATGGATGGAAGGTCATGGAAGGCCCGGAAGGCACCCCCACGGACAACATGATCCTCCCGGTCTTCTCCTATACTCACAACACGGGGACCTGCATCATCGGCGGCGTGGTCTTCCGCGGCAACTCCGCGTCCAAATACTATGGGACCTATTTCACCGCGGACATCAACACCAAGAAGTTCTGGGCCCTGAAGAAGAACGGCACGGGCCTGGCCACAGTGGAAAACCTGCCCAACATGCCGACCAACATCTCCTCCTTCGGCACGGACGCGGAAGGGCGTATCTACGCGGT
>DATENA010000269.1:0-13106 GCA_035275285.1 Fibrobacteria bacterium | reverse complement strand
CTCTTCCCAACCAGGAAGGGGCCTTTTGCGTGGGGTAAAATCGATACTGAGTAAATACGAGAGGAATCAGCAGGGAGTGGAACGCGGGATCTTTACGCTGCCAGAGCGCGAGACCTTACACCATCAAATCTTTTATCCAGGGCCCGGTCAACTCCGATTGCGTGGCTCAAGGCCTCACCCGCACCATCTTCTTGCAGGGAGCCAACACGGTTTTCCAGATGAGCACAGGCATCTCCATCCCTACCGATATGACGATTTCCACTTCCGACGCGGGGGTAGCCATCGAGGCGGCAGGCACCCCGCTCCTCGTCGTGCAGGGCGGCGCCCTGTACCTCATCGGACCGAGCGGGGGCCTCACGATCAGGCCCAAGGCCGGGTCCGTGGGGAGGGCCCTGTACAATGAAGGCATCGTGACCGGCACCAATATCGTTTTCCAAGGCGGGACCGGTGTCGGTGGGGTCGGCTCCATGTACGAGGGCGGAGTCGTGGGCAACGGAGGAGTAGGAGGAAGGCTTTATCTGACCGGCGGGGCCATCCAAGGGGGAAAGGCCGTGTATGGCGGAGGCCTCTATAACAACTCCCCGGGCGCCATTACCTTGGAGAACGTGAAGATCCAGAACAACACGGCCCTGGTAAGCGGCGGAGGCATCTACAACAATAGCGGATCGTGGAACGACCACCTTGTAGCCGAGCGGTGCGCCATCCAGAATAATACCGCGGCGCTCCGCGGTGGCGGCGTCTACAACAGCGGCTTCGCGGAGCTCCACTATTGCGCCGTCAAGGGCAACAAGGCCGGGCAGGGTGGCGGACTCTACCATGAAAGGCAAATTACGGATCCGCTAACCAATGAAACGCGTCAGCCCGAATTCACCTTTGCCCACACCACAATCTCGGACAACAAGGCCATTGCGACCGAGCTTACTTCGGGCGGAACGGCCTCGACCAATACCTCGCCCTGTTCCTCGACAGAAGGAGCCGGCCAGGCCTTCGATGACAGCTTTACCACCAAGTGGTGCGGCAGCGGAAAGATCCCTTCCACCACGCCCGTGGATATCACTTACAATTTTTCCGGCGGCGCCGCTAAAGTCGTATCGGGATACTCCGTCACCCCGGCCAATGACGCTCCAGGGCGCGATCCCATGGATTGGAAGTTCCAGGGTTATTCCGGTGGAGCCTGGCAGACCCTGCATACCGTCACCGGATTCAGGTTTACGGAACGCCATCAGGGTTACAACTTCGGTCCGGAGAACTATGGCGCCTTTCTCAACCGCAATGCCTATTCCGCTTATCGCTTGCTCATTACCAAGAATGCCGGAGGCGTGAACATGACCCAGCTCGCCGAATTCCAACTCTACCCCGATGGCCAGACCGGCGACGGAGGCGGAATATACACCATCGGCCACATGATGAACAACAGAAACAATACCCTGAGCGGCAATATCGCCGGTTGCACCACCCCGTCCTGCGCTTGCACCGCGGCCTTCTGCGCGACTACTTCGGGAACCTCGACGGCCATGGGGAGAGGCGGCGCCATATACAGCAGCGGAATGAGCGAAGCTGTGTTCGAATTCTTTACGGTGGCCGGAAACAGCGCCTCCCAAGGCGGCGGCGTGTACGCGGAGTGGGGGGATGATTGGGGATGGAGGTGGAGTCTGATTGGAAAAAACAAGGCCCGCACCGGCTTTTCCCCGCACCCGGACTTTCACGGGAGCCTGCGTTCCAGCGGCGTATTCGGTTGGTACGAAGACTTCGTCCAGAACCCGGCAGGCACTACCGACATCTTCGAAGATGGCGACGACGTGGCCAATCAGGATCCCTTGCTGAATCCATTGGCAGACAATGGCGGTGTCTATCCCGAGCTGCATCCCTTGACCCATTCCCTGCAAGCGGGCAGCCCCGCCAAGGACCGGGCGGTATCGGTCAACCCCGGCTATGATGATGAGCGGGGAGTGTCGCGGCCGCAGGGGCCTTACCCGGACATGGGGGCTTTCGAGTCGCAGCCGTGAACGCAGGTCCCGGGCTTCCGTGCCTCCCTGTCCGCAACGACTGAATCGAAATGGAACCCTGATGTCAACAAACAGGAGCGAGGGATCCGATCCCCTCATGAAAGGGTATTGCAGGGACTTCATCGAGGGATACTTCATCTACAGGCCCAAAGGTTGCGTTTGGCAGCTCTCGGCCAATAAATTGTCCGAAGGTGCGTTTATCAATTCCGATGGCTGGATGATGGATCGGTCCTATGGCTGGAACAACACCGCTTGGAAGGCCACCATCTCCCTCCCCTACGAATACTCCTGTTCAGATGTTATTCGGCTGAATCTATTTTCGAATGAGACGGGTTATTCGCCTGCGAAGGGATTGTCAGCAATTGAACCGTTGTCCACCCTTTCAGGTAACTTTTGTCTTGCGAATATTTACATCCCAATTCGCTTGCTTTTGCAACCTGGCCGGCGATCAATCCGGAAAGACGATTCAACATGGAGTTGGGCACACCTTTTTTATGGTTTTCATCCCAAAAGTCCGAAAATTTCGCCGCATACAAGAGACCAAGCCCTCTAAGGGCGGGAAGGCCATGCATGGTTTGATTTATATTCGAGGGGGATAAATTTCTCTTCGCATGCTCAAAGAAGAAATCATTCAGTTTTTCCACCGGGGCCCTTGCCCTAAACATGCCTATGGCTGAATCGTAGGCCTCAAGAGCGGAACCGGAGCCGCCAAAGGACGCGATTTCATACTCGACGAAGGCTGCCAACGAAAGCATCAAAAGGCTTGTATTTTCATGGTCCATTTTTGCCTTCACCGATTCAACCGATTTCATGGACAATCCCATCGAATTGAAAATACTCTCGTTGCATTCCTTCTTTTGCCCAGTGGAATTCGGATCCACCATTCCCAACAAACCCTTGTCGATGCCGGCTGCCACCTGTAAAGGGTATTCCAAAAAACGACCCGCTCTGACATCGGCCATGGTTTCCACTTTCGAATAGTCCTGGCACGTGACGGATTTGTAGGCCCTTGTCATGCTGCCGGTGAGGCTTTCGTCCTCTTCATAGGCCGGCAAAGCGAATTCAACCAAATGGGAAAATTCATGCCCAATCACGACTGATGCCAACAATAATTTTCCGAGCTCCTTGGACGGGCCTTGGCTTAAGCATTCGAAAACGTGATGGATTTCGTCTAAATCCCGGCCAGGTTTGACTGAGAAGAAATCTTCCCTGGAAAGCCTATCCTCATAGCTTGCGATGTTTCTCATGGTGAACGGATTGACATTCTCGTGCATTTCGATGGTCCGGCCTTCTGAAGCCAAAGCCAACCTCCTGAGCCGGGTGAAATAGGCCGCCTCCGATATCCTGCCCAACCGCTCCAGGTAGGAGACATCGCAAAACAGCGCGTGGCCGAAGGCCACGCAGTTTCTCCCGACAGCGTTGCAGACGTCCGGGAATGGGGCTGTTTTGCAAACCGCGGCCGGATCCTTCTTGAAATTAATCCGGAAACACGAGAACGTGCTTTCGCTAACTGCCTTCGGCGTATCTTCCATTTCAAGATGGGCATAAACTTTGATTGAGATCCAACCGAGCATGGCTTCGTTTAGGATATCATCATTGTTTACGGCGCTGCCGGACGGTTTGGGAAGAATCGCGCCGCTCTTCTCGAAAAAAGATCTCAACGCCTCGGCTTTGTTCACGTTCTTCGCCGGAGGGGCCGACGCATATGCGCGGTTTAGCGCGAAGATCGGGAATGCCAGGGCTGAAAATAGCCAGGCGATTTTCACATCAAACCTTTCCCTTTAATTCCGCAGTCAGAACTTGATACATCTTCGAAAGCCATTCTTGATCCGATGGTTTCAGAAGCGGTTCCGCGGAAAAAACGATTCCCTCCGCCGACCTTTGTCTGGCTTCGAGTACCAACTTGACATATGAATTTTCAAGGTATTCATAAGCGAGAAGGATGAATATCCGATCATATCCGTTCAGATACGTGGTCGCACATGATATGCTTACCTTGCTATTTTCCAGCCGATCCGGTGAGCCGCAATTCCCGGCGCCTCCGACGGAAAACCTGGATCTAACGCTGTCGAGAAAAACATTCAATAATTTCAATCCACATTCGGCCGGAGTTTTTCCAACTTTGGATTCAATCAGGGATTTGATGGGTAAGGTCGTCCTGTACGGTGTTATCCTGTTTTGCACATCCTCATCATCCTTTATCACTTCCGCTTTCCCTTGAATATAAACTTGGCGCAGTATGGTGATTTCCTCTTTCCCTTCCGCGAGCGCCGGATTTTGGAAAAGCATTACGGTTGCCGCAATCAAAAGAATGAGCGAGTGCTTCATGGTGGAAATGCGCCCGGCTCCAGAATCTCGGCGCAGAGATTCTTCAAGTGGTAAGCAGGGACCCTGCATGGGAACTCCTTTTCCTGGCCAAGACATAGTTCAAAATCGTCATCCGCCTTTTGGAATCGCATCAAAGCACGGCCATGATTATCCCGATCCTGTTGTCTGAGTTCGAGGTAAAATCTCGTCATGCCGAAATACGCGGCAATCGCGATGGCCGTGGCTCCTGAAAACCTTGCCCAACGATATTTGACGTAACTTTCGCCCCGGCTATACAAGATGATCCCGATTACGGTTGAAAAGGCGGCGAAAAAGCTGGTGATCAAAAGCGGTTTCCACATTTTCCTGGTTCCTTGGATGGAAAAATCTAGTCTCCGCCAAAATATATTCAAGCAAGCGCACGCAATGGGAAGTGCAAATAACGCGCTTTGACGTCTTCGGATTGCGGGATGTAATCTGCCGTTCTGCTTTTCAATGAAAAATGACGCCTCGATCTTGGTGAGCCGCGCGCACTATTCTACATCGTTTATCAATTCCGTCATCTGATCAGGATTTAAATTCCGTTGCACTTTATTTTGAAAATCATCATTTCGACTGAAAACCGGCGCCGGCTATCGCATCCCATCCCGTAACCAAAGGAGAGATAACATGTCCTCTAAACTCCTCCTAGGCCCCCTCCTAGGCTGCGAAAGCGATACCACCTATACCATTTGCTTCCTCACCCCAGGCGGCACCCCCATTCCCGATGTCCTCGTGGACGGCCGTTCCATAAAGGCATCCTTGATCCAGGGCACTCCCAGCGGCAGCTTCTGGCGGGCCGAAGCCGAAATGCCGGCGGTCCCCGCCGGACGCCACGTAGCCTATTCCATCCATTCCCAGGGGCAGGCGCTGGAGAACCCCGCCGTCCCAGGGGTGGTCGACTGGAAGTTCTACGTGCCGGGGAAAGCGGAGGAGCCGCGCATCGCCTATGCATCCTGCAATGGATTCTCCGACGGGGACATGAAGGCCAAGCTGTCCGATCCGTATGCCATGTGGAAGCGCATGGCCGTCGAGCATGGGAAGGACCCTTATGCCCTGTTGCTCATGGGCGGCGATCAGGTGTATGCCGACGAGATCTGGCATAGCCGCGACCGGGCCGGCCTGATAGCCGAATGGGCGCGGGGGGATGAAAAGGCCCGCAAGGCCACCAAGGTGGGCCGGGACATCCGGGATCAGTTGGACAAGTTCTATGAGGGCCTGTACCTGCGCCATTGGGCCCAGCCCGATATGGCGGCCATGATGGCTTCCATCCCTTCCCTGATGATGTGGGATGATCACGATATCTTCGATGGCTGGGGGTCTTATTCCGACGGCCGGGAGACCTGGGAGGTTCCCAGGGCCATTTTCGCGGCCGCCCGCCGGTATTTCGAATTGTTCCAAGTACGGTCCGCCGGGAACCGGACCCTGCTGAATCCCAAATCGCTGTCCGGCGCCTCGGGAGGGCATTATTCCTTCGGGCTCCGCTTCCGGCGCTACGGCATCCTGGGCCTGGACAATCGGTCCCAGCGCAGCCTGGAAACCATCATGGACGAAGCGGAATGGGCCGATGTGAAGCAATGCCTGGAGGGGGATCTGCGCAATGCGGATACCTTGCTGGTCCTTTCCGCCGTGCCGGTGGTCTACCGGGACTTCGCCGGCGTGGAGCGCCTCTTGGAGATGAAGCCGGGCCAGGACGAAATGAGCGATGACCTGAGCGATCACTGGCGCTCCCGGCACCATAACGGAGAGCGGATGAAGTTGATCCAGAATCTCTTGAAGTTCCAATCCCTGGGCCCTTCCCGGCCCATCAAGCGGGTGATCCTCTCGGGCGACGTGCACGTGGGATCCCTGGGCATCATCCGGGAAGGGGAGCGGAGGGTGTATCAGGTGGTCTCCTCCGGCATCGTGCATCCCCCGCCCAGCTGGCTGCAATGGCTCGGCATCACCACCGGCAGCAACGACCGTCCCGAGAGCCTGGATGCGGGCAAGATCCGCATCGAGATAGCGGGCCCTTATGGGACGGCCGACAAGTTCCTCCGCACGCGCAACTTCGCGAGCCTCAAGGAAGGGGGCGACAAGAAGCTTTGGGTGACTTGGACGTGCGAGGCGGGCAAGAAGGCTGAATACCCTTTCGAGGGGACGGTTTGAATGCCTTGGGCTTACGAAATGAGGATTGAGGACGCGGGCCCATGACCCTGCGCGGTCCGCCCGCTCTCCCGGCTACCGGCGAATACTAGGTCGCATCAAAAAACCCAAATCGCATTCCTTTCCGGCCCCCAAAAGGCCTTTCCCGATCCAAAATCGGTGTTGAATATCTGCCCATATGGGCAGTATATTTCGAGAGGCTCGCCGGGGGTAGGAATGAAGAACGAAGAAGAGCGCCCATATCTCGCCATGGACATCTTGGGAATCCTTTCGGAACGGAAATCCCACGCGCTTCCCATCGCGCACACGGAGTCGGCCCGGTCCGTACAACGGGCCGTGCAATGGTTGGAGCGCCGGGGTTTGGTGAAATACCTCGGCGAGGATTTTTGGAGCATTACGGAGGCGGGGGAGACGTTTTTTCTCGGACAGCGCAAAGGGGAATCCTGAATCTCCCATCGGGGTCTATAGTTCGATTTCCTTCAGCACGTCGTTCAATTGATCCAGCATGCTGCAGAACAGCAACGCGTCCGCGCTCATATCGGATTGAAGGAAGATTTTATACACCCGCACGGTCAATTTCAACTTTCTCACCTTGGTGGCGAATTGAATCGAGTTCGCTTCCGCGCGGATTTTCACCGCTTCCGCGTTTTCCCTTTCCGCCTTCGCAAAAAGACCTTCGATTTCAGCGCGCATTTTATCGTTTTCAAGGGTTGAATTGAAATCTCTGATGGCGCCCTGTACCAGGACGGCAGAGCTCGTGGTCGCCTTCTTCAATTTTTGCAAAGATTCCGGATCCGACCACTCCAACAAGTCGGATATTTCCGATAGAAGCTTTTCCCGGTTTTGAAGCCAGAGCTTGCCGGAATTGCCGGCGATCTCCACGCGGATGAATTTTCCTTTCAACCTGTTCCCGGAAGGCAAGCTAAACCCCCACCGGAACGTATTCGGGAGCAAAATTCATTTCGTCGACGCTTACTATCCTGATTCCATCACCGCCGATTTCTCGATACAACTCGGAAAACGTCGCAAGCAATTCGGAGATCCTGAAGGAATCGTATTCCTCGATATCGAAAATCAAAGTAATGGAATTTTCCTTGCGGCCTGCTTCCGATTGCAGGGATCCCGGTTTCGTGAAAGGATCCGACCCGAGCATATCGAGCATCGCGGCCAAATTTTCCGGTGAGCCGACCGGAAAGTTCCGGGACGCGAGGAAGTCGTAAAGATCGGCAAGGGTCACTTTCCTGGGCCCTCTTCCAATCCGGAAACTCCGGAGTTGTTTTCTCTCTATCCACGCGATGACCGTTTTGGGGCTGACCTCGCATATGCGCGCGATCTCTCCGGTGGTAACGTAACTTCTTCTGCTCATCGGATCGGATCCTCCCTGAGTTCGGCTTCCGAAAAACGGGCTCCGCATGTCAAACAATTCCAATATCCGGAATGATGCCGGAATGATCCGTTGAATTGGAGCCTGATCAGCTTTTCATTTTCATCATTGCATTTCTGGCAGTAGGGGCCGGTTTTGCGGCCATCTTTGTCAAGCCAGTATTTGGAACCGTCCCATTGCAAGGAGCTTTTCAGTTCCAGGCGCTCTCTAAGCGCGTTCAATTCGGATTTAAGATCGAGGTTGCTTTCCCTGGCCGAAACGAGGCTCTCCTTGACCTCCACCAATTCATCCATCAATTGAACGAGCCTGAGCTTGAACTCGGAGTCTTTGATGCTTCTGTCGATTTCCTTAAGGCCCCTGGCGATGTCGATCGCGGTCCTGATCGAAGAAAGTCCTGTTGCAATCGCTTGGATTTCAGACACGCCTGCCCCGATTCTTCTCGCAAAATCCCGGGTCGAACATGCTTCCATACGGAAGCATGGAATTCATACCGGAAAGATAGTGAAAGTTCCGGGACCCGCCCGGCAGAATTACATTTCCCATCGCACCAGGAGCCCTGCCATGACCAAGCCCGACACCGACAAAATCTTCAGCGGTTCCATCCCGAACCTCTATCAAACCCACCTTGTCCCCCTGATTTTCGAGCCCTACGCCGCCGATCTGGTCGACCGTTTGAAGGCGCCGGGCCTGTCCCGCGTCCTGGAGGTGGCCGCGGGCACGGGAGTGGTGACGCGGGCCATGGCTTCGGCCCTGCCGGCCTCCGTGTCCATTGCGGCCACGGATTTGAGCCAGCCCATGCTGGACCAGGCGGCGGCCCTGGGGACGTCCCGTCCCGTGGAATGGCGCCAGGCCGATGCCATGCAGCTTCCCTTCGCGGACGGCTCCTTCGATGCCGTGGTATGCCAGTTCGGGGTGATGTTCTTTCCGGACAAGGCCAAGGCGTTCTCCGAGGCCCGGCGCGTGCTCAAGCCGGGGGGCTTGTTCCTGTTCAACGTCTGGGACCGGCTGGAGGCGAACGGATTCGCGGCCACGGTGATGGCGGCTTTGGAGCCTTTGTTCCCGGAGGATCCGCCGCGCTTCCTGGCCCGCACGCCGTACGGCTATTTCGATCACGCCGCCATCGGTCGCGATCTCGCGGCCGGCGGGTTCACGGAGAAGGCCCGTTTCGCCGTCGTGGCCGCGCGCAGCCGCGCCGGGTCGGCGCGGATCCCGGCCGTGGCGTATTGCCAGGGAACGCCGGTGCGGAACGAGATCGAGGCCAGGGACGCGGCGCGGTTGGGCGAGGCGACGGATGCGGCGGAGGCGGCCATCGCCGCGCGTTTCGGGAACGGGGCCGTGGAGGCCGGGATCCGGGCGCACGTGGTGGCCGTTACGCGCTGAGCCTTCCGGCCGGCGCCGGGTTCAGCCGAAATCGTTGAGCGTATCGATGAGCATGCGCAGGATGCTGAAATCCTTGCGGTTGAAATGCAGCATCAGGCGCGGCAGCTCGAGTAGTTCGTCTTCTTCCTGGAAGGCCGGGCCCTGCTCGATGCCGCCTTGCGTGCAGATGACCGCGAAGATCGAATTCAGCTCCGCCAGTTCGGCTTCGGTCAGGGGCCGGCGGATGCGGATGACGAGCCGATCGCCCACGAAGCGATAGCTGTGGTAGTTGCGGTAGAAATGCTCGACATGGGCCGCCGCCGCGTCCACGTCCGAGAAGGATTTGAACAGGAACAGATCCTTCTCGTCGATCCATTTGTTGGCGACCAGGTGGTTTTCCAGGTACTCCCGGAATTCCTTCCAATACGGGTTTCCGGGAGGCGCCAACAGGACCACGGGAATGAGCGCGGATTTGCCGGTTTGCATCAGGGTCAGCAGTTCGAAGCATTCGTCCATGGTGCCGAAGCCGCCGGGGAAGACCGCCATGGCGTCGGCGCCCATGGCGAAGATGAGTTTGCGCGTGAAGAAGTAGCGGAAATAGATCAGCTTGGGATCCCCGCGCAGGAATTCGTTCCCGTTGGTTTCCCAGGGCAGGCGGATGGACAGGCCGAAGGAGTTTCCCTGCCCGGCGCCCTCGTTGCCGGCGGCCATGATGCCGGGGCCGGCTCCCGTGACCGTCATCCAGCCCCTACCGGCCAGGGCCCGGCTGAAGTCGCGGGCGCAGGCGTAGTCCGGATGGTCCGGGGGGGTGCGCGCCGAACCGAACATGGAGACCTTGCGGCGTCCGGCGAAGGGCCGGAAGATGTTCAGGGCATGCCGGAGCTCGCGGAAACTGCGGCTGACCAGCTTGATCTCGCCGGTTCCGGCCCCGTCGCTGCCGAGTTGCAGGGCGGCCCGGATCATTTCCCCGAGCTGTTCACGTTGCGCGGGATCGGCGCCCACCTTGGCCGAATCCATCAGCTGATCGATCAAGTTCATGGTGGCGGGATCGAAGGCCGGGGGCTTGGCAGCGTGCGGCATGGTTCAGGGCGCGGCCCGCATGGGGGCGGAACGGATGCCGGCGGGGATGATGAGGGTGGTTGCCGTGTTCAAGACGTCTGGGCCGTCCGTAAGGGTCGGCTCAAGCCTGCCGGGAAACGAGTTCTTTCCACTTGGGGCTGGAGGCCCAGACATGGGAAATCCTATCCAGCAGGGTCTTCATGGTGAAGGGTTTCTTGATGAAGTCCGCGCCGTCCGGGCATAATTTGTTGCTGGTGAGGATTTCCGCGGAATAGGCGGAAATGAACAGGACTTTGAGGAAGGGTTTGAAGGTGCACATCCGGCTGGCCAAATCCCGGCCGTTCATTTGCGGCATGATGATATCCGTGATCAGGATATCCACGTAATTCTCCGGGTCCGCGGCGATTTGGAGGGCTTGCCGTCCGCCTTCCGCTTCGAACACTTCATAGCCGCTGGCGAGGAGGTTGAGGCAGATGAGTTCCCTGACGGATTTCTCATCGTCCACCACCAAAATGGTCGGGTTTTTGCTAGAGAGCATCCCTGATTTCCAGTTTTTAGAGGTCTAAGAATAATATAAGCTGAAAAAGAGGGGAGGTATTTTTTTTTTTACACAAAAGTGTACAGAAAGTTACAGAGCCTCCAGGATGGAAAAGTGTGTAATGGGATCGAATCCCGAAGGTTTGAAGACGAACGGAGACGGCTTGTCCACCTTGGGGACGGGGGCTTTCCGCTCCCCTTCCATCCGTTCCAGCCAAATTTCGCGCCAATAGGCATTAATCGCCCGGGGGCAGCCCAGGCGGTCCGCGGTGCATTCCCCCAGGCAGGTGACGCCCCGTAATTGGATGCAGGGGTTTTTCAGCACCAGCATTTTCCCCGTTTTCTCCTCGATCAGGCGCTCAATCCGGAGTTCCACGGTGTGTTCTTGCCCGCAAAACTTCACCATTTCCTGGTCGAACCACATGCCCCGGTTGCGCCCATGCACGTTCAAAGTAGCCCGGATCGCCTCCGCCGATTTGATGCGGACGGCTTCTCCGGGCCGCAGGTCGAGGGATCCTTTGGGCGTGGGCTGATCCAGGGGGATGCTCCCCTGGGCCCGGGGATAGGGCCTGCCGCCCCGCAGTTTCTGGAAGCCATCGTAGGCGCGGAGCAGGAACCCTTCCGCGGTGCGGAACCGGAGCAGCATCCGGAAGGTCCCGAAGGAAAGCATCTTGGCGACCTTCCAGGCCGTATGGTTCCCCGTCCGCACGTCCCGGAGGTACTGGCGGGCGTCCCACCAGGGCAAGGGGCGGCTCATGGCGGGCAGGGCCGTGGTCTGGCAAACCCAGGTAGGATCGGGATCCCCGGGGTCGGATCCGGGCGCGACCGCCGCCGTCCGGACCGTGGATTCCGTGCACAGGGCCGGGCCCGTGGCCGCCACGGGCCGGTGCGGCGCGCCGGCACGCGTGAGCCAGGCTTCCTTCCAGAACATCAGGCACCTGGCCTGGCAGCCGGCATGGGCCCCGCCGTCGCAGCGCACGCCTTCCAGGTGCACCGCGTCCGGAACGGAGCGGCCGCCGGTCATGTTCACGGTATCGCAGGTCTTGTGTGCTACTTTGTGTACTTTGTAGCGTTTTCCGCAATAGGCGAGCATTTCCGGCTGGAAGGGCATGCCTTCCAGGCGGGCCTGCGCGTCCAGGGTGGCCAGGATTTCCTCCGGGGGGCGGACGACGACCCATTCGCCGGCTTTCAGGCCCAGGCGCATTTCCGCGATTTCTCTGGGGTTCATGGGGAGCTCGCTTTGTATCGGTGGGGGAGCCGGGCGGGACCGGCACTTGGGAGTCACTGTTAATCACGGTTTTGCCGGGCCGTCCCGCAAGCGTTTCAGGTGCGGCCGGGTCCGCCATGGCCGTCCCCGCCTTCGCCCGTGCCCGGGTCCCGGGCGCAACGGAAGCCCATGTGCCCGGTGGAGCTGTCGACGGTGCTGCCGCTGCGGGCCGACACGCGGTACCGGTTGCAATAGGAGGCATGGCACAGGTAGGATCCTCCCCGGATCACCTTATGGGTGCCCTCGGCGGGGCCGCGGGGATCGAGGCGAGGCCCCTGGACGTGGAAATCCCGGCTGAACCAATCCGCGCACCATTCCCAGACGTTGCCGGACATGTTGTACAGCCCGTATCCATTGGGCGGGAAGGCATCCGCCGGCGCCGTGCCCAGGAAGCCGTCCTCGCCGGTGTTCTTGTTGGGGAAGGTCCCCTGCCAGATATTGCAGAGGTGCTTGCCGTCCGGGGTGAGCTCGTCGCCCCAGGGATAGTTTTTCCGGACCAGGCCGCCGCGGGCGGCGTATTCCCATTCCGCTTCCGTGGGCAGGCGCCCGCCCGCCCAGCGGCAATAGGCCTCGGCATCGTTCCAGGAAATGTGCACGGCGGGATGATCCTCCCGGGCCTCCAGGGTGCTTTGCGGACCGGTGGGGCGCTTCCAGTGCGCGCCCTCCACCACGCGCCACCAGGGAGTGCGGGCCACCGCCCGGGTGGGCGGGAAATCGTCCGGCAAGAGGCCGGCGAAGACGAAGCTCCAGCCCAGCTTCTCGGCCTCGGTGACGTGGCCGGTGGCTTCCACGAAAGCGGCGAAGCGGCGGTTGGTCACGGCGCACGCGTCCAGGAAGAAGGGCTTGAGGCGCACTTCCCGCACGGGGCCCTCGCCGTCGGAGGGTCGGCCGTGCCCCTGATCGCTTCCCATCAGAAAGTCTCCACCCTCCAACCGCACCATGCCGGAAGGAAACCCGCCCGGGCCCTGGGCGGCGGGTCCGGGAATCGCGGCGCCGGGCGCGA
>DATENA010000268.1:0-19613 GCA_035275285.1 Fibrobacteria bacterium | reverse complement strand
CCCGGGAGACCCGCATCGGCGCCGGGCATTACGCGGCGGCGGCGTTGCGCAAGCGTCAGGGAGACTGGACGGAGCTGGACCGGGCCCGGGAATGCCAGGCCACGGTGCGGCCGGAACCCCCGGGGGCCACCGCGCGGGAGGCGATCAGCCGGTCGCCCGAAGACGGGGATCGCTGAAGGGACGGGCGCCGCCGCGGCGCAGGGCCCGGTTCCCGAGCTGGCCGCAGGCCGCCATCGCATCCATCCCCTTGGTGCCGCGGATGCGGCAATATTGCCCCGCCTCCATGAGCCAGTGGTAGAAGCGCGCCACCCCGTCCTTTTCCGGGCGGCCGAAGGGCGAATCCAGCCTGGGATTGTAGGGGATCAGGTTCACGCAGGCCTTGAGATCGCGCAGGTACTCCGCCACCTCCAGCGCATGCTCCCGGGAATCGTTGACGCCGGCCAGGAGCACGTATTCCATGAAGAGGAAATCGCCCTTGCGCGCCAGGGGGAAGTCCCGCAAGGCCCGCTTGAGCTCGGCCAGGGGCCATTGGCGGTTGACGGGCATGATGCGCGAGCGGATGGCGTCGTTGGGCGCGTTGAGGCTGACGGCCAGGCGCAGGCGCGGAAACCCGTGCGGGAGCGGTTCCGCGGCCAGGCGGGCCAGGCGGTCGATGCCGTCCACGTGGCCCACGGTGGAAATGGTGATGGCGGACTGGGCGATGTCGAGGCCGCGTTGATCGGAGAGGATCCGCACCGCCTGGAGCACGTTGTCCAGGTTGTCCATGGGCTCGCCCATGCCCATGAAGACCACGTTCTCGATGGGTTCCTTGAGCACGTGCCGCGCGAACATCACCTGGGCCACGATCTCCCCCGCGTCCAGGCTCCGCAGGTAGCCCATCTGGGCCGTCTCGCAGAAGGCGCAGCCCATTTTGCAACCCACCTGGGAGGAGATGCACAGGGATTTGTATTGGCGCATGGGGATGACCACGGATTCGCTTTCCAGGCCCCCGGGCAGCCGGAGCAGGAATTTGTAGGTCGCGTCCCGCGACCCGGCCTCCCCCTCCCCCGAGCGGCCGGATTCCGGGGGCAGGCGGTAGCGGAAGGACTCGCGCACGGCCTGCGCCAGGGAAGGGTTGGCGGCGAACTCCGGCAAGGCGCCGGGATCGGATTCCCCGCGGCGGTAGAGGGCACGGAACAGGGCCCCGGCATGGTACTCGCCTTTGCCGAAGCGGCGGGCGAACTCGGCCACCAGGCCGTCGTAATCGTAGCGGAGGATGTCGTCCGGGCCGGTGAGGGCGTTCGGCGCCTGCGACGGCGCGGCGGGTCCGGTCGGTCCGGAGGATCCTGGAAGGGCCATCGTCCCTATATACTTAAAATCCCCGCGGCCCGGAAAGGCCGGCCGGGGCGGCCTTTCCGGGCAGGGCTTCAGGCTTCCAGGGAAAAAGGCGTGAAATTGGTGTCCCGATCGAAATGGTCTTCCCGCTCGGCGCGCTTCAGGAAGATGACCACCCGGTAGGTCAGCGGCGTCATCACCACTTCCCATCCCGTCTTGAGCACGTATTGGGCCAGCACCACCTTGACCAGATCCCCCGTGGCCCACAGCCCTCCGAAGGCGATGACGTAGAACAGGGAGGAGTCCACCGCCTCGCCCACCAGGGTGGATCCGATGGTGCGGAGCCACAGCCAGCGCCCTCCAGTCCTGATCTTCAGCTTGGCCAGCACGTAGCTGTTGGCGAAGCTGCCCGCGCAGAAGGCGATCATGGATCCGGCCGCGATGCGCCAGGCGTTGCCGAACACGCCTTCCAGGTGGCCCTGGTAGGATTTCATCCAGGCGTTGTCGGCGGGGGGCAGGGTGATCACCACCCAGGCCATGAACGAGGCGAAGGCGAGGGCGCCGAAGCCGGCCCAGACCACGCGCCGGTCGCGCGCGTAGCCGTACACTTCGGTGAGGATGTCCCCGAAGATGTAGGAGATGGGGAAGAAGAGCACGCCCGCCCCGAAGGTCACCATGCCGATCAAGGGCAGGGTCACCGTGGCCTGCTTGGCCGCGCCGATGAAGTTGGAGCAGAGGAGGACGGTCACGAAGGCGGCCATCACCAGGTCGTAGTACTTGTATTGCTTTTTATCCATGTCTTCCTTCCGCCTCAGGATCCATAACCGGGATCCGGGGGCAAGTCCTTGCGCGTGGCGGCCTGGTTGGCGAGCGCGTCGCAGCGTTCGTTCTCCACGTTGCCCGCATGCCCGCGCACCCAGGCGAATTTCACCTCGTGGCGCGAGCACAGGTCCAGCAGCCGTTCCCATAAGTCGGGGTTCATGGCCGGCTGCTTGTCCGGCTTGCGCCAGCCGTTGCGCCGCCACTTCTGCGCCCAGCCTTTTTCCATGGCGTTGACCACGTATTGCGAATCCGTATGCAGCACGGCCTTGCTGCGGGCCTTGAGGGCTTCCAGGGCGGCGATGGCGCCCATCAGCTCCATGCGGTTGTTGGTGGTGAGCCGGTAGCCGCCGCTCAATTCCTTGCGGTGGTCCCGGTACAGCAGCACGGCCCCGTAGCCTCCCGGCCCCGGATTGCCCAGGCAGCCGCCGTCCGTGTAGATGGTGATGGAATCCGAACCGTCCATGCCGCTCCAGAGGCGGCTGGTCCGCCCCGAAGGTGCAAACATAACTAGTGGGGGGCGTTTTAGGCTAGGCGGCGCGGAACTTCAGGACACGCGCGGAGCACGCAGGGCCTCAACCCCACTTCACGCGGGTCACGCCCACGCAGGCGGTGAGGCCTTCGACCACCTGGCGCGAGAGGCTGAAGACTTCGTTGCGGCGCATCTTCACGTCGCAATGCAGGGTGCGGCTGGAGGCGCCCACGTCGTAGTCGAAGGCCACGCGCTGCACGCGCACGCCCGCATCCTCCAGGATCTTGCGGATGCCGTCGTCGCTGATCCCGTTGAGGCCCAGCACGATGGTGACGGTCACGTAATAATCCTTCTTCACGTGCTGCTCCATGTGCGGCAGCGCGAAGAGCGCGATGATGGCGATGCACGTGCCTATCACGCCGATGAGGAGATGCCCGCTGCCGAAGGCGAGCCCCAGGATGGTGATGAACCAGAGCACCGCCGCCGTGGTCACGCCGCGCACCAGGGTTCCCTGGCGGATGATGGCGCCCGCTCCCAGGAAGCCGATGCCGGTGAGGATGCCGGCGGCCAGGCGGGCCCGGTCGGGGCGGAACATGCCGGCGCCCTGGGCCAGGCTCTCCCGGTAGAAATCCTCGGACAGGATCATGGCCAGGCAGGAGGCCACGCAGGCCAGGATGGTGGTCTTGAGCCCCGCCGCGCGGCCGTGGCTCTCCCTTTCCAGGCCCAGGAGCAGGCCCGCGGCCATGGCGAATCCGATGCGAATCATCACTTCTTTAAGGTCCAAAGCCGCCGTTGGGTTCAAAAATGCCATCCTTTCCCCAGGTAACTTTGATTTTAAGCCTCTCGGGGAGGGAAAACAACCTCCCCGGGCCGGTCCAGGTGCCAATAAAAAAAGTGAAAACATGCTTGCCATGCAAAAATGGAGTTATGGTACAATGGGGTCGGAGGAGAACTCTCCATGAAGATGCCGGCACATATATCCCCGTGGTTGACTGATGACGAACTCGCGACCTGGGTTCGCGAGGCCCCTACCCTGGACGCCTACAAGAAAAGGTTGGCCATCTGGCTGACCCGGCGCGGACCGTTCCACGCCCATAAGGTTTCGGAACTGTTGCAGGTTTCCAAACAGGCGGTCTGGCTGTGGATTAAACAGTATAACCAGGGAGGCCCGGAAAGCCTCGACCGGAAAGGCCGGGGCGGCAGGCGCCGCGCCTACCTTTCCCTGGACCAGGAGCGCGCGCTCGTCGAGCGCCTGCAATCCCAGGTGGCGAAGGGACAAGGCCGCAAGGCCAAGGAACTCCTCCCCGAGGTGCTCGAAGCCGTGGGACAGAACGTCTCGGTGGCCTACGTGTACCGCCTGATGCAGCGCCATGAGCGCCGCCGCGGACCGGCCGCCGCCAAACCCGTGCGCAAGCCGGAAGGCGAGAACGATCTGGCCCCGATGCAAGCGCCGCCGGCGAACGGAATGCCTGCGCAGAACCAGGCCCTGGGTTAACTTACCTGTAACCGACACCTGTAGGTTTCCCCCGCGTGCGGATTCCCGCGCGCCCTGGACTTTACCATTGTTTGCTCCATATCTGGCGTAATGCATTGTCATGACAATGTTATCGGCATTCCGCACCGTGTTTTTTTCCTGCGGCCGCGATCGAGGTTTACCTATATTGGCCCAAAGTTTCCCGCGTCATTTGGCCGGCGCGGGCGACCATCCGGAAAATTATCGCGGGGAGAAAAGCTATGGAAACATTGAAGTTACGCCTTGGCCGCATGAAACCGGCCATCACCTTGTTCTACCTGTCCATGATGGGATTTCTCAGTATTTTTTCCACCCGGAAATACCTGGGGCTCGCATTCGAGCCTCTCGATTGCTTCAGCTTCATGGGAATCATCTTCGGAGTCTACACGCTGAACCGCTTCACGGATACAACAGAGGACTTCACGAACGATATCGGCCGCCTGCTGTATTTCCAGAATAAGAAAACGTTCTTGTATTTGGCCCTGACCTCGCTTGCCGTGAGCATCCTATGCCTGCTTTACATGCAAAAGATGAATTGGATGCATGTCCTGTTGCTGACGATGGGTTTCGGATATTCCTATCGCTTGATCCCTTGGTATTCCAGGGAGCAGGGGCTGAGGATGCTGCGGATCAAGGAAATGACCTTCGTGAAGAACCTCGCCGTCTCCTTCCTGTGGAGTTCTTCCGTGTTCGTCATGCCGATCCTGTATTCCGATGCTTCCGGTTTCAATGCCACCATGGTCTGGCTGCTTGCCTGCGGGCTCTTCGTGAGCACGCTCAACAACACCCTGTTCGACGACATATTGGACGCACCCGGGGATCGGGTCGCAGGCATCAAGACGCTTCCGACCCTCTGGGGTAGTCGAAACTCGATGCGCGCCTTGGCCGCGATGGATATCCTTTGGATTGCCGGAGTAGTCACCTTGCGGATGGCGCACCGGATCGACTCCCCGCATGCCACCTTTCTGGCATTCCTCGGAGTCTACCCGTTCACGTACATGGGGTTGCACGTCCTTTTTCCAAAGTCCAAAGGTGTGGTCGATTACCTTTCGGAAACCGATCTCTTGTTTTTCGCACTCGGAATGCTCTTGCTCAGCCAGGTGTGAGGCGGTCTTGGGCCCCCCGTCGGAAGCGGATTCCTATCCTGCTTGCATCAGACCGCCATGTGGTGCTGACGTTCTTTCATGCGCATCCGGGGGATGTTGCGCCTGAGCATGCGGTTGATCACGTACTCTTCGGAGAAAATCTCCGGACGGTTGCCCCGGCCATGGTCGAGGACATATTGGTTCCGTTCATGATGGGAGACGAGGCATAACTGGGGGTAGGCGGCCAGGCGCGTGAAGTTCGCGGCCATGGCTTTGGCGCTGACGAGCAAGGTGACCGAATCCGAAGGGTATTCGTTCTCGTCCAAATCGCCCACTCCAAGGATGATACTGGGCGTGACCCGAAGGTTCTGGAACACTCTGATCAAGTCGGGCAGGTTGTTCATGCCCTCCTTGATCACCACGATCGGGTATTTCCGCCGCGATTCTTCGGCGATCTTCTCGGCATAGACCGGGAACGTGATAATCAGCTTGAGCCCATGCTCTCCGGTTTTGGCGATGTTCTTGGAATATGCGCTCATGCGCCCGCCGTGGCTTTCCACGATCGTGCGGGTGATGGACATGCCCAGGCCCGTGCCGCCTTTGCTTTTTTTCGTGGTGTAGAAAGCCTTGAACAGGTTTTCCATTTGATCCTGATCGCAGCCGATGCCGTTGTCCTCGATGCTCACCAGCAACATGGTCTCGGTGGCGGTAAGCCGGATCTTTATTTCCACCGGCGCGGTTCCCGCCGCCTCGAAGCTGTTGTTGAAGATATTGACGAAAGCCTGCTCGAGCTTTCCCCAATCCCCGAACATGAACCGCTCCCGATCCAACCCACTCAGGGAGAAGGAGGATTTCCTCTGGGGATAATGCTTTTCGATGGTCCCTCTGATGATTTCCGACAGGTTGATGGGATGCTTCTCGCGGATGATTTCCGTTCTCGACAATTTCAGGATATCGTCGCTGAAATCCGTGAGCCGCTCTACCGAGGTTACGATATTGTTGACAATCTGCTTGCCCTTTTGGGAAAGCACCTCCATCTCCTGGAGGATCTGGGCATTGCCGGCTATCATGAACATATAGTTCTTGATCTCGTGGTTGATGATGGCCGTGGATTCGCCCAACTGCTTCAAAGCCGTCACCTGTTCCAGGTCCCTGTAAGCCGTCTCCAGTTTTCCGAAGGTGGTTTCCCGGTCACGCAGGATCATGAGGAACCGCTCCGCGAAAATGAGGGAAGCCATGATCCCGAATACGAGGATGCCGATGATCTTGAAGCTGGGTATTATCCGGGCCGCTGGATGGGCTACCCCGGTCATATCGATCAAGCCGAAAGCGCACAGCAGGATGAATCCGGCCAAATGGAACAAGAGGATTTTCCGCTCATGGGCTGGGGCGGACTTCAGCCTCGCAACGATGACGTAATTCGCGCTCGCAATGTAAAAGAAAGCGAAAGGGAAGAATAGAGCGTAATAGAGGGGTCCGCCCATGACGCTTCCGTGCTTGGAGTTGATCATGGGATCGGTGAATACCAGAGAAAGGCACACCACGCTCATGCCGATCAGGATCTTGAGCAAGAGGTTGCTGGGCCAGCGTGTGATGAGGAGATGGTAGCTCAAGGAAAAGGGGAAGAAAAAGCAGGCGAGGACGTGGAGGATCCGCTCCCAGAACAACTTGTCTTCCAACCCGGCATGGCTGGGACGCACCCACAGATCGATGGCCGCCATGGATGCGAGCAGGATCAGGGACAGACCGAAGTATTTGAAGCTGCGGTCGAACCGGGTACGGATATCGATCAAGGAGAAGAGCAGCCCGGTGGCGAAAAGGAAAGAGCAGACGACTTGGAGGATGATGATCATAGGCGTTGCCGGTTTAATGTGTTCTTTACAATTTCAACTCGACACAGGCTCGAGTATACCAACATAAAATCAACGCAAACAAGCTTTTAACATTTAGTCCACCAAAATCTAACAACTAATCAACAAGCATTAAACGTCCTATCCACATTTTTCACCAAGGTCCTCAAACACAACTCAAGGTTCTGGAAGTTTCGACCTACTTCCCAAAGTAGACTTTACAATTTCAGCCAATTCCGTAAGAGAAAATAGGCATGCGGCATGGGGAATGCATTGCGTAATGCAAATGACTTGAACCGGATAAAGCAGATGGAAGATTTCATATTGGTTTCGCTCGAAATGCCGCAGGGCCTCGGGATTTTTCCAGTAGGAACCGCCTTCCGCGCCGCCAATCCCTTCCCTGGTCAGGTAGGGAGAGGCCAGCGCGGCGTCCGCCGGATTCGGCCGGACGGTTCCGTTGCAGAATACCCGGATCGCCTCCTTGCGGATAGACGCACCCAATTCCGGAAGGATGCCATCCGGATCGAAGCGGGCGACCCGATCTTTTCCGATCGCGTCCAGATTGCGTTGGAAACGGTGCCAGAAAAATAGCGTCGAAGGGAAAGGATAGTATTGCTGCAACCGCGGATGAAAAAGGGTGCCAGCGCGGGCATGATTGCGGAGGAAGGAAAGGATCCCGCCGCACAACCAAGCGATGTCGGCGTCCAGTTCGGGCAGACCGGCTCCGCCCAGCAGGAACAGGAAATTCAGGATGTTGATGTTGCTGGTGGGATCGAGTTCGTTGTGCTCGTCGAAAATCCAGGTGAGCACGCCATGATCCGCATCGGTCACCCCGCTCTCATAGCTCAGGTATCCCTGCCCATAAGTGCCCTGCCGGTGGACGTGGGCTTTCAACAATCCGAGATGCGCTTTCATGACCCCTGCAGGGCGCTTCAGAACCTCCAAGGGCATATCCAGATCCCGAAGCAACCTCAACAGCGAACCCAATACGATGCAGGTGGAATCATTGTCGGGTACGCCCGCGTCCCACGACATGAAATGCTTATAGGACGGATGTTCGGGCGACACGAGGTGATCCCGACTGGGGTAATACGAGAAAACCGTCAAAGCCGTCCCGTCGAAACGGACTTCACGGCCATTGCCCAGCGCCATCTCCACGCTGCCCGCTATGGCTGTCCTCAATTCGGAGGTCAGTTCCAGGCCGAAGCCACGCACGGCCCCGAGCACAGCCTCCCAAACCACGAGGTCGCAAAAAGAACGGTGGAAGAAAGTATATTTGCCCCCCGGGGTATGGCGCCGGCATTGGCCCGATGGCTTTACGCCCTTTGATTTCATCATGTTCCAAAGCAGTCCCAGCACCAGATCTTTTCTGAGCCTGGGAACGGACCGGTACATCCGCCGGAAATCCTTAAACGTGAAACGCTCGTCCATGCCGCCGACCACTTCCGTGAAATTGCCGAAAGTCCCGTCTTTGCGGAAACGGTTCAGAAGCGCCTCGACGAGGGAAGCCGCTTGCGCCTTCATCAAAGGGAGGGAATTTCCGTGGACGCCTTGATCAGTTCCCTCGCCACCCTTCAAGGGACCCTCTGCGCCGTCGCGATACTCAGCATCCTGTTGTTCCTGGAGTCGTTCCATTCCTCTTGGTCCCCGTTCTTCATCTTGCATGCCATCCTCGCGATCGTAATTCCGGTTTCTATGGGCTTCTGGCCGAAAGAAACGCTCTTCGGGACGCTCTCACGCAATGCCGGCGTGGCATTCGCGTTTTTCGCAGCGTTGGTCCTTTGGGAGCATTTTTTCTCGGGCCTTCTGTATGAAAGGTGGTTCCTGAAACGGCTCGGCCGGGAAAAGGATCCCTATTATTCGCCCTCGCTCGCTCTGGAGAGCATCCTCGAGCGCTCGGCACGCAAGCTGGGATTGGGCCTCCCGGCCTCCCAAGCCTTGTTCGCAGCATACGCCTTGATATGGGCGCCGTTCGGCGAGGAGCTTCTTTTCTGGGGTTGGCTCCATCCCTCGCTGGGAACGGCATGGGGGTTCTGGCCGGCCACGGCCCTGGTTTCCTTGGTATTCGCGGCGCATCATCTCTTATACCTGGGCGGGCAATGGGATAGGCTCCCCTGGGGAAGCTTGATCGCATTTTCAGTCTCGTCATTCGTCACCGGAATCCTGATGAGCCTGCTTTTCCGCGCTACGCACTCCCTGTTTCCCCTGATGGCCGTGCACGTGGGCGCGAACGCAGTCTGGGTCGCCCTCTCCGTCCTCCACCCCGCGCCCAAGCCCATAGCCGCCCGGAAAAGTTAATTAGAAAAATTCCCGCCTCCTGCCGCCCGGCCTTCAGGACATTTTGCCCTCCTTGAACTGCGGCGCAACGGGAACCGGAAAAGTCAAGGTGACCCTGACCCCGCGATTCCCCGTTCGTTCGGAACCGGCGGGTTCGATTCGCATGGTGCCGCCGTGGCTGTGGATGATGGAGGCGGTAATCGCCATTCCCAACCCGGATCCCCCTGTGGATTTCTTGGTCGTGAAAAAAGGCGTGCCGATCTTCTTCAATTCAGCCTCCTCGCACCCTTCCCCGTCATCCTCCACGGCCAATGTAATGAGGCCGCCGCAGGCGGCGGCATGGACCCGGATCCGGGTCGCATTGGCTTCCAGGCTGTTCTTGACGAGGTTCAGGAATACTCTTTCCAACCTTCCCCTGTCCCCCAAGATGTCGGGCAAATCCGGTGGGAAAGCGAAGAGGATCTTATGGCGCGCGGAAGCGAAATGGAGTTCGAGGCAATCCTCGATCACGCGGGCCAGCGCGAGCTTGTCGACCTTGAACGTGTCCGCGCTGTTTCCGAAATCCAACAAAGATCGGATGAAACTCTCCAGACTGTCGGTGGATCGGCGGATCCGGTCGATTTCCTCGTTCTTTCCCGCGCGTTCGTATTTCATTCTCAGGAGTTGGTTATTCGATTTCACGACAGAGAGATAATTCTTGATTTCATGGCTGATGTAAGCGGTGGACTCGCCCATCTTCCGCATGGGCTGAATGGCCTCGAACCTCCTGTTCAATTCCTCCACCTTATGGAACAGCGCGTTCCGCTCGCTCAAAACCAGGAAGAAATGACTCACGAAAAAATAAATGCAGAATATGCCGAATATCATGATGCCGATCGATTTGCAGCTGCTGAAAACATACCATCCGGGGTTCACGACCGCGAGCATGTCCATGGTTCCACCCACGGTGGAGAACGCATACCCGAGAAGATGCAGCGCGGGGAATTTCCGCTCTCCAGGACGGACGGACTTCAGGTGGCCGACCATGATGCAGTAAGCGAAGAGAATATAAGCCGAACCATAGGGAAGGAAGGTCCAAGCATAGAGTGGTCCGCCCCTGACTTCTCCGGCCTGCACCCTGAGAAAGGGGTCTATCAGGACGATGGGCGCCAGAATCGCCGAGATGATGGAGAACAGGAGGGCCGCCCTGCGAGCCGGGCGGCCCGCTATCTTCAGAATGTGGAAAACCGAAAAAGGGATGAAAGGCAGAACGAGGAAATGCATCGACCTTTGTAACAAAAGCTTCATGGCCGGGGATGTCTGTTCGCTATAGGAGAACAAATCCAACATGGCCACCACGGGAAATACCAGCAGGCATACGCTGAAATTGCGGAATAGGGGTCCGAACTGGGTGCGCCGGTCGATGATGGTGAAAAGGAAGCCGATTCCGAACAGGAAGGCGCAGAGAAACTGTAGAATCAAGAGCATGCCCATCCCCCCTCATCATAGGATTGATTGTATCTTCTCCCGGGAAGGAACCTTTCGGAAAAACCGGATATCTCCCCGGCCTTGCTGATCTGGTTCCACGCCAGGAAATTCCCCACTTCGCCGAAAGTGCCGCGCATCTCGAATTCGCCCGGCATTTCCGCGATGAGGGCGGACGCCGGCTGTCCGGAGGCCATTTGGGTATGTGCTCCTTTGCCAAACCGGAAAAGTAGCAATTCGGACCGGATTCCATGCCATATTCAGGCTTGCTTGGTTACCATTTTTCCTGGTCTATGCGATCTTGGCGCCGACCGCGCCGCGCCCGCTTCCGATCCGGTATCATTCCGATAAAAGGGCCATCAGGGTCTCTTCGCAGAAGATGCGGCCGTTTCCGCCGCCGTCCCAGGGGAAAAGGCGATCTCCGGTCCACCGGAAATACCCCGCGGATTCCTTGTCTCCGATGCCTCCGGCCACGACCGAGGACGGCTCCGCGTCCACGATGACGGACTTGATATCGCCGAAAGGCTTGCGGGCTTTGGAGAAATCGCCGGACCCTAGAACCAAGGGCCGCAAGCCGACGTTTCCGCACAGGGCCAGGAATTCCCCGATGCGCGCACCGCTGTCCGAAACCAGCAGACAGGCATTCCCCCGGGAGTCCGGGACGGCGGCATCCCGCCCCTGGTGCGCGTCCGCGCGCGGCAGGATCACGTTTACGAGCATCCCCCTCGCGCCGGCCCCGGACTTGGGATAGAACCGCAAAGCGCCTCCATGGGCCTTGAGGATGCCCTCGGCGATGGAAGCCCCCAGCCCGAAGGCCCCGGAGCTTTTGCGCGTTGTGAAAAAGGGCCGGGGAATCTTTTCCGCCGACTCCCTCGTCCCGGAATCCCCCAGGCCTTCCCCGTCGTCGTCGATAGCCAGGGACACGGCGCCGGACCAGGCCCGCACCCGGATCGCGATGGTGGTGGCTTCCGCCTGGATCGCGTTCCGTAGCAGTTCCGCCAGGGCCCGGATCAGCTTGGCCTTGTCGCCGCGGATGCGGCCATTCCCGCCGCCCGCGCCCGCAGGGCGGGGGTCCGCGATGCGCGGGTCCGAAAACCGGATCCGGTGGCCGCAATCCGGGAAATGCGCGGCCAGGCACTCTTCCACCAGCGCGGCCGCGTCCAGGTCCGAGACTTCGCCCAGGGATCCGCTCCGGGAGAAATCCAGGATGCCGTTGGTATACGCTTCCAGCTTGCCGCGCGCGCTTTCGATGCGCGCCGCTTCCGCGCGGTATCCCGAGTAGGGATCCTCGCGCAGCGAGAGAGCATCGCTTTTCAGTCCCGCCACGTAGCCGCGGATCTCTTCGCTGATCAGGGCCGCGGATTTCCCCAGCTCCCCCAAAGGCTTGTGCGCATGCAGGGCGCCGTGGATCTCGGCGATCTTGAGGAGGGAGCGGCGCCGGCTTTCGTACAGCAGCACCAGCTTGTCCGTGAAGATGAAGGTGCCCATCACGCCCATGGCCAACATCCCGATAGACGTGCCGGAAATGCTGGTAAGCAGGCCGGGCAGCCACATGGCCGCGAGGTCCCCCGAGCCGCCCAGGAACAGGATCCCGTAGGCGATGAGGATCAGCCGGAGGGTACGGCGTTCTTCCCCGCGCGCTTCCCCCAGCCCGCGCGCCGTCAGGAAGATCGCGTATGCGAACGATCCGATCAGATAGGGCGCGAAGAACCCGTCATAAGCGGGCGTGGTTTCCCATTCCCCTTCCCTCGGCCCCAGGAAGAGGACGGCCGGATGGAGCGCATCGAGCAGGAATCCGGCGGAGAACAGCCCCAGAACCGTGCCGTGCACGGCCAGGGCCCCGGTTCCCGGCCGGCCGGTGAGGACGCGCGTGAACCGCAGGGCCGTGAATACGTAGGCGGAGGCGAATACCTGGCTGAGCTCCTGGCACCATTCGAGAAAGGACGCCGGAAAACGCCCGCCCCGGGAGCCAGGGAACAGGAACCAGACGTCCATGCCCACGAACAGGCAGAGCAGCAGGATGCCCACGCCCAGCAGGGCGAAGGCCTTGTCTTCCTTGAGCCGGAACGCGATGAACAGGAAAAGCAGGCCCAAGGCGGCCAGACCGGAACAAGCCATCTGCTGGGCTTCGAGCGGGAAATCCGCCGAAATCACGCCGCCGCCCCCTCGGGGATGAGTCCGGTCAGGCTCTCTTCGGTGAAAAGGAATGCGTCCGCCGCGGAACCCGGCCGTCCGGCGAAAGAAGCTTTCCGGTCCCGGTCCACCAGCACGGCGGGATAGGCGTACTCCCGGCGGAAATGCCGTTCCGCCAGGGCATGGTCCAGAAATAGGGTTTTGGCGGCGTGCGCGGAACCCCATTCGCGCATCCCCACCTCCAGGGACAGCACCACGGGGTGCAGTCCCAGGTGGATCATCGGCAGGACCATGTTGTTCCGGGTTTGCGCGTCCTCCGAGACGACCAGGATATCGCCGGCCGAAGGCGATGGTCCGGCCGGTGGCGAGGCGATGGGGAAGACCAGGTTCAGCACCAGCCCGGAGCCGCCTTTCCCCAAGGCGTTCTTGCTGTACGATCGCATGGACGCGCCGTGCGCGGCGAGGATCGATTCGGCGATGGCGCAACCCAGGCCGGTGCCGGCTTCGCCCTTTCCGGAGAAGAAGGGCTGCGTCAGGCGATCCAGGTCTTCCGGCAGGCAGCCGATGCCGTCGTCCTCCACCACCATCACCAGGCGGTTCCCCCAAGTCCGGAAGCGGATGTCCACCTGCCGGGCGCCGGCCTCCAGGGCATTCTTGAACAGGTTCAGGAAAACCTGCTCCAACCGGGCCGCGTCTCCGGACAGGACAGGGGCCTGGGCCGGGACATGCACCCGGAACACGCCCTGCCGCTCCGGAAACCGCCGCCGAATGCATTCCCCGGCCAATACGTCCAGGGCCACCGGTTTCCGATCGAGCCGGAAGCCTGCCTGGGAATACAAGGCGATGTCCCGGGAAACGGTTTCCATCCGGTCCGCCGTGGCGCGGATGCGCTCCACCTCCTCCCGGTGGGAGGATTTGTCCAGGTCCCGGCGCAGCAGCAGGGCGTTCCCCTTCAAGGTGGCCGCGTAATTGCGGATCTCATGGCTGATGGACGCGGCCGAAACGCCCAACTCCTTCAACTGGGCGCTTTCCCGGAGGTCCGCGAACGCGCCCGCCAGCCTCGCGAGGGTCTCCCGGTTCGCCCGGTGCAAAGCCAGGAAGCGCTCCGTGAGCAGGTGGACCCCCGCCGCTACGAACAGCACGAAACCATAAGGGGCATGGCCCATGATCGGCCCCGAACCGGACAGGACCGCGACGGCCCCGTCCCAGGCTCCGGCCAGGCAAAAACCGCCCCAGCCCGCGGACAGGGCCAGGTACCGCCTGCGCTCCCGGCCCTCGGTGGAACGAATCCGGTCCGCCAGGGATCTACCGATCAGGGCCAGGCAAAGGAAGGCGCAGGGCGCCAAGGCGAAGGCGTGCCTGAGCGGATCCACGGCAAGCCAGGAAGGGGCTGGGCGCAGGGCGGCGGCGGACAGAAAGCAGGCCGTGGCGGCCGCGCAGGCCAGGAAGGCCGCGAATCCGGCGCGGAGAAACACGCCGGTTACATGGAAGAAGAAAAGGATCAGGGCAGGCATCATCGCCAGAGCCGCGGCTTGGGCCGCAAGGCTCCCGCTCCCGGGCGCCAGGGCTTCCAGCGGATGCCGGGACCCCGGGATGCCCCAGGCAAGGACCGGGAGGGACAGCAAAAGGGAGATCCCGAACCAAGCATAGCTCCGGTCGAATCTCACGCGGGACCCGACATAGAAGAATTGGAGACCCAGCGCAAGAGTCCCTCCCCAAATGACTTTCTCTCCCCAAAACATCATCCCGGGTTTTTTTTACCTTAACCTTACTATTGGTCGTCCAAGCACTTGAACGTCTCGGAGCTTGGAAACGAGACATCCATTTAGAAGCTTAAGGTCTCCAATATGAGCGCAGAGACGGGAATTTCGGTAGTCATGGTCGAAGACAACCGCGATCTGGCCCAAACCGTATTGGATTTCCTGTCCACGGAGCCCCGGCTGGAGGTTCTGGGCACGGCCCATGAGGAAAAAGGGTTCAAAGACCTGATCCGGCAGCATCTGCCCGATCTGGCCTTGATCGATATCGGTCTGGACACCCCCCGGTCCGGTCTGGACCTGATCGTCTGGCTGCGCCGGGAGTTCCCGGTGGTCAAGCCGGTGATCATGACCGTGAACCAGGGAGACGTCATGGAAGCCTATAATCTGGGCGCCAGGGGCTATGTCCTGAAATCCGGCCTGGAAATCCTGACCCCGACCCTGATGGAGGTCTGCCAAGGCAACCTCATCATTCCGCCCAATGTGGGGGAGCTGTTCTTGAGCCAGGTGGCCGCCGCCAACGCCCATTGGAAGAAATCCCTGGAATTGGAGCGATTCTCCGACCGGGAAAAGGAAATCCTGAGGCACTTGCGGGCGGGCCTGAAGCGCGAGGAGATAGGCGATCGCCTGGGGATTTCCTTCTTTACGGTCCGGCGCCATGTCCAGAACATGCTCGAAAAGACGGGTGAATCCTCGGTCCGGTCCATCTTGGAAAAGTTCGGAGAGGTACTGGGCGCCTAGTCTCCCCTTCGCGGGTAATTGGCCCCTCTGAGGAAATCTTTGGCCGTCCTTATGGGGGCCCAAAGGGAAACCCTTCGCTTTTCCCTCTCCGTGATCAAAACTTAACGCGGGAAAGGCCCCCGGTAAACACCATTCGGCGTGGTGCTTTCCCCGGTTCGAGGGCCGGACATTTGGATTTTGGGCCAAATTCAATTAGGAATTAAGTTTAGGGCCGCCGCCGCCATCCTGGGATGGTCCGGAACCCTGGAATTTTCAAGTCAACCCCCTACCGGGATAGCCTCGTGATTGTGAACGTCGTCACCGTCCATGTAAAACCCGAACATCTCGCGGAGTTCCTCGCGGCCACCGTAGACAACCACAAAGGCTCCCGGACCGAGCCCGGCAACCACCGCTTCGACGTGCTGCAATCCGCGGACGATCCCTGCCGCATCCTCCTGTACGAGGTGTTCGCTTCTCCGGAGGCCGTCGAGGCCCACCGGCAAACCGCCCATTATCTCGCCTGGCAGTCCAAGGTGGCGGATTGGATGGCCAAGCCGCGGGAACGCGCCTCCCATCGCGTCATCGCGCCGGCGGATCCCGCCGCATGGTGACGCCTCCCTTCACGTTCGCCCGCATCCCGCACGTCCATTTCGGCGCGGGCAAGCTGGCGGACCTCCCGCGCGTGGCCGCGGGCTTCGGAACGCGGGCCCTGCTCATCACGGGCGCCTCCTCGCTCAAGGCCGGAGGCCGGTTGGAACGCGTCCACGAAGGCCTGCGGAGGGCCGGCATCCGGTTCGAAACCCTGATCATCGACGCGGAGCCTTCCACGGAGTTCATCGACGCCACCTGCGCGCGCCTCAAGGGCCCGGAGGCCGGGGCCGCGGGAACCATCGGCGGGGCGGGGAACGCAGGCGTGGAAATGGTGATCGGGATCGGGGGCGGCAGCGTCATCGACGGGGCCAAGGCCATTTCCGCCATGCTGCCCCATGCGAACTCGGTGCTCGATCACCTGGAAGACGTGGGACGCAACGTGGCCCATAGCGGCGTCAAGATCCCCTACGTGGCCGTGCCCACCACTTCCGGCACCGGCGGCGAGATGACCAAGAACGCGGTCCTCAGCATGGTGGGGCCGGAAGGTTACAAGAAATCCCTGCGCCACGACAATCTCATCCCGGACGCGGTCATCGTGGATCCGGAGCTCATGCTCACCTGCCCGCCCCGCATCACCGCGGCCTGCGGCATGGACGCCTTCACGCAATTGCTCGAGCCGTACCTCTCCCCCATCGCCTCGCCGCTTACCGACGCTTTGGCGTTCAGCGGGCTGGAAAAGATCCGCGACAACCTGGTCCCGGCCTGCACCGATAAAGGCGGGGACGTCGCCGTGCGCGCGGGCATGGCCTATGCGTCCATGCTTTCCGGGGTGGCGCTCGCCAACGCCGGGCTCGGCATCGTGCACGGTCTCGCCTCCCCCATCGGAGGCTTCTTCCCCATCCCCCACGGCGTGGTCTGCGGGACCCTGGTGGCCTCGGCCACGGAATCCAACCTCGCCGCTTTGCGCAAGCGCGGAGGGAACCCCGCCGGCCTCGCCAAGTACGCCAGGGTGGGCGCGCTCCTGGGCGGGGACGCGGGGAAAAGCGACGCCTGGAACGGGGACCATCTGGTGGATACGCTGCGCGCCTGGACCTCCGCCCTTGCGCTGCCCCGCCTTGGGGCATACGGCGTCTCTGCCGCGGACCTGGACCGCATCGTGGACAAGACCAGCAATCGCCACAATCCGGTGAAGCTGGAAAGGGACGAACTCCTGGAACTTCTCGCCAGGCGCCTATGAGCCGGCCGGCCCCCCGCAAGCCGCCTTTCGCCAAGCCCAGGCCCAAGCGCCCTCCGGAACGTCCCGCCGCGCCGCCACGCCTGCGTTACCTGCTGTTCCACAAGCCGTTCCAGGTCCTCTGCCAGTTCACTCCCGAGGGCGGCAAGGCCTGCCTCAAGGATTTCATCAACGTATCCGGCGTCTATCCCTGCGGCCGCTTGGACTGGGACAGCGAAGGCCTGGTGCTCCTGACCAACGACGGCCCGCTCATCGAAAGCCTGTTGTCGCCGCGTTCCAAGCTGCCGAAAACCTATTGGGCCCAGGTGGAAGGGATCCCGGAGGACCAGGCCCTGGAAAAGCTGAGGCGCGGCGTGGTCCTCGAGGGCAAGATCACCCTTCCCGCGCGGGCGGAACGCTTTCCGAAAGGCGACGCCCTGCCTCCGCGCAGCGTGCCCATCCGCTTCCGCAAGAACGCGCCGGTCTCCTGGCTGCGCCTGACCCTGGTGGAAGGGCGCAACCGCCAGGTGCGCAAGATGACCGCGGCGGTGGGACATCCCACCTTGCGCCTCATCCGGCATGCCATCGGTCCCTTCACCCTGGAGGGACTGGAACCGGGACGCTGGATCGAACTGGACGCGCGCGATATCCAAGCCAAATTGTCTACCTTTTCCCCTCGTCCCTAACCTTTTCGAGGAGGATTTCCATGCGGATAGGCCTGTCCACCCTTTCCCTGTTTTGCGTACTGCTTCCGGCCGCGGCGCAAACCGCGGCTCCCGCCGCAGCCTCCTCGGCCCCGCAGGAAGAGATGGACTCCACGGATGCCGGCGCCATCGTCCTGCCCGCTCCCGCGGTCAAGGTCCGGCCCCCTTCCGCTTCGGATTCCGCCACCGTGGCCGCCGACTCCGCCACCGTCGCGCCGCCTTCCCAGCTCGACGCGTTCCTCATCCACAACAAATACCTGTCGCGGCTGGACCTTTCGGGAACCCTCCAGCTCAAGGCCTTCTACCACGATTTCACGGCGGACCGGGACGCGGACAAGCGCCTCAGCCTGGAACTGCGCCGCTTCAAGCTGGAATTGGACGGCGGATTCGACGCGCATTCCGGGTTCCGCGGCGAATTGCGGGTGGACGGCAACGGGCGGGAATTCGGGGTGGACAACGCCTATCTCTACTACACCATGAACGACCTGGTCGGATTCAAGGGCGGCAAGCTCAAGCGGCCTTTCTCCCAAGAGGCCCTGCAATCCTCCACTTCCCTGTATACCATCGAACGCGGCGAACTCTACCATCATTTCCTGGCCAACACCACCGGCTACGCCTATTTCGACCTGGGCGTGGTCGCCTATGGCGGCTTCACGGAAGAGGACATCGGGTTGGGCTACGAGATCGGCGTGTTCAACGGCAAGCAGAACGATTCCGCGTCCAAGGATTACGGCGGCCAGCAGGACGAAACCACGGACAAGGGGTTCAAGGCCAAAGACGTGGTCATGCGCGTCACCGTCACGCCCATGAAACGGCTCAAGCTGGAAGGCGCCGTCTCCACCAAGGCCGCGGAGGACAAGAGCGATCCGGCCGACTTCGGCTATGCCGTCAATACGGCCTATGAAGTGGGCGCGGACTTTTCCTACGACCATCTCCGCCTGCTGGGGGAAGCCAGTTGGGGCGACAACCAGAACGGCCTGGACGCCAACATCATCGACGGGAGCACCCGGTTCTTCACCTTCTACGTCCTGGGCGTATGGCATGAAGACTATGCGCGCGGCCGCGCCAGCGAACTGGTGCTCAAGGCCGAGGCCCTGGATCCCGATTTCAAGACGGGCAGGGGCGAGGGCACGCCCAATGACGGCAAGGCCCGCTACACCTTGGGCGTGAACTATTTCTTCACCCCCAGCATCAGCCTCATGGCCGACTACGGCATCCTCCAGCCCATCACCAAAGTCGCGGGGGAGAAGGATCTCATGCACGACGTGGATCTTCTCTGGCGGATGAACTTCTGAATCCTGGTTCTGTCGAGGCTCCGGCGGGCGCGCGGGCGGGCGCCGGGGTCGGGGCTGGTGCAGGCCTCGGCGAGGCGCTGGGGCTTCCGCGGCGTCCATCGGAAGGAGCGTCGCGGATTGGAAGTCGATTGACGGGGTCGCGTGGGCCGCGACTGGCACGGCCCTGGGCCGGGTTCCTTCCGATGGACGCCGCTCCGGCCTGATTCGCCCCGACCCCGGCGCCCGCCCGCGCACCCTCCACACTCCGCGCGAAGCAGGATTCCGATGCCATGCGGCGGGGGGTGGGTCGCGGGTGGATCCGTTCGGCGCGGCGGGAGAAGACGGGGTCGCGCAGGGTTGGGTCGGCGGGGAGGGGTTGGCGCGTTGGGGGAAGGGAATGCGGAGGTCTTGGGGGGATAGGTTGGGC
>DATENA010000267.1:0-2949 GCA_035275285.1 Fibrobacteria bacterium | reverse complement strand
CCTCACCGTCAGCCGCATGGAAGCGCGCATCCTGGCCCAACTCAAGCACGAGCCCGGCACCTCGCCGCCCGGCGCCTCGCCGCCCGGCGCCGCCACCGCCCCGGGTTTCCCCCTCGAGTCCCGTCCCGTCTCCGGGTCGTCCAAAGAGCTGGGCGAATTGCTCAGCAACGGCGCCGTGCTCGAACAGATCAGCCCCCAGAGCCTCAAGGCCCTGTTGGCCTGCCAGGTGACCATGGAGCGCGAGTTGCAGTCCATGGCGGGCACCGAGGATCGGGAGCGCCGCCATCACCTGAACGGCTATCTCCGCGAACTGGCCTTCGCCCAAGGCGTGCTGGCCGCGGAGGCGGAATTCCAGCGCGGCAATATCGGCCGGGGGGACCTTATCGAGATCCTCCAGGATTGGACCCTCAAGAAGGCCTCCCCTCCCATCTGAAGGGAGCCCCGCACCAATCATTTCCCGGGCAGGTTACCGGAAGGAGACTATGCAGCCCCAGACTTCGCCATCCCCCCGTCCCTTGCGCGTGGAAGTTTTCCAGCATGTTCCTTTCGAGGGCCTGGGCTCCATGGAGGCGTGGTTCCGATCGCGCGGCCATACGCTGCGGTACACCCGCCTGTACGCCGGCGAATCCCCCGGGCAGGCATCCCCGGCGGCGAACGGCCCCGCGGCGGATTGGCTGATCGTGATGGGCGGGCCCATGGGCGTCCATGACGAGGCGGAGTTCCCGTGGCTGAACGCGGAGAAGCGGGCCATCGAAGCCGCCCTGGCGCGCGGCGCGGCGGTGCTGGGCGTATGCCTGGGCGCGCAGTTGCTGGCCCACGTGCTGGGCGCCGAAGTGGCTCCCAATGCGCACAAGGAAATCGGCTGGTTCCCGGTGGAGCTGGACGCGGAGGCTTCCCGGACCTGGCTGGGACGGGTCTTTCCTCCCCGCTTCACCCCGTTCCATTGGCATGGCGACACGTTCGGAATCCCCTCGGGCGCCGCCCGCCTGGGGAGTTCGCAAGCATGCCGGAACCAGGGGTTCCTCTACCGCGATAACGCCCTGGGACTGCAATTCCATCCCGAAATGACGGCCGAGGCCCTGTCCGGGTTGGTGAAGCATTGCGGCGGGGAACTGACGTTGGCGGGTACGGCCCGGGGCCGCTTCGTGCAAGAGGAAGCCGGGCTCCTGGCCGGGCTTGGAAACGCGGCGGTCCTCAATGCCCTGATGGCGCAGGCTTGCGAACGCCTGGAAGGCCTCGCGGCCTGTCCTTAAATGCCCATTGGATGGGAAAAACGGCAAAATCCGTTTTCAAATAGAAAACCCTATCTCAAAATACCACCCCGTTGGCTACGCCTCCGGGATTACTTTAAAGGCGTCCATAACCCGTTTCACGAGACGGATTCGAGCGGTCTTAGGAGACTGAAATGAAGAAATTGTTGCTTGCCGCGCTTTGCCTATCGGCCGCATCCGCCATGTCCGTCACGGCCCAGAGCCTGAGCCTGAAAGGCCGGGTGCTGGACAAGGCCAATATGAAGGGCGTGCCGGGAGCCACCGTCAAGGTGGTCGGTTCCGCCGACACTGCCGTCACGGACACCGCCGGACGCTTCACCCTCCCGGGAACCACGGACATTTCCGGCCGGTTCATCCGGTCCTCCGCGGAGCCGTATTTCCGGGGCGGTTCCCTGTTCGTGGAAGCCGTCGCTTCCGGGCAATCGGCGCATATCGAGATTTTCGGCGCCACCGGGAGCATGCTGGCCGCCGCGGACCATGCACTCAAGGCGGGATGGAACCGCATCGACGCGTTGCCGGCCGGTACCCGGGATTTCCTGGGCTTCGCCCGCATCAAGGTGGGCGGGGAAACGTGGGTCAAGCGCATGCTCCACACCAGCGGGCCCGTATCCGCCACTTGGCTCTCCGGGAGCGCTCCCGCCGCCGCGCGCGGGTTGGCCAAGGCCGCCGCCGGCGAGGTCGAAGTCAGCGCCGACAAGCTGGTCAAGAAAACCGTGGCCTACACCGGCAACGCCTCGGACCTGGGAGACATCGTGCTGGACTACCCCGCCCGCAAGCTGGGCGTGGGCGCGGAGCCCATCTACGGCGCCGTGGTCCTGTTCGGCGGGTCCAAGGGACGGGCCGCCGCCGCCGCGGAGATGCAGGCCAACTGGAAGGACTGGCCCCGGTTTGAGCCTTCGGAAATCAAGTTCCGCATCACGCGGGATCCGCAATTCCCCACGGACACCAACCGTGCCACCATGCAGAGCTGCTGCAATAAGGTGTGGGGGTACGACGACATCCAGGCCACCACCGGCATCTTCCAGGACTGCCAGCTCCACGTCGAGTTCATCGGCATGGGGGAATACGACACTCCCTACGATCTGGAAGCGCCGAACTCCAACTCGGCCGATGGCACCACCGGCAAGGGCTACGTCAACAGCGGCGTCTACATCGCCAGCCGGTACGAGATCCAGATCCAGTCCTGGACCACGGATCCGGCCAAGCTTCCCGGCGCCCATGACATGGGAGCCATCGTGGACGCCACCACCCCCACGTCCAACCAGAACAAGGCCAACGGCGTCTGGCAGGCCTACGACATCACCTTCCGCGGCGGGCGCTTCAACGGGAAAACCATGACGACCAATCCGTACGTTTCCGTATGGTGGAACGGGGTCCAGGTGCACAACAACAAGCTGCTCAATGCCGCGGCCTCGGGCTTGTCCAACCACAGCGGCGAAGAACACCTCGATCCCACCGTCTACGGCCTCAAGCTGCAGAGCGAGGGGCGGGACGTGCGTTTCCGCAACGTGTGGATCAAGCAGTTGACGATTCCGGATACCCAGACCAACTTCGGCTACTAAAGCCTCATCCCGCGTCCGCCAGGGTCGTCTCCAGATCTTCCAGGACCTCGGCGGGTTCGGCCGCCGGCCCCTTCCCGGATCCCTTGGCCGCCGGCCCCATGGCCGCGGGCCTTGCG
>DATENA010000266.1:0-12472 GCA_035275285.1 Fibrobacteria bacterium | reverse complement strand
GGGATTCCACGCCATTGGATCCACCGTTCCGGGAAAAAGCCCCCAAGTGGATCCAATGCGAGCGGAACCCTGGATCCAATCCCCCCGGAAGGGTGGATCCAATCGAAACGCAACGGTGGATCTAATGGACCGGATTCCGCAGTAAAAGCGTTAGCTTGCCCTCAGCTTGAGCTCACTGCACGCTGCGGGCGTTCGCTCCGGGGGCGGTAGCGCCCCACTCCGCTCACGTCCTCGCGTATCGCGCATCCCTTCTCAGGCCACTTCTTCATGGCGCAAACGTTGGGTGACATTTTACCCCAAATAAGTTGACCCGCGATCTACCCAGTCGCGGGTCAAATAAATATTAAATTTGAGGGCTGGGAAAACACACTACAATCTCGGCGGCATTCAAATAATGGCGACAAAATCAAATCCGAGCATAATAAATAGGTTCACCGGAGCTGAAGGTAAAAAGCGTCTTTTGGAAGCGCTCAAAAACCAGATTTTGGTAGCTGGAAATGAGCCGATTGCAAAGGCCTTTTGCAAGAAAGTGGAACTCCAAACCGTTGAGATTGATTTCACCCTGATGTCTCAGGGTGGATCCGACGATGACGTTTACTTTTTACTCAGTGGATCAGTAATAATTTTGGCAAATGAGCGACACGTTGCGACAAGAAATGCCGGCGAACACGTAGGAGAGATGGCTCTTCTTGACACGACTTCATTAAGAAGCGCAACCGTTAAAACTCTTGAACCACTAGTTGTTGCGAAAATTACCGAAATTGAATTCACTAAAATTGCCAATAAGTACCCGGATATTTGGAGACGAATGGCTGGAATTTTAGCGAAGCGACTTCGAGAAAGGAGCAAATTTCACCCTGTTCCTAGAAGTCAACCGGCAGTTTTTATTGGATCCTCATCTGAGGGTCTAAACGTGGCAACGAGTATTCACAAGTTTCTCCAACGCCAGACTTGCGTTTCGAGGCTGTGGTCTGATGGCGTTTTTGAATGTTCAAAAACTACAATTGAAGATTTGCTTACGCAGGCCGGTGAATCGGACTTTGCCGTAATCGTTCTTACTAGTGATGATGTGACACGGAGCCGGGGTAAAAGGAAATCGTCTCCCCGTGACAATGTTATTTTTGAACTCGGATTGTTTATGGGGGCTTTGAAACGGGAGCGAACAATAATTGTTTCCCCCAGAAACGACGACATTAAGATACCTACTGACCTTTTGGGAGTAACAAGATTAACTTTCGAAAAAAATCGAAAAAAGTCACTACCAAAGGTTTTAAAAAGCGTCACTCGAGAAATCAAGGCGAAATTAACGAAATACGGACCCTTATAACAAGGTTTATCCAATGACTTCAAAAGAGATACTTGCAGATATAAAAACCATCTTTAGCGATAAGTGGACTTCTCGAGCGGGACGCGACGTACCAGATGTGGAAACTGTCCGGCTTGGCAATGACGCGGTCACAATATCTGGGACAGTTTTATATGCGGATATGGCGGACTCTACCGGCCTCGTAAATGGATTCAGGAATACTTTCGCAGCAGAGATTTACAAAGCTTATCTTGTCGGAGCTTGTAAAGTAATACGTAAAAATGGTGGTGAGGTGACTGCATTTGACGGCGACAGAGTAATGGCTGTATTCAACAACTCAACAAAAAACACGTCGGCCGCGAAATCAGCACTACAAATTAACTATTTAGTTCGAGAGATAAATTCATTAATAAAATTAAGTTATCCAAATACTACATACACTTTAAACCAAACCGTTGGAATCGACACAAGTGATCTATTTGTCGCCAAGACCGGAATTCGCAGTTATAATGACTTAGTTTGGGTTGGGAGAGCCGCAAATTATGCCGCCAAGCTTTGTGCGATTGGAGATGCTTCTTTCCCGAGTTATATAACGGAGGCCGTTTTTAATAGTATGAATGAAGAAGCAAAATTCGGAGGCGAATTGCGTAGCCCTATGTGGGAAAAAAGAATTTGGACCGAGCGTGGTATAGCTGTTTACAGGTCAAGTTGGTGGTGGAAGTTTTGAATTTGCGATTTTTTTCAATAAGTGCGAAAATAAGGCCAGCCCTCAAAGAATTTGGGGTAAAACGATCACCCAACAACCCCCAGCCTGGAGCCTCCCCTGACGTTGCATGCAATGCCCCCACACAAAATCAAAATGCGATCAGAAATCCACTCTAAAGAAAAATGGATAAACGCGCGCCGGAAATACGAAAACAATAATTCGCTTTGTAGCGATACTTATTTGCTAAATTGGCACTCCATATGGGTCGGCTTAAATTATTTGGCCAAGCCGGAGGCAAAATGTCCAGCAGATCGGAAAACAACCGCCTGAGACTAGGAAACCACGAATCAAACACAGCAAAAGCAGCTGTGTCAGTGTTGGTTCATCTACATCCAGATTTTCAAGAATCGCTTGAGGACCTTCTTGATGCCTGGAACAATGTGCAGCAGTCGTGGCGGTTTGTTGGGCTTCGTCCCGGTCGCGAGTTCGAGCGATTTCTTCTCGTGCCGGGATCAATTTCCGACGGCGAGGCCTCTCTTCGCGGCGCGGCGGTGCGAAAGGAGGTCGGCCATTCTGACACGACAGGGATCATCATCTTCACCGAGAAGCGACTTTTCGACGAGGATTACTACCAGTTATTTGTAGGCGGACGGGAAGCAGACGAGGATCCTTCGCGCGTCGCAGTGCTGTCGTTGGATTTTCTTCGGAAGATGTACGCGGAAAGTCAGGGTGCAGCGGTCCTATTTCGGGCTATCGCCTCGAACCTCCTGTTTTCGTTGGGAGTGGACTGTGGACTTAGAGAACACCAAGACGAGACACGTGCCTGCATAATGGATTTTTGCATGAACATGACCGATATTGAGATTGGGTTGCGAAACGGTCCGAGATTTTGCGACACATGTTCGAAGGGCCTTCAGCGTCGAGATCGCAGTGACCTTATGCAACTTGCCAATGTTCTTCATGGCAACAGATTCATTTTAGCAGACGCAGCGGTTTCAAAATCCATTCTGTTGCGAGGAGCGCGATACACCGGGACCGATGCACGCTTCGACTACGACGTAGCATTGTCCTTTGCTGGCCCCGATCGGGAGTCAGCCGAGCGCCTTGCTGAAGCACTGCAACGGTTGGGGGTTGCTGTTTTCTATGATCAGTTTGACCAAGCAACACTCTGGGGCAAGAATCTTCACAGTTACCTTACCGAACTCTATCATCTTCGTTCAAAGTTCTGCGTCGTGTTCCTTTCTGCAAGCTACGGAAGAAAAGGTTGGACACGAGTGGAGCTTGAGGCTGCGCTAGCTCGTGAGTTTAAAGAAGGATGCGACTACATTCTCCCAATTCGGCTAGACGACACGGACATTCCCGGAATCCTGCCTACTCGCGGCTACATGGATTGGCGGCAGAACTCAGTCGAGTCCATTGTAGAATTGATTCGGGTGCGGCTGGCTAATTCTGCATTGAAGGTGACGGGACCGTCGCTACGCTCTGGCCCAGCAACTTAACATTCGGAATTTAAACGAAAAAGGAAAACCGGCGCGCGAAAATGAAGAAAAGGGGAGGGAAATACGTCAGTCTCTTCCTTGTGTGTGGGGGCACTCTGCGGGCCGTGCTGTCCCAGCTGTATCCGTTCTCGGAACCCCCTTTCCATCGGACATGGTTGATATTATGAGCTGAAAATGAAGGGATTGGGGGGCGATAACCGCCGTGCGGATCTACGCGTGCGCTTGGAGAGCAGCTTTCACCTTGGAAGGGGTCAGCTCATCGAGGCGATGGATCGAGTAGTCTTCGATCACGGAGAAGACGTGTGTCAGGTAAACCCATGGATTGAGTTTCACGCGCTTGCAGCTCTGCGTCAGGGTAAAGAATGTCACCAACCGCTCGGCGCCTTCGTATAAGCCCGCGAAGTTCCAGTTTTTCCGGCCCACGACCACATGCCGCAGGTCCCGTTCCGACTGGTTGTTGTCCATCGGGATGCGTGGGTCGTCCAGGAATTTTCCAGGGGTCTTTCGCTCCAGCGCATAGCCTATGGCCGCGCCCAAACTGCTTTTGGGCAGCACGAACTTTTGTACGGCGCGCGGATGCGTATGCGGAGGTCGCAGCTCTCAAAAAAAGTCCGGGCCGGGAAATTCCTGATATTTGGCAGCCACGTTCTCTGGAACGACCTGCTCGCCGCCGGCTTGATCGACGAGCTGCATTTCATGATTGGCGCTGGCGTGGTCGATAAAGGCGTGCGGGCATTCGAGACCCGGCCGCCCGCTCGGCTCTGCCTGCTGGATATCCGCACCTTCGATGGTTCGGGCTTGTTCTTGGCTCGGTACGCCGTTGGCACTGAATTGACGCGCTAAGACCGAAACAACCCCAAAATGGGGTGAAACCATTTGAAAAAACGTACCTAAAAAGGTACTTTAGGGAGTATAATGGAGAAACTCGAACCCATTCTCGCCGTCCTGTTCTACAGAACAGAAGCATCGCGTGAACCTGTTCGAGAATGGCTTAAAAGTTTGAAACTTGAGGACAAAAAGGGAATCGGCCATGACATCAAAACCGCTCAATTTGGGTGGCCACTTGGAATGCCCTTGATACGGAAATTGGAAAAGGACCTATGGGAGATACGCTCTCATATCAAGGATGGCATAGCACGGGTTATTTTCACCGTCCATGGAAACTAGATGGTTCTTCTGCATGGATTTGTGAAAAAGTCTCAGGCTACGCCTCAGGGGGATTTGGATGTGGCACGGGAACGGAAAAGGAAATACCATGACCAATAAACATAAGGGCAGTGACTTTGATGCATTCTTGGAAGGAGAAGGCCTTTTGGCCGAGGCGGAAGCCGTTGCCGCTAAACGGGTTTTGGCTTTCCAATTCGAATCGGCCATGAAAAAGAAGCATCTCTCTAAAATGTCCATGGCTAAAAAAATGCAAACCAGCCGGTCCGCCCTGGACAGGCTGCTCGATCCGGAAAACGCTTCCGTAACGCTGCAAACTTTGGAGAAGGCGGCTCTTGTATTGGGTAAAAAATTGAAAATCAGTTTGGTTTAAGGGTTACTCCCGCCCCCGCGGCCGACGCTCCGCCAGGATCTCCACCTTCAACGTCCCAAGCCCCTCCGGTTCCATCACGAAATCGATCCCGCTGATCCTGTCCCCCCGAACCCCGAAGACAAACGCGCACCGCACCTGTCCCTTATCCACCCACACCGCTCCCGGCAACCCATCGATAAGCGCCGGCATCGCTCCACGCGCCCGTCCCTTGAAGGTTTCCGCCACGGCTTTCGCGCCGCGGATCTCCGCGGCCAGGATGGGCGCCCCGGTCCTTTGATTGGCGGCGGCCGTGCGCACGGCCATGTCGTCGGCCCGGAGCACGACGTCGGGGTCCAGGGCCGCGAGCAGGGCCTGGAAGTCCCCGTTGCGCGAGGCCTGTAAGAAGGCGTCCACTATCCTTTGGCGGCGGGCCTTGTCGGCTTCCGGGACCGCCTCTCCCCGGCCCTGGATGCGGCGCCGGCCGCGGCTGGCCAATTGGCGCGTGGCTTCCGGCGTGCGTCCCAGGATGGCGGCGACCTCTTCGAAGGGAATCGCGAACAGGTCGTGCAGCACGAAGGCGACCCGCTCCGCCGGGGCCAGGAGGTCGAGGACGACCGTCAGGGCCGGGCCCATGGAATCGGCCAGCAGCAATTCCTCTTCCGGTCCGGCCCCGGCGGCGGGCAGGTCGGCCAATGCGTCCGCGTCTTGGGGCGCGGTGGGGCGGACCTTGCGCGCCCGCAGCATATCCAGGCATATGCGGGCCACCACGGTGGTCAGCCACCCTCCCAGGTTCGCGATATCTCCCGGTTCGGAACGGTTGAGGCGGAGCCATGCCTCCTGCACGGCATCGTCCGCCTCGGCCATGGACCCGAGCATCCTGTAGGCGATGCCCTTGAGATGGCTCCGGTTCTCCTCGAATCCCTGGGTCAGCCATCCGTCTTCCATGCTCCTCTTCCTCCCGCTCCGTCCTCCGTATGACGGAGGGAGCCTCCACGATGTGACAAGATCGAAAGGATATTCAGGATAGAAAAACCTGGGGCATTGGCCCCCCCGCTTCGTCACACTTCGGATGGCCGGATCGTCAAGCGGGTATACGACATCAAATGAACCCCATGTCGCATAAGGAGGAAAGAATGAAATTCGTGCTGCTGATTTACCAGGGAACCACGCCCTTGCCCGGATCCGAGAAGTGGAAGGCGCTGCCGGAGGCGGAACAGAAGGCGATTTACGCGGATTATGCCGAGATCGGCAAGACGGCGGGCATGACGCCCGGCCTTCCCCTGGGGCTTCCCGGTGCGGCCAGGACCGTGCAGGTCCGGGATGGGAAACCTCAAGTCAAGAACGGGACGCACTTGGCCGAAGGCGTCGGCGGCTACTCCGTGTTCGAGGCCGAGTCCATGGAGGCCGCGATCGCGTTGGCCGCGCGGGTGCCGGCGGCCCGGTTGGGCGGGGCCGTGGAGGTACGGCCGGCCGAGCAATATTGGTGATCGGAATGCGCGGCTGAGTTGCCATCCTGAAGCCAGGCAACATCGCCTCGGATCGCCGGCGGCGGATTCGCGGGAATCCGTCGCACTCCCCTGAAAGAGTGTTACCTTTATCCGGTAGTCCTGGCAATTTCCGGTCGAACATTCTCAGGAGGTACTCGATGGTCAAAAGCTTCGCTTCGGTACTCATTCTTGCCGTATCGTCCATGGCCGCTCCGATGTATTACACTTTTTCCGGTGTCGTCATCTCCAGCGATTATGATGGAATCGGGGCCGGGAAAAACGTTTCCTATACCTTCAGGGCGGACCTTGATGAAACCGGGTATGTCAATCACGGCGTTTTAGGGTCGGACTACGCCGATGATGCTCCCAATTTCGATTACTTCTTGACCGATTACCTGTCCGGCGATGCGATTCCCACCGACTATATCGGCGCAGGTGTGATTGATTATCATCTCGGAGCGGATGTCGAGTCCACTCACTTCACAAGCATCTATGGCTCCAATTCCGATCTTTCGGGCTATGACTTTCTCAATTTGACCACCGGAAATGGGCTGCTCTTCGAGTTGCTTGTCGGTCAACAGGTGGACGGACTGAATTTCGGAGGCTCGGCCATCGACAATACCTTAGGCGCGACAGTCTATTCCGACCTGATCTTGACTTACAAATCGGATCAAGCGCTCGGTGCCGTCCCGGAACCCACTACTCTGGTCATTTTCGGGAGCGGCCTTCTGGTGTTGGGGCTGCTCTCCCGGAAGGTGAATAAAGCTTAACCCTATCCCATTTATTATAGGTCGCCGGTATGAGAAAAGATCTATCTGAAGGATTGCGCAGCTTCTCACCGCAAGTTGTCCTTCAAGTGGCAATAAATCCGTTCCGGTCGCGTTCCCGAAGACCTGCCCTCCGCTCTGGACCCGGCCGCCAAGGGCGTGCAGGTGGAGTGGATCGATGCGCGGTTTCCGGGTTCTTCCTGGCCGCCTGCCTGTTCTGCGCCTGCTCCAGACCCCGTGAACCGCTGAAATCGGCCCTTCCGCTCGCCTCCACCTCCGCACCCCCCGTCCTCCTCTTCAACGGCGAAGGCACCTCCCCCAACGATGTCACCGCCCTGGACTCCTCCCGATTGCAAGTCTACCGCCTCCTGATTTTCCCCGGCGGCAATTTCCTCACCATCGGAAGCGCTCTCACTCCCATCGCCACCGCCCGCATCCGCACCGCCGTGCAAGGCGGCGTCAACTACCTCGGCATCTGCGCGGGCGGATTCTTCGCGGGACGATATCTCCATGAAGGCGTGGAGAAAGGCCTCGACCTGGCCTCCGGTACGCGCTTCCGTTTTTACGGCATCGAAGGCGGCAAGGTGCGGAAAGCGGCCGTGCCCATCGCCTGCGGCAATGGCCCGGTCCTGGAACAGTACTGGGAGGACGGCCCCCAGTTCACGGGATGGGGGACGGCGGTCTGCACCTATCCGGACGGCAACCCCGCCATCGTGGAGGGCGCTTCCGGAAAGGGATGGGTGGTTTGAAGGCCGGCTGCTTCAGCAGGCGCGCAGGCGAGGGCCCCGGGAAGCGGGCGGATCGGCGGATGAAATCTACATTCTTTACCGGAACGCCATCGCCACCCATAGCCATAGAAAGAGCCATAGCCATCATGAATTCCAATCCGACCCCCAAGTTGCACCCCCTGTCCTGGCTGATCTTCAGCTCCCGATGGATGCAATTGCCATTGTACCTGGGCCTGATCGTCGCGCAGGGCGTTTACGTCGTCCTCTTCGTCAAGGAGCTGGCGCATCTGTTCATGGGCGCCACGAGCCTGAGCGAACACCACGTGATGCTGGCGGTGCTGGGCCTCATCGACGTGGTGATGATCTCCAACCTGTTGGTGATGGTGATCGTCGGCGGATACGAGACCTTCGTGTCCCGGTTGAACCTGGAGGGGCATCCCGATCAACCGGAATGGCTTTCCCATGTGAACGCCTCGGTGCTCAAAGTGAAGCTGGCCATGGCCATCATCGGCATCAGCTCCATCCACCTGCTGAAAACGTTCATCGCCATCGGGTCCTTGGGCTCCTCGGGCGAGGAAAACCATGCGGGCGGCTCCTATACCCAGCCGGGCGTCATGTGGCAGACCCTCATCCATCTCGTTTTCATCATTTCCGCCATCGGCATTTCCTGGACGGACAAGTTGATGTCCCTGCACACGAGGACGCCGCAACACGCCCATTGATAGGATCCGCTCGACCCGGAAAACGGGACGTTGCAGGTAATTCCCGTTCAATAATCAATTGGACATACACAACGGAATACCGGATAGACCGGGATTCACTTTATCAATGTTGTAACTCAAGCGGAAAATTCGTGGGTACGCGATTCAAATTGAATACTTCGGCTCGTAGCGCAGGAACATCACGCCCGTGTCGTATTTCCTGGAATCGACCAGCTTGAGGTTCGCGTAGCGATCCAGATCCGGGAATAAAGGCCTTCCCCCTCCGACCAAGGTGGGACAGACCTGGATATGGTATTCATCGATCAGATTTTCCCGGATGAACGATTGGGCCAGGGAGAGGCTCCCCCACAGGACCAGATCCTTCCCGTCCCTTTCCTTCATCTCCTTTACCGCCTTTACGGCATCGCCCGGCATCACTTGCGCCCGGGGCCATTTTCCCCATGGGGCCTCCCGCAAGGTATTGGAGAATACGATTTTCGGGGTACCGTTGAGCTTGTCGGCGATGATCTCCTTGTCCGGCGTGGCGGTGGGCCAGAACTCCGTGAAAAGCTGGTATGTCTTCCTGCCCAATAGGATGGTGTCGATGGTTTCCATGAACCGCAACTGATCCTGATCGGAAAACTTGTTGGCTTCGGTGGACGGGAAGAAGTCCAATTTCCCATCCTTGTCCGCGGCATACCCATCCAACGATACCCATTCTTCCAGGACCAGTTTTCTCATTGGAATCCCTCCGGTTAAGATGCGGGCAGGCCGTTTCCAAGCCATGCGGACTTGGCGATCGCCGGCCCTGTTATGAAAATAAATCGGAACGCAGCGGGTTGCGGTGCGAAGAAAGCTATTTTCCCGCCGGGAGGATCCACATGAAAACCGCAATTCTGGGCTTGGGAATCATCGGCCGGGCCTGGGCCGAGAACCTTCGCAAGGACGATGTCCCCTTGGCCGTCTGGAACCGCACGCCGAAGGAGTTCCCGGGCTTCGAGCCGGATGCGGCCAAGGCGGCGTCCGGAGCCGATATGGTCATTGTCGTGGTGGCCGATCCGCCCGCGGTCCAGGGCATCCTGGAACGCATCGTGCCCGTCTTGCGCGCGGGGCAGATCCTGGTGCAGGCCAGCACCATTTCCGCGGCCTGGACCCGGACGTTCGCGGCCCAGGTGGAGAAGACGGGAGCGTCCTTTCTGGAGGCCCCGTTCACCGGCAGCAAGCCGGCCGCCGAGGCCCGCAAAACCGTGTTCTATCTGGGCGGGGATGCGGGGGTGATGGAACGGGCCCGCCTCGTCCTCGGCCGCCTTTCCCAGACCATGATGCATATCGGTCCCCTGGGCAGCGCCTCTTCGCTCAAGCTGGCCATGAACGCCAATATCGCCATGGTGATGGAAGGCCTTTCCGAGAGTCTGCGCTTCGCCCGGGCGGAAGGCGTTCCGGATGAGGTTTTCTTCCAGGCCTTGCAGGTCAACGTGTCCCGCTCGGGCGTGTCCGACTTGAAGGAAGGCAAGCTCAAGGCGGGGGACTATGCCCCGCAGTTTTCCCTGAAGCACATGGATAAGGACTTGCGGCTGGCGTTGGAGAGCGCGGGTTCGCTGGAGCTGCCGCAATTGCGCGCGCTCAAGGCGCGCTATGATCAGGGCATGCGGAAGGGCCTGGGGGATGAGGATTTCTCGGTGCTGATGCGGTTGCTGTGACTTGGCGCGGGAATCCCCGCCGGAAAATTCAAAATTCCCCCTTTTTTGGGCCCCACGGGCCCTGGGAGAAGGGGGGATAAAAAATATTTCCAGGCATGTCGATTTCCGGGTCCTTCAATCGTCGGGTTGATAGAGCCGGATAAGGGGCAATACCGCCCGGGAAACCGGACCAAGGAAAAAAGGAGCAGGATATGAAAGTCATCGTCATGGTCAAGGCCACCAAGGGTTCCGAAGCGGGAGTGATGCCCAGCGAGCAGTTGCTGACGGATATGGGCGCATTCAATGAAGAGCTGGTCAAGGCCGGCATCATGCAAGCGGGCGAAGGCCTCCAGCCTTCCTCCAAGGGCAAGCGCATTCACTTCGCGGGCACCAAGCGCACCGTCATCGACGGACCCTTCACGGAAACCAAGGAATTGGTCGCTGGATTCTGGATCTGGAAGGTGAAATCCATGGACGAGGCGGTGGAATGGGCCCGGCGCTGCCCGACCCCCATGCCCGGCGAGGAAAGCGACCTGGAAATCCGCCCCGTGTTCGAAGCGGAGGATTTCGGCGCGGAGTTCACCCCCGAGCTGCAGGCCAAGGAAGAGCGCCTGCGCGGGGAGCTGGAAAAGCAGTTGAAGAAGTAGCCTTCCGGACGCACCGCGACCCCGTCCGGCGGTCCGGTGCGTCGGCATCCGCCCTGAGACCGCATCTGCGGTGCATCAAGCGGGTTTGCCGGGCTTCGGGGATGCCCTAAATCCTAAAGTTAAATGGCCGGATAACCGGATCGGGGAGCCGGCGGGTTGAAGCATGAATTTGAAATTGATGGGGCTTGAAGAGGGGGACATTGAAAAGATCCTCGCATTCCTGGCATTTATCGGAAGGCCTTTCGATACGTATTTTTTGTTCAGGCCGAATCTGAAAGATGAAGATGACAACATCTTTGTCGAATAAAATCTAGCCCAGTCCGTCACCGGCACGTCTGCCTGAGCCGCCAGTCCCGGTCCAGACTGTCCAGCCACAAAGCCATCGACCCCCGGGGTTCGCCCAGACCCGGGAAGCAGAGCCGGTTTTCTCCCACGTCCAAAAAGTCGAGCTTCAGGTTCATGATGGCCGGCGGCAGCGTGCGCAGGCCGTTGTCGGACAGGATCAGGCGCCTCAGGGCCGTGAGGGAGTCGATAGCGGAGGGCAGGCTGTCCAAAACGTTATGGGCCAGGGACAGGACCTCCAGGGCATGCAGGTATTTGAAATCCGGCGGCAGAGAACGGAGGCTATTGCTGTCGAGGCCGAGATAGGTCAGGCCGGTCACGTCGATGTTGGTGGGCAGGGCGGCGAGCCGGTTCCGGGACAGGTCCAGGTATTCCAGATGCACCAGACGCAGGCCGTCGGGAAGCGCGGTGAGCAGGTTGCGGCCCAGTTCCAAGTGCCGCAAGGCCGTGAGGTTTTCCATTTCGTGGGGCAGGGCGCGGAGGCGGTTGCTGTTCAGTTCCAGCCAGGTCAGGCGGGTCAGGTCGCCGATGGCGGGCGGGATCGTATCCAGTCCCATGTTCACCAGGGTCATGGAGATGACGTGGCCGGTGGCATCGCGGGCCACGAAGGTCGGCCGGTCCAGCGGCCAGGATTTGCCATTGGCCTTGAGGATGGCGAGCACGGCCAGGGAATCGTCCCGCTGCATGGGCGTGAGGACGGTTTCGGTGGGAGAGGCGCAGTTCAGGCTGGAAAAAATCAGGATGCCGAAGAAACCGGCCGCGGCCAGGGACATGGCCGCATTGGCGAGCTTCATTCCCAGCAGCCAAGGCCGGGGTCTTGGGGATTCTGGTTTCATGGTACGGTTCCTTTTCCGGTGCGGGCGCAGGCCTGGAAACGTTGCAGGCACAGGGGCAGCCCGTACAGGGCCCCCTTCTCGGCCAGCATCCTTTTCGTATAGGCGCTGCAGCTTTCCTTGCCCGTGGCATGGGCGTAGCTGCAATGCATATGCAATGCAGGAGCAATGCATTTCTGGTAGCAGGAGATGCCCGCTATCGCGATCGGGCCCAGATTGGCCAGGATGAGGATCAGGGCGATGGACGTAAGGGCCGGGCGC
>DATENA010000265.1:0-8588 GCA_035275285.1 Fibrobacteria bacterium | reverse complement strand
ATCGGGTTCGCGGGCCCGCGCAGTTGGAGCCTGTCCCTGACCGATTGGCGGCCCCTGCCGCAGGTGTCCCCGTATTTTCCCTTCTGGGAGCATTCGCCCTATCTCTCCGGCGGCCTGCTTCCCCCGGAGAAATTCGCCTTGCGCCGGTTGGGCGGGGACCTGATCGCCCTGGAAGAGGCGTGGACCCCGGTGGTCCCCCTGGATACGCCCATGACCCGGCTGGACTGGATGCGCGGCGCCCTGAGCCTCAACGTGTTCGATTTCAAGCTGGAGCGCATGCTTTCCGATCGCGTCTACCTGGGGATGGATTATTATTCCGCCACGGCGGATTCCCAGACCTACGATTACCAGTTCAACGTGCATCAACCGTACCTGGGCGGGTGGGCCTTCCTGGGCCGCCTCTATCCCCCCATCGATCGCGACAGTGCTTCCATCGTGCTGGGCGGCTTGTCCCATTCCATCCACGCCCTGCAGATGCGCCCGCGCATCGGCTATTGGATAGACGGCAACCGGGTGGTGGAGTTCTTCCTCGATCGCGCCCGCGGCAGCACGGCCCTGACCTTGCCCTATGGCCCCACGCGCCCGGCGGGGACCCTCATTCCCGGCGGCCCGGATTCCACCCAGGCCCTGATGCCCTCCGGCCTGGGGACCTTGACCGAAGGCGTGATCTACGGGGAAAACCATGCCGCCTGGACCGGCCAGTTCGAACTCAGCCATGGATCCCTGGACGTGTCGGAGTTCCGGAAATACGGAGATGCCGCGCCGAAATCGGATGACCTCGCCGCGGACCTGTTCCGGGCGAAAGGGACCCTTTCGGCCGCGGGCCTGTTCGCCGCGCCCACGCTCACGGCCGAGGCGCGCACGGAACACTGGCAGGGCGATCCGCTCCTGGCCATGGCGGGGGCGGGCGCCACCGAGGGCTGGACCGATGCGCAGGACCTGGACCTGGAAGCGCGGCCGGCCTGGTCGTTCCTGGAACTGCGCGGGCAGGCCGGGATCGGCCGGGGCAGCCGCATGGGCGACCAGGTTTATTGGTTGCCGCGCTACGGCGCCTCCGCCCGGGCCTCCGCGCCCTTCGGCTTCGGAGCCGAGGCGTCCCTGTCCTCGCGCAGGGAGGATGCCGCCTGGGAAGTCCTCTACCGCACCAATCCCGCCCGCTTCCGCTTCGCCAACCCGGATCTGAAGCCCAGGACGGACCGGACCTACCGGGGCGCCCTGTCCTGGGCCTGGTCGCGGCTGTCCCTGGAGGCCGGCGTGGACAGGTTGGAGGGGGAAGATGCCTGGCTGCCGCGCATCCTGCCTTCCCCCGGCGCGTGCGGGGCCCTGGCGGACAGCATCTATCTTCCCTTGGCTGGCCGCGCGTGCGGCAGCGATAGCGCCACCGCCACCGGGACCGCGGGGGTCCTGACCGATTCGCTGGCCCTGGCCTTGCGCAATTACGGCAGCGAAACCATCGATGCCTGGCACCTGGGGCTGGGGTTGGGGCTGGGGCATTGGACGCTGGAACTGCAGAACCGCTTCGTGCTGAACCGCACGGTGGACGATCCGGATCTCAAGGCCGCCCTGGAGGACCTTTCCGTGCCGGAGCGGGTGTTCAAGGGGCGCCTGAACTGGAAGCGCAACCTGCTGGACGACAAGCTCAAGCTCGATTTCGCCTGGGACTGGGAATGGTTCTCGACGCGGTACGCCTGGGTGCCGGACCTGGCGGGCAGGTCCCGGGTGCTCAAGCTGGACGAATACCTGGTCCTGGATTTCGCCGCGGCCATGAAGATCAAGACCTTCACCCTGTTCTTCAAGGCCCGCAACCTCAACCACGACCGCTACGCGACCGAGCCCGGCGTGCATCCGCCGGGCGTCAATTTCCGGTTCGGAGTGGACTGGACGCTGCGGAATTAGGGGCCGGTTCCCCGCCGCGGCTTCAAACCCGGATCAGGGATACCATGTCGCGCACGGCGCGTTCCAGGCCCACCAGGACGGCCCGGCCTATGATGGCATGGCCGATGTTGAGCTCCCAGAGGCCCTTGATCTCGGCGATGGGTCCCACGTTGCGGTAGTTCAGGCCGTGGCCGGCGTTGACCAGCATTCCGCTTTTCTGCGCCACCTGGGCCATGTTGTCCAGCTTGACCAGTTCCTCTTCCCAATCGTGCCCGTCCCCGAAGTCGTAGGCGTTGGCGTAGGAACCCGTGTGCAGTTCGATGAAGCGGGCGCCGGTGCGCAGGGCGGCCTTGATCTGGTGGAGCTCCGCGTCCACGAACAGGGACACTTCCACCTTGTGCTTGTGCAGGGAGTTCACCGCCTTGGTGATGTCGTCGATGCGGGCGGCCACGTCCAGCCCGCCCTCCGTGGTCAGCTCCTCGCGCTTTTCCGGGACCAGGGTGACCATGTCCGGCAGCACGTCGATGGCGAACTGCAGCATCTCCGGCGTGTTCGCCATCTCCAGGTTCAGGTGCGTGGTCACCGTCTGGCGGAGCAGGCGGATGTCGCGCTCCTGCACGTGGCGGCGATCTTCGCGCAGGTGGGCGGTGATGCCGTGCGCGCCCGCCAGTTCGCAGATGGCGGCGGCCGCGACGGGATCGGGCTCGCGCACCTTGCGGGCCTCCCGGATGGTGGCGATGTGGTCGATGTTGACGCCGAGTTTGGGCATGGGATCCTCGCTTCGCCGGACCCGGGCGGTCCCGGATCCGGCGCCCAATAAATAGCTATATGCGGCCGGATTTTCACCAGCCCGTCATGCGGCCCGCCTGGCCGGAGCGGATGCGTCCGGTCCCGCGGCCATCCGCGCGGCGAGGTCGAGGAGCTTGCAGGAGAAGCCCCATTCGTTGTCGTACCAGGAGATGATCTTCACGAAGGTGTCGTCCAGGCGCATGCCCGCCTTGGCGTCGAAGACGGACGTGCACGATTCGCCCCGGATGTCCCGGGAGACCACCTGGTCTTCCGTATAGCCCAGGACGCCTTGCATCGGTCCTTCGCTGGCGGTCTTCATCGCGCGGCAGATCTCCTCGTAGGAGGCCCCCCGGGAAAGCTGGCAGGTCAGATCGACCACGGAAACGTCCGAGGCCGGGACGCGGAACGCCATGCCGGTCAGCTTGCCGTTGAGGGCGGGGATGACCTTTCCCAGGGCCTTGGCCGCGCCCGTGGACGCGGGGATGATGTTGTCCAGGACGCCCCGGCCGAAGCGCCACTCCTTGCCGGAAGGCCCGTCCACCGGCTTCTGGGTCGCCGTGACCGCGTGCACCGTGGTCATGAGCCCCCGTTCGATCCCGAAGGCGTCGTTCAGGACCTTGGCGATGGGGGCCAGGCAATTGGTGGTGCAGGAGGCGCTGGAGATCACGGCCTGGCCGCGGTATTCCCCGTCGTTGACGCCGGTGACGAAAACGGGGGTGTCGTCGCTCGCCGGGGCGGAGATGATGACCTTCTCCGCGCCCGCGCGCAAATGCCCCTGCACCGAAGCCGTGCTCAGGTGGACGCCCGTGGATTCCACCACCATCGAGGCCCCGGCTTCCTTCCAGGCCAGCTTCTCCTGATCCTTTTCCGCGGTCACGCGGATCGCTTTCCCGGCCGCCACCAGCCGTCCCGGCTCCGCCCGCACTTCGCCCTTGAAGCGGCCGTGCACGGAATCGTACTTGAGCAGGTAGGCCAGATGCTCCACGTCCAGCAAATCGTTGACGGCCACCACTTCCAGGTCCGTCCTTTCCGCCGCGGCGCGGAACACCATGCGCCCTATCCTTCCGAATCCGTTGATGCCTATCTTGATCATCGCTTCCTTCCTTTCCTGGTTGCTTGCTTTTCCGTCGATGCCTTGGCGGTCTTTCCGCTCCCCGTTTTCCCGGCCGGCAAGGCGGCCAGCCATTCCTTGAGCCTCCCGATTTCCCGGATCATGAACTCCGGATCCTTGAACGTATTGGCGAGGAGGATGGCGCCCTGGAGGCCTCCCATGACCTGCCCCGCGTCCGCCTCGGCCTGCTTGGGTTTGCGGCCGAGCTCCCGGAACTGGCGCGCCAGCCAGGCCAGGGACTGGCGGAAGGCGCCGGCGGCCCGTTCCGCCGCCACGCCCCCGATCTTGTTCGTCTCCAGGCACAATCCCCCGGTGGGGCAGCCATGGGCCGTGCGCGATTCGATCAGGGTCCCGAAGCGGTCCACGAAGCGCAAGAGGCGTTCCCGGGCGGAACCCAGGGCTTCCAGCTCCTTTTGCCGGGCCAGGGAGGCTTCGTTGCGATGGCGGACGACCGCGGCGATCAGATCGTCCTTGGTCTTGAAATAATAATAGACGTTGCCCAGGGGCACCGCCGCGGAAGCGGCCAGGTCCGCGATGGTGCTGCGCTCGAATCCCCGCCTGTGGAAGAGGGCGTCGGCCGCCCGGATCAGGGTCTCGCGTTTGTCGGAGGTGCGGGGCATGCAGGGTTCCTGTTTTTAGTTGGTCAACTAACTATAATCATCGGGCCGGGAATCGGCAAGGGAGAAATAGGGCAGGGAGCGGGGCTAGGGAGCGGGTTTGGGCCTGGATTTCCCGGCCGGGGACTTGCCCTTGGCCTTCGGCACGGCCTTGGGAACGGTCCCGGGCGCCGTTTTCGCCCCAGGCCTGGCCGCGGACGGGCGGGCGGCGCCTTTCCCGGACGCGGCAGGGGCGGGTTTGGCCTTGGAGGAAGCGCCTTTTCCGGCGGCGGGCGCCGCGGCGGGGGGGGCCGGAACCGGGGCCGCCGGTTTCGGAGCGTCCGCCTCGGCCGCGGTGGCGAGGGTGTCCGGCGCCGCGACCAGGGAGGAGAGAGTGACCAGTTCCAGCCCTATCTCATTGAACCGGACGGCATTGTCCGCCAGGGCCTTCTCCAGGTTGCGGAAGCCCGCCGCCGTATAGGGGAGCACCAGGATGGCGTCGCCGGTTTTCCGGGCCAGGGCCGCCTTGCGGGCCAGCTCCTCTTCGATGTGGACGCTGTCCTTGAAGGCCACCAGGCTGCGGCTGCGCGCGCTCTGGGCCGCGGCGATCTGGCGCGCCAGGCTGCGGGGGGATCCGGTGAGGTCCAGGAACACCAGGTTCCTGCGTCCCGCGTACTGGAACAGCTTTTCCAGCAAGGGCTGGTTCTCGATGGCGCGATCGCCGAAGCGGCTGGCGAAACCCGCGGCCTGCTTGACGCTGTCCAGGCCTTCGTCCAGGATCTTCCCCACGTCCTCCTTGGAATGGTGGATGAACAAGGCGTGCTTGCCCGGATCGACGTAAGGATAGGCCGAAGGTTCCATGGGCAGTTCGATGAGGAGCTCATTGCGCGGCCGGGTGTAGCGCAGTTTCTTGAGCACGGCGTTGGGGGAGTAGGGGTTCACCACCAGGGACTTGTCCCAGGCCGCCGTTTCCAGCGCCGCCAATTGGGTCTCGCGCAGGGAATCCAGGCCCGTGAAGACGACGGCCAGCTTGGCGGATCCGGCCATGAAGGCGTTCCCCAGGCTGGCGCGCAGCTTGATGTGCTGGCCGTTGGATTGCAGCAGGTATTCCACGCTGCGGTTGACGGGCCGCAGTTCCACGCCCTGCTCGACGGTGATGCCCTGGGCGCGGCAGATGTTCTCGATGGCCAGGGCGTATTCGTGGATGGGCTTGCCCTTGGGGAACACCACTTCCCAGAAGCCTTTTTTCTGCTTGATGCTTTTCCCGTTCAGAGCGTACGCGCGCACCAGGGGCTCGAACAGCTTATCGTGCCAGCGTCCGCCCGTGGTGTCCGCTTCCACCTCCGGAAGGGCGTTGGTGGAGTCGCGCAGGCCCTCGGGCGTGAGGTCCGCATTGGCGGACGGCGGTTGGGGGGGCTTGCGGGGCAGGACGCGGGGCGCCAATCTGCCCATGAGGATGATGCCTGCGGTGAGGACGACGAAGATCAGGATTTTCCGCGCGACGCCCATTGCAGGTCCGGCCAAGATAGCAAATTCCCCCTCTTGTACTATCATTATGGCATGCTCGTCGCCGTCTTGTGCGGGGCCACCGCCGCGGGAAAATCCGCCCTGGCCCTCCGCCTGGCGGAAGCCAACGGGTTCGAGATCCTCTCCGCCGATTCCCGCCAAATCTACCGGGGCCTGGAAATCGGCACCGGCGCGCCCACGGCCGCCGAAAAGGCCCGGGTCCCGCACCATCTCGTCGGCACGGTCGATCCCGCCTACGGCTTCTCCCCACGCGAATACCCCTCCCATGCCCATCGCATCCTGGACGCGCGCCCGGACGCGCGCTTCCTCATCGTGGGAGGCACCGGCCTCTACCTCAAAGAACTCTTATACCCGTCGCCGTTCGATCGCGGCCCCACGCCCGAACCCATCAAGCTGCGGGTGCGGGAGCGCCTGCGCGCGGAAGGCCCGGCGGCCCTGCACGCCGAACTGCTCCGGCTGGATCCGGAAGGGGCCGCCTCCATCCATCCCAACGATGCCTACCGCATCGCCAAGCGCTGGGAGAACCTGCTGCTCACCGGGCAGAGCTATGCGCGCTTCACCGGCCCTCCCGTGCCGGATCCGCGCTTCCAGGGCGTGCCGGTCCTCTGGCTGGACGCGGAGCGGGACCCGCTCTACCGGCGCATCGACGCGCGCGTGGAGGCCATGGTCCGGGGCGGCTGGCCGGAGGAGACCCGGCGCCTGATGGAGAACCCGGCCTGGCGCACCCTGCCCGCGTTCAGTTCCCTGGGCTATGCGGAGATGACGGACGTGGCCGAAGGGAAGCTGGGCCTGGAAGCGGCCATCGCGGCCATCCAAAAGCAGACGCGCAACTATGCCAAGCGGCAGCGGACCTTTTTCCGCCACCAGCTTCCCGCCGCGCGGCGCTTTGATGCGGACGCCTTGCGGGAGGCCTTCGCGCGCCGCGCCTGGAGCTGGGACGCCTTTCTGAAAAGCGGTCAAATCCCCGGAAACGGCCGAGGCTCAGGGTTTTAGAGCGGCCCGGCCCTTGACAGAGCACGGCCCGGGAAATTAGTTTTCCCCGCCTGTCTTAGGTCTGTAGCTCAGTTGGTTAGAGCATCGCTCTGATAAGGCGGGGGTCGGCAGTTCAAGTCTGCCCAGGCCTACCATTCAGCCTCCCCAATCGTCCGAAATCGCAAGGTTTTGGATGGTTGAGGGAGGCCAGATGGCTCCTCGCATGGTCTTCACCCTCCGAAGGCCTCTCTCCTACTCCGAAAAAGTGGACACAAAGTGGACACCCCGTCACAATCAACCGGGTGCCTTGGGCGGGTTCTCTGTTGTACTGCCTGAACCATGGTTCCTAGTGGAATACGCGTCCAGAATTTTCTCACCTCGAAAGTCTGTCCATCGTCGCAGCCGGCACATCTATTTTTTTACGGCTCTCTTATTGAGGCGCACAGAGATTTTCTCAATTCGGTGAAATTTCAACCTCATTGTTTTGGCAGTTCCAGTTTTATCCATTTCGATTCCGACGATGACAATTGTTCTTTAACCTTTCGATTTTCCTTTTACTGTACCAAGATTCTGTTTTGTTGATTCTTCGTGGATCCTATTCAATTCTTTTTGAATTGAGAGTCTGATGGTATCCGTTGTTTTTGAAATGGCCTCTATCCTCTGTAATGTTCCTCGTAAGTATTCTACGTGATACCTACGGTCAGCTGTTACGGGATCCTCATCATGCTCTTCTCCTGAAAATAGCTTGAATATGATTGAAAAGTCCTTCGGACTTGACTCCCCGATAGCATTTTTCAACCAAAGCTTTGTTTTCTCATCAACCGCGATAGTGGCAGCCTGCCTTAGCATGAACTGAACTATGGCGCGCGCAGAACGGTCAAAATCAAGAGATAGGTCTACAAATTGTTTTACTCTATTTGGTTGGACCAGAGAGGGCTTTTCAGTGTTTTCATGGAATGCATAAAAAGGGCGAGCATTTTCTGGATCTAGCCTCTCAAGCGCCCTAAATATGGGTTCAAACGATTCGAATGGCCGAGAACCATTTGGTAGGAGTGAACGATGGCTCCAAAGTTTTAATATGGTATCAAAGCACCGTTCTTCAGCTTCCTTTTTTTCCTTTCCTTTTGTCCTTTTTATTGTTGCGATTTGCTCAGCAATATAGTGCGCCATCCACCGAGAGAGTGTATCCACTCCTGGCTCCAAGCCCAAAGATTGTACCAAACTCTTACCTAATTTCAATGCTCGTTTCTGTATCTCTGAGCGTTCCGTCTGCTGAGAGGATATAGACTCTGCTGCTGTTCTTGTATGTTTCATCATCTCTCCTTGTACCATAACTTCTTCGCAATGACCGAGTGATTTGTATTTTTATAACCATATCCTTTTGGAGATCAGAGCAGATCTTCTTTAGAAATGATATCGAGGCGAACAGTCTGTGACCATTTCGAACAGGCTCATCTCGATCTCGTTTGCGATTTCTGGTACCCCATATTTCACAAGATAACGAAGGATTCTTTTCGTTTTGAAGCCACCAATGCTCATTCTTTACATCGGTGCTTAAGCCAAACTGCTTGATGTATCGTATCCGTTCTCGGCGCACCCTTTACAGCAAGGCGAACGGGTATTAGGAAGCAGAGATCGTGGGAATGGAAGCGCGTGCCCGCCGACAAGTGCGGGGGCGGGATCTACGCGAGATCTTGTAGCGTGGCTTTGACCCGGGA
>DATENA010000264.1:0-25207 GCA_035275285.1 Fibrobacteria bacterium | reverse complement strand
CCAGGACGGCAACTCCGGGCAGGACGTCTCCCCCTGTTCGGTGCTCAACAAGATCAACGCGACCTTCATGACCCAGCAATTGGGGGCCGCCCAGTTCGTCACGGCCTTCTACGCCGTTTTCGACACGCGCACCCGGCGGCTCACCTATTGCAACGCCGGCCACGTGGCCCAGATGGTCGTCCAGAATCCCTCCGCCTCCCCCACGCCCGACAACCTCCTGGAAATGCCCTCCCAGGGCCTGGTATTGGGGATGTTCGCCACCACCTTCCTGAGCGACGCCTCCATCGACCTAGGCCCGGAAGCGCGCTTGTTCCTCTTCACGGACGGCATCACCGAAGCCCATGGCACCAACGGCAAGATGTTCGGCGTGGAGCCTCTGAAAGAATTGGCCTTGGGTTCCGGATCCGAGCATCCCGCCGCCCTTATCGACTCCCTGATGCGATTGCGATCCGAGTATCTGGGCGGCTCCACCCAGGCCACGGGCGAATTGGCGGACGACGCCACGCTTGTTATCCTTGACGTGTGAGCGGACTCCCCTTCCTCCTGCGGCCTTTCCCGGAATGGGAACACCGGGTGCGTGCCGCGTTCACCACCCGGTACCTGGACGGCGCCGATCCCGGGTCCGGCGCCAGCGCCGGGGCCCATTCCGATCTGAACCTGGGCTTCCGCTGCGGAGACGACCCCGGAAAGGTGTCCCGGAATTGGGCGGCGGTCCTGGACGCCCTGGGCGCCGCGGGCAAGACCCTGGTCATTCCGCGCATGGTGCACGGAGACGCCCTGATCGACGCCGACGCCTTGGATGATTCGGCGGCGAAGCCGCAAGGGGGCGCGGGACCCTTCGGGGAGACGGCCGGGTTGCGCCGGATGGAACCGGGGGACGCGGACGCGCTGTGTTCCGGTTCCCCGCGGCTGGCGCTGGCCGTGACCATGGCGGATTGCCTTACCGCCCTGGTCTTCGATCCGGAATGCGGGACCATCGCGGCCGTGCACGCGGGATGGCGGGGAACGCACGCGCATATCCTGGAGAAAAGCCTGCGCGCGCTCGCGGACGCGGGACGTATCCGTGGGGAATCGGCCTTGATCGCGTTCGGGCCCTGCCTGCGGCCCGGCTCCCTGGAGATGGGAGCGGAGGTCGCGGCGCGCCTGGAACCGGAGTTCGTCGTCCGCAGGGGCGGCAAGTGCTATTTCGATATGCCCGGAAGCAATCGCGCGCAAGCGTTGGCGGCCGGGATCCTTCCCGCGCATATCCGCGACATGGGAGGATGCACCCTGACCGAACCGGAGCGATTCTTCTCGTATCGCCGCGACGGGCAGGCCTCGGGACGCATGGCGGCCTGCATTTCCCTGGTGGGGCCGTGAGCCCGCCGCGGATGCCGGAATCCGTTGCAAAACACCCCCGTTTTACTTATTGTATCGGCATCGACGGTTCTCATTACTCGGAGGAATCATGAAGATAATGTGGATGAAGACCTTGGCTTTGGCCGCCACCGCGGCGGCGTATTCGCATGCGATTTTCGGGATCGGCGGGCAATGGGCTCCCGCTCTGGGACTGGAGGTCAAGGAGGGGAAAGGCAACATCGCCGCCGCCGGCGCGGACAGCATCTCCATCGATCAGGCTTCGGTTTCCGGATTGAACGGGTTCGGGATGAAACTCTGGATCGACGCCTTGCCTTTCGTCGATCTGGAAGCCTCCAGCAACATCCAATACGGATTCTACGACGTCAGCATCATCAGCCCGCCAAACAGCACCCGCAAGGACCTGACCTTCGACCTCGGGGTCCCGGGCGTGGATAAGCCCGCCTTCGCCCGCATCATGAGCGACGTGACGGTGCTCTATCCCTTCCTGAAGCTCCCCCCGGTGGTGAGCCTGGTCAAGGTCTACGCCGGCGCGGGCATCACCCACGTGCTGGCCACGGAAGTCCTGAACGCCAAGTTCGCCAAAAAAGCCGTCTCCAAGGTCACTTCCGGCGGCGGAGGCGCGGCGGCGGCGGACACCCCCGAGGAGGTCTCGGCGATCCTCGTGGACGCCATCGAGGACGAAGGCCTCAAGAGCGGCGTAGGCTTCCATCTGGAGCTCGGCGCCAAGGCCAAGCCCCCCGTCATCCCCCTCGCCGTGTTCGCCAATTTCAAATACCATTTCCTCAGCACCATGCCTTCCGCCGTGGACGGCAACAGTCTGACCCTGGAATTGGGCGGAGCGTTGGCGTTCTGACAAGAGAAGAGTGATCGGGAAAAGAAAAAACCAGGAGAGTCCCTCCTGGTTTTTTCTTTACGCCCGACGCCGAAGGGCGGGGCAGCGGATACAGGGTATCTGCCTGGTCGCCCGACGAAATGCCGCTTACGAAATTCCCCTTTTTACCGCTTCGCCGCGCTCGTCCCAACCATTCTTATCTTGCCGGTTCCGGCAGCTCGATGGCGCGCGCCATCAATACGTGGCGCGGCAACAGGTTCGCCTTGCCCTTCAGCTTGATGGCCCGGATGATTTCATCGAGCATGGCCTGGGTGCACAGGTTCCTGCCGGTCTGCCTGGGCGTCTTGCCCCAGAGGCTGACGCGCGGCTGTTCGTTCCAGATGCTTTCCAGCACCCACTCCAATTCGGGGATGGCGATGGTCGCGCCCGCCAGGTCCTGGACCATGCGGGACAGCAGGCTGCCGCTCAGTTCCCAGTCGTGCAGGAGGGCGGGAAAGGACCAGGAATCCTCCAGCTCCTTGTCGAGATATTCTTCCCAGCGCACCAGGGCCTGGAGGTAGTTCTCGCTGGGTATGGGCATGTCCACGCAGAAGTCCATCCAATGGGCGTGGGCCCAGATCTTCTTCTCCAGGGTATAGGCGGAAAGGCCGTTGGGGCACAGGCGCAGGCAGGTGAGGCTGCGGGCGCGCAATTCGTTGCCGGTGTAATAGGTGGGCGCGGTGAGCAGCACCGCTTCGGCCACGTTCACGTTGATGGAACGCAAGGGCGCGCGATGCACCTGCATGAAGCACGCGTCCTTGGAGGGCTTCAGGGGCGAGGTCCACCAGGCCAGGTAGTCGTTGGGGCTGTAGAGGATTTCCTTGCCGTTGCCCAGATCGCGTCCGTAGAAACGGACACGGTCCTCGTGCATGCCCATGAACTCCACCAGGGCCGTTTCCGATTCGCCCAGGCGCAGGGCGAGCACCTCTTCGAGCTGGGTCGGGAACTCGGTTTCCTTCATGTAGATTTCGTAGATGCTGCCGTCCGGCTGGGGCACCTCGTGCAGGAAATAGGACATGAAGCGTCCGAAGGTGGACGGATAATCGTTGGCGGGATAGGACCAATGATAGCCGCGGCTCTCCAGGGGTCCCAGGAACGCGGCGCGATGTTTCTTCTCTTCGAACCGTTCGGGTTGGGAAAGGCCGAAGGTGCAGAGCTTCTGCCATTCCAAGCCCAAGAGGTTGGCTTGCTGGGAAACCGGGAATTTGTACTTGCGCTTCACGGGTCGGATCCTCTTCCCGGCCGGGCCGGATCGGCGCGGCGGCGGGTGTGCTAAGAGGGTACAGGGTGGCCGGAAAGACCGTAAAGGGGGGGATGGTAAGAGATTTCAAAAGTCAAAGTTCAAAGTGCAAAGTGCAAAATTTCAAAACCCCAAAAAAACCAAGCGGGGACGGAGTCAGGAGCCGAGGCGACCCCGTTTTCCCCTTAATTTTGCACTTTGACTTTTACCCTGCCGGCCTCAGGGCAGATAGGGGCGCAGGTTGATGCGTTCCACGCCGGCATCGGTGCCGATCCACAGCTTGCCCTGGGACACGGCCAGGCTCAGCACGCGGGTCCCCGGGATGCCGTCTTCCAGGCGGAAATCCGTCCACAGGTTCCGGCGCATATCGTATGCGGTGACCCCGCCTGCGAAAGCCACGTAGAGCACGTCGCCGTCGAAGCGGAGGCGGAAGGGGCGATCCCGCTCGAACAGGATCCGCTGCGCCTGCTTGCGCGGCTTGACCATCACCCGGTTCTCGTAGATCCAGTACATCGAAGAGTCGTGGTAGGCCATGGAAGGGACGGACACGAGGGTCGCTTCCGGAACGTCCTTGCCGGACACGTCGTTCAGGGTTTTCCAGGCCCCCTTCTGGAACACGACGAGCCCCAGGCGCGTGGCGGCCCATAGATCCTTGTCCTTGGAGGCCATTTCGTAGACCTGCACGCCGCCCTGCACGGGCAGCTCTCCGCCCAGGGTCTTGAACTCCTCCTTGTCGGGATTCTCCAGGTACCCTACGCCGCGCTCCGTGCCCGCGAACAGTTGGTTTTCGAACACGTACAGGGAATTGACGCGGACGTCCGTGCCGCCCATCAGGTGGTTGTAATTGCGGAAGAGCCCGGTGCGCGGATCATGGCGGACCACGCCCTTGTTGGTGGCGAGCCAGACGTAATTGTTCCAGGCTATCACGTCCCGGACGCACCCGTCGCCGAAGCCGTATTCCAACTGGGCCGGATAGGTTTTCCAGCCGTTGAGATCGGAACCCGCCTTGACCAGGGCGCCGTTGCTCTGGGCCGCGATCCCCTGCGCGACGTCCGAGGCCGGGTAATCGCTGCGGCAGGATCCGAACCAGAGGTTCTTGCCTTCCGGATAGATGACCGCGGTGGCGGGATAGTCCAGGCCGAACCAGAAGGAGGCCGCCCCTTTGCGGCGGGCGGACCCGTAGAAGGGGCCCAGCCCGGCCGTCAGGACCCAGAGATTGTCGTATTCGAACACCTTGGCCTGGACGATGGGCGCGCGGCGCATGTACTTGTCGCGGATGGCGTCGCCCAGGAAGAAATTGTTCCCGTCCAGGGTGAGGCCGGTGACGTCGGCGTCCGCTCCCCCGGCGGCGGCGGACTGGAAGTCCTCCAGCGAAGCGTCCGTGAAGCGCCTGAACGCGGGGTTGTATTCCAGGATGCGCCCTCCTTGGAGCAGGACGTAGAGCTTGGACCGGTTCTGCGAATAGCGGATGGACTGGATGGCATTGCCGGCTATCAGATTGTCCACCCAGGAGGAACGGCGGTAATCGTACATGAGCACGCCGCCTTCGGTCAGCAAGAAGGCGTTCTTGGAATCGCCCACCACCTGGACGGGGTTCTTGTGGGTGGAGAAGAAAAGCAGGTCCTGGGTCTGGAGATTGGCGGCCCGGCTAACGCCCGAGGCCAGAACGATTGTCGCGCAGATTTTGCGAATACTCATCCAGGATCCCCTGCAGGTCGAAGCCGCTGAAGCGTTGACCGACAAGATCCATATCCTGGCGCAATTTGGCAAGTTCCCGCTCATCCTGGACCAAGAGAAGCCTGAGGGCCTGGGCCTTGAGACCCGGCACTTCCAGCCCCAGTTCGCCGAATATGGCCACGGCGCGGGAGTTGGATTCCAGCGCCTCCGCCCGGCGTCCCAGGGAGAACAGGCAGAGGGCGGATCGGTTCAGGCAGCCGGCCACCTTGGCCAGGCGGCCCTGGTCGCGGTAATAGCCCATGGCCTCTTGCCAGAGCGTATCGGCCAGGGCGTACTCCTTGCGGGCCATGGCCGCCATGGCGTCCAGGGGAACGGCCCGTTCCCGGGGCAGGCTTTTGCGGAAGGTCTCGTATTGGGAAGCCCAGACGGACGGTTCCCGGGAATGGATCAGGTAACGCATGCGATCCAGGCGCATGGAGGTTTCCTTGGGCGCGTCTCCCTTGGCCAGGCCCAGGGCGGAATCGACCCATTCCAGGGCGAGGGGGAAGCGGCGCTGCTGGAAAGCCAGTTGCGACCGTTTCCAGAGCCACAGGGACCTGAGACCGCGATCGCGGACGTTGACGCCGTCCAGCAGCCGGCCGGCCTCCATCTCATTGTTCGATTCCAGCTCCAGGTCGACCAGGTTGAAGGTGGCCTTGGCGATCCAATCGTCCCTGCCCTTGAGCACCGCGTCCTGCAGGGCTTTGGAAAAGAACATACGCGCCAGATCGTACTTGCCGGCATGGTAGGCGGACAGGCCGCGCTCGGCGTATTTGGGGGAATCGTCGGCGCGGGCCGCGCCCGCGAGTGCAAAAGTCAAAGTGCAAAGCGCAAAGTGCAAAATGTAAGAACGAAGAATGCCGCGATCGCGGACCGGGATTCCCCTCTTGAAATTTTGAACTTTGCGCTTTGCGCTTTGCGCTTTGACTTTCCCCCGATTTCTCACGGTCCCGCCTCGTTCAAAAGCACCGGGTACTCGCCCTTCTTCGCCATCTTGCCCTTGATGAACCACAGGCTGGAAACCGCGTCCATCAGGTCCCCCGCCTGGTCGATTTTCCCCGCGCCCTGGAGCATGAGCTGGTCCATGCGCCGGAGGATGGTTTCGCCCTGGCCCGCCAGCACGTTGGCGTGCACGCTCAGTTTCTCGGCCTGTTCCGCCGTCCGGACCAGCTTGCCCGAGGTGGAATCGGCGCGCGCCAGGATCCCGCCCAGGGCCACGTGCAGGGTATCGGTCAGCAATTGCACCCGGCTCAGCACCGCCCGGCCCTGCCCCACGGCGGTATCCACGCTGTTCACGCCGTACAGCAGGCGGTCGTACAGATCGCGGGAGCCCAGCATGGCCCCCACCGTCGTGTTGGGATCCTTGGTCTTCACCACGATCTCGTCGATGCTGTTGATCAACTGGTCCATCTTCCCCATCAGCTTGGTCAGGCCGCTCAGCACCGATTCGATGTCGCGGGAGTTGGAGACCGCCAGGGTGTCCCCGCCCTTGAGGACGGTGCCGCCCAATCCCAGCGTCTCGATGTTGACCACCCGGTCCGAGACCAGGTTCTTGTCACGCAAGGCGAAGGCCACGGAACGGCTGGTGATGAAATCCTGGTACTTGCGATCGATGAGGAGGTTCAGCACCACCTTGCCCGAGGAGACGTCGATCCCCCCGCGGCCCAGCAGGTTGACCGATTCCACGCGCCCGATCTTCACGCCGTTGAAAAGCACGTCCGCGCCCGGGCGCAGGCCCACGCCGTTCTCGAACACGGCGCTCAGGGTGTATTGCATCTCGAAGACGCCCTTCTTGTGGAAGAGCACGATCAGCGAGACCACGAAAGTGATCGCCGCCGTGGACACGAAGAACCCCGCCAGCAGGTTGCGGTGGCGATGCAATTGGAACTTCACGCTTGCTTCTCCCCGGTCATGGCCGCTTCCTGCTCCAACTGGCGGAAGAGGTATTCCACGAAGGAGTCCTGGCAATTCTTCAATTGTTCGAAGTTCATGGGCTGCAGCAGCTCGCCTTCCTTGAGCACGCCGATCTCCCCGCCCAGTTCCCGGGCGGCCAGCAGATCATGGGTCACCAGCACCATGGACACGTGGTTGATGCGGCGGATGTTGGCGATCAGGGCCAGCAGCACCCCCCGGCTGATGCGGTCCAGGCCGGCGGTGGGCTCGTCCATGAGGATGAGCTTGGGCCGCATGATCATGGCCCTGGCCACGGCCGCGCGCTTGAGAATCCCCAGGCTGACCGAGGCGGGATACTGGTGCTGGAATTCCTTGATGAGGAGCATCTCCAGGGCGTTGTCCACCCGGGAGCGGATTTCCTCCTCGTCGCCCACGTTGTGGTACACCAGGGGCAGGGCCACGTTCTCGAAAATGGTCTTGGTGGAGATGAGCGCGGGGTTCTGGAACACGAAGCCCACGCTGCGCTTGAGATCGTTGAACTCCACCTCGTTCAGGGTGGCGATGTCCTTGCCCAGCAGCCGGATCATTCCGGCGTCGGGCTTCTCCAGCCCGATGAGGAGGCGCAGGAGCGTGCTTTTCCCCTGGCCCGACAGGCCGCAAATCACCAGGATCTGGCCGGGAAGCACGTGGAAGTTCACGCGCCGGAGCACGGTTTCCTGGCCGGGATAGGTGAAGCGCAGGTTGTGCACGGACGCGATGACGCTCACAGGAACCCCAGCTTGGCCAGGAAAGGCAGGGCGAACAAGGTGTCGAACAGGATGATGCACACGAAGGAATTGACCACGCCGTTGGTCGTGGCCTTGGGCACTTCGCGGATATCGTTGGAGACGTTGATGCCGTGGTAGCAGGCGATGACGGAGACCAGCATCCCGAAGAACACGGGTTTCACGATGCCGAGCACGCCGTCCATGATCCCCATGGAGGCCAGGATCCGCTCCAGGAACAGGGACAGGGAGAGCTGCAGCTCCGAGATGTCCGCAACGAACAGGGAAAGGCTCTTCACCACCAGGTATCCGCCGAAGATGGCCACGAGGTTGAAGATCACGGTCAGGCAGAACATGGAAATGACCGTTGCCGCGAAACTGGGATACACCAGGTACCGCACCGGGTCCACCCCCATGGTCTTGAGCGCGTCGATTTCCTGCTGCACTTTCATGTTGCCCAGATACGTGGAAAGGGCGGAGCCGGTGCGCCCCGCCACCAGGAAGGCCGTGAACAGGGGCCCCACTTCGCGGACCACCACCAGCACCATCACGTTCCCGAAATAATCCCCCGCGCCGATTTTCGGCATCACGGTGGAGGCCTGCAGGATGGTGGCGCTGCCGATGATGAGGGCCAGGAAGGCCACCAGGGGGATGGCTTCCACGCCGGTGAAATAGATCTGGGTGATGAGCTGATCCAGGCTCTGCTTGCGGTTCCCGGCCTTATGCACGGCGCACCATGAGGCTTGCAGCCCCAATTCCATCAATTGGCCTACGTAGGATCTGCGGGAGAGCAGCCCAATCCACGTCAACAAGCGGGTCATCCTCCATATTCTACACTTGGCGGCCCGGAGCGGGGGATTTTTGCGAGCCTGCGTAAGCGGTTATCCTGCGGCCAGATCGGGCGTTCATGGCCCTCCGGCAAGACCCTGTCTGCGGGGAGTTTGGGGAATATGGGAAGGGTTTTGCGGTTTCTCAGCTTCTTGAGGCCGCGGGCTGCCGGTCAGGCTTCGGGGCGCCCGGAGGCGGTTTCCAGGACGAGCCGGATCTGCTCCAGGACCTCTTCCCTCCCCGTCTTCTTGTCCGCGCTGGTCAGCAGGGGCGGTTCCGGCAGTTTGTAGCGGGCGGCGATCCCGGCCAGGGCCTTGCGCGCCTGCTCCTTGTTCAGCTTGTCGCCCTTGGTGGCCACCACCAGCAGCGGCATTTCGAACCCGGCCAGCCAGTCCAGCGCTTCCTTGTCCACCTTGCTGTCGGTCATGCGGACGTCCACCAGGTAGAGCAGCCCGGAGAGGCGCTTGCAGGTGCGGAAATAGGCTTCGATGGCGTCTTCCATCTTGTGCTTTTCGTCACGCCCCACCTTGGCATAGCCGAAGCCCGGAATGTCCACCAGGTAGAAGGTATGCCCCGGATCCCCGCCCTTATTGATCAGGAAGAAGTTGATCAGGCGCGTCTTGCCCGGGATCCGGCTGGTCTTCACCAATCCCTTGCGCTGGGCCAGCATGTTGAGGAGGGAGGATTTCCCCACGTTGGAGCGGCCCGCCACGGCGATATGGGGGATTCCGTCGTCGGGATACTCGCCGGGAGCCGCGGCGGACTTGATGAACTCGGCGGTTTTGATGTGCATGGGGCGGTATGGGGAGGATGATCGGGCGGCGGGCGATGGGGCCCGCACCGTATCAGGTCACCTCGACCCGGCTTTCCAAGGCGCGTTGCACCGTGAGTTCGTCCACGTATTCGAGTTCCGATCCCACGGGAATGCCGCGTGCGAGCCGGGAGATGCGGACCGGCGCGCCGTGGAGCTTCCGGGCGATGAAGGAAGCGGTGGCTTCGCCTTCCGCGTTGGTGTTGAGGGCCAGGATCAGTTCCACCCCCGCGGCGCTGCGCTCCCAGAGCCTGGCGAAGTTGAGATCGGCCGGACCGACGCCGTCCAGGGGGGAAATGCTTCCGCCCAGGACGTGATAGACGCCCTGGTAGCTTCCCGAGCGTTCGAAGGCGAGGATGTCCGCGGGCTTTTCCACCACGCAGATGAGGTTTTTCTGGCGCCGCTCATTGCCGCAGATGCGGCAGATGTCCCTTTCGGTGTAGTTGCCGCAGGACGCGCAGGCATGGATGCGCGCCTTGGCCTCCGTCAGGGCGCGGGCCAACTCCCGGACCGCGTCCTCCTCCTGGGCCAGGAGATGGTAGGCCAGCCGCTGGGCGGTTTTCCTGCCGATGGAGGGCAGACCGGCCAGTTGGCCGATCAGGCTCTCGATGAGGATTTCCCTCGGTTCCGGATCCATGCCCACAAAATACTTATTATCCCCGCGCCCGGCCGGGAGCCACCAGTAACTATAGTGCCGTCCCCGGCCATAGTGCAGCCCCCGGCCCGACAATAGTGGGGACCCGGTTTTTTCCGGGCGGCGAATTTGTTAAATTCCTATCCGTTTTGAAGCCTTTCCTATTTGTGGAGGTCGCCCGTTACCAGACTTATGCGCGCTCGTAAGGATCCTTCCCGCCTCCGCTTCGCTTCCGCGCTTTTGTCCCTGGCGCTGCTGGCCTCCCCGGCGGCTCCCGGCTTTGCCGCCCGCGCTCAAACGCCGCCGGGAACGGGCGGTCACCCGGACTCCTCCTCTCCGGTGCGCGATCCTTTCCTGGCCCCGCCTCCCGCCCCTGTCGCCGATTCGGCCGCCGCATCCGCCCCGCAGGAGGCCGTCAAGCTGTCCACCCAGGGGCGCTTCACCGCCTCCGCCCCCCGCGTGGGGGATTCCCTGGACTACGTGGTGCAGGTGGAATGGGAGGACGCCCAGGTTCCGGTTTTCGTGCTGGCCCCGGACAGCCTGGACTTCCCCGGCTTCAAGGTCCTGGGACAGGCCACGGTGCACAAGAAACTGGCTTCCGGATCGAGCGTTCGGAACCACACGGAATTCATCTACCGCCTGCGCGCCGCGACCCAGGGCCCCGGCAAGGCCGCGTCCCTCAAAGTCCGTTATCTGACGGGCCTTTCCCGGCAGGAGGAAGCCGTCTTCATCCCCACGGCCCTGGCCGATATCGGGCCGGCCCCGGTGCGCCTCCCGGACATGCTGTGGTTCAAGCTGCTGCTCTGGGCGGCCATCCTCGCGGGAGCGGGGGTCCTGGGCTTCGCGGCCTTCAAGCTGGCCGCGCGCAAACGCGCGGCCAAGGTCGTGAAGCGGGAGGATCTCAAGCCGGAGGTGGCCGCCCTGAAGAACCGCCTGCGTTCGGCCCAGAACTCCCCGGACGCCAGCAAGGCCATCCTGCTGGAAATGGAAGGCCTGGCCGCGCGGTTCCTGCGGGACGAGACGGCCCCGGGTAACGCACCGGGCACGGCCGCCGCCCGGGGATCCGCCCCGGCCCGCTTCGATCCCTTGCTGGACGCCTACCTGGCCCGCCGGGCCCCCGGCGCGAACGGGGACGCCGGACCGGGAGGAGACGCCCGGGATTGGGACAAGCTCAGGGACCTGTTCCGGCACGCCCGTTTCGCGGGCGGCTACAAGGAGCCCCATGAGCTCCAGGACGCTTTTCGGACTTTCAGGAAATGCCTTAAGATGACGGGAGACGATGACCATGAATAGCGCGACCAAGGTGGACATCCAAGCGATCACGGAGAAAGTGAAGCGGGAAGGCGCCTTCATCCAGAAGATCCTCGACGAAGTGGGCCGCACCGTCATCGGGCAGCGGAACATGCTCGAGAAGCTGGTCATCGGGTTGCTTGCCGACGGCCACGTGCTGCTGGAAGGCGTGCCGGGCCTGGCCAAGACCACCGCGGTCAAGGCGCTGGCCAACGCCATCAATTGCCAGTTCAACCGCATCCAGTTCACGCCGGACCTGTTGCCCGCGGACCTCATCGGCACCCTGATCTTCAATCCCAAGACCGGGGACTTCCACGTCAAGCGCGGCCCCATCTTCGCCAACATCATCCTGGCGGACGAGATCAACCGCGCGCCCTCCAAGGTGCAGTCCGCCCTGCTGGAAGCCATGCAGGAAAAGCAGGTCACCATCGGGGACACCACCTACGGCCTGCCGCCCCTGTTCCTGGTGATGGCCACCCAGAATCCGGTGGAGCAGGAAGGCACCTATCCCCTGCCGGAAGCCCAGGTCGATCGCTTCATGCTCAAGGTCACCCTCACCTATCCCACCAAGGAAGAGGAGAAGGCCATCGTGAACATGGTGTCCGGCAAGGGCCTGCATGCCGCGCAGAAGATGGCCACGGAAGAGGACATCCTGCGCGCCCGCGGCACGGTGGGCGATGTGTTCATGGACGACAAGATCATGGACTACATCATCAACCTGGTGGCCGCCACGCGCGACCCGCTGGGCCACGGCATCAAGGACGTGGCCGGCCTCATCGAATACGGCGCCTCGCCGCGCACGAGCATCAGCCTGGCCAAGGCGTCCAAGGCCCACGCCCTCATCCGCGGACGCGGCTACGTGACGCCGGAAGACGTGAAGTCCATCGGCATGGACGTGATGAAGCACCGGCTGATCCTGAGCTACGAGGCGGAAGCCGAGGAAGTGAAGGCGGAGAACGTGGTGCAGAGGATATTCGACTCGGTCGAGGTCCCGTAAGAGAGAATTCAAAGTGCAAAAGTCAAAGTGCAAAGTGCAAAATTTTAAGAGAAAAAGCGGGAAGCGCAGTTCGGGCCAATGGCATGACGTTCATTTGCCGCCGCGCCGCTTTCGGGGAGACGCGCTTCCAGGCGGGTTCCGCAGCTTGTCTTTCATTTTGACTTTTGCATTTTGCACTTTGAACTTTGACTTTCCAAAAACGCCATGATCCCCAAGGAAGTCTTAAAAAAGGTCCACCAGATCGAGATCCGCACCACCGGAATCGTGAACTCGGTGTTGTCGGGCGCGTACACGTCCTCTTTCAAGGGCCAGGGCATGGAGTTCGCCGAGGTGCGGGAATACGTCCCGGGCGACGAGATCCGTTCCATCGACTGGAACGTCACGGCCCGCCACGGCACCCCCTACATCAAGAAGTTCGTGGAAGAGCGCGAGCTCACGGTGATCCTGGTGGTGGACGCCAGTTCCTCGGGGGATTTCGGCAGCCAATCGGAGATGAAGGGCGAAGTGATGGCGACCATCAGCGCCCTGCTCGCCTTCTCCGCCACCAAGAACAACGATCGGGTGGGGCTGCTGATCTTCACCTCCCAGGTGGAGATGTTCATCCCGCCCAAGAAAGGGCGCAAGCACGTGCTGCGCGTCATCCGCGAGCTGCTGTATTTCAAGCCCAAGGAACGGGGCACCAACCTGTCCCTGGCCCTGGAATACCTGAACCGCATCCTCACGCGCCGCGCGGTCGTCTTCGTGGTGTCCGATTTCGCCACCGGGGATTTCGAGAAGCCCATCAAGCTGCTCATGCGCCGGCACGAAGGCGTGGCCATCACCGTCTGGGATCCGCGCGAACGGGAAATCCCGGACGTGGGCTTCATCGAGCTCGAGGACGCCGAGACCGGCGAAATCATCCTGGTGGACACCAGCGATGAGGAATTCCGCAAGACCTTCAAGAAGGAAGCGCAGAAGGAAAGCTCCCTGCTGAAGCGCATGTTCCGCAAGCTCCAGATCGATTTCGTGGAAATCGTGATCCAACCCAAGTACGACGACACCATCCATCCGTTGCTGGAGTATTTCCGCAAGCGGGCCGCGAAAATCCGCTGAAGCAGCGGATAGAGTTCAAAGTGCAAAAGTCAAAGCGCAAAATGCAAAATTTTAAGATGAAGAATAAAGCCAATAACCAGCATGAAAATCGGGGTGACGCCACACCCTTCTTCTCTTCCATTTTGCACTTTGCATTTTGCGCTTTGACTTTTGCACTCGCCACCTTCGGCCTGACCGCCTGCGACTCCGGTGGCGCCGCGTTCACCCGCGAACAATACCGCGCCGCCGCCACGGCCCTGTTCGAACGGCAGCTCTACCGCGAGGCCATCGACACCTACCAGGAATACCTCCGTTCCCCGGCCGTCACGGAAGCGGACGTGCCCAACGTCCTGTACCAGATGGGCGTGATCTACCAGGAGAACCTGATGGACCCGAAGGGGGCGCTCGCCAAGTTCGCCGTGATCAAGGCGCTCTATCCGGACAAGACCTTCGAGAACCAATTGGGCAAGCGCATGGTGGCGTGCCTGGAAAGCATGGGGCGCAGCGTGGACGCCACCCAGGCCCGGTCGCGGCTCACCGATCTCAACCCGGACACCGCCGAGACCGCCGGCGGCGGAACCGTGGTGGCGGAACTGGACGGGCGCAAGATCACCCTGGGCGAAATCGCCGCCATGGTGGGCAAATTGCCGGAAGCGCCCCTGGAAGTGAACCAATTGGTGCGGGAATACGTGGCCCAGATCCTGATCGCGGACGCGGCCCGCCGCAAGGGCATCGCGGACCGGCCGGAGGTGAAACAGCGCATCGGCCAGGCGGAGAACCAGATCCTGACCCAGGCGGGACTGATGGAGGAGATCAAGATCGCCCCGCCCAGCGGCAACGATCTCAAGTATTATTTCGAAGCCAACAAGGCGCGCTACCTGCAAGGAGCGGACTCCAACGCCGGCTTCGAAAAGCTGGCCCCGCGCGTGCAGGCCGACTGGGCCCGGGAAAAGCAGGGGGCCGAATACCAGAAGTACGTGGAACGCCTGCTCCAGACCGCCAAGGTGCGGTTTTTCAGCGCGAACACCGGAACCGCTGCCGCCAAATGAATCGAAGCCTCCGGAACTTCGCAGCGATGGGATTGCTCTCGGCCGGCCTGGGCCTGGCCGCCACGGCCGACAGCGCCAAGGCGCGGGGCGCCGCGTCCCTGGACATCTCGTCCCAGGTGGATCGCTCGGAAATCACCATCGGCGATCGCGTCCAATACGAGATCAAGGTGGTCTATCCCGCGGACGGGCGCGTGGAACTGCCCTCCGTGCTCGGCAACCTGGGTTCCTTCGAAGTCAAGGATTACCAGGCTTCCGATCCCAAGGACGCGGGCGGCCTCAAGATCCAGACCTGGCATTTCGATCTGTCCACCTACACCGTGGGCAAGTACACCATTCCGCCCCAGTTGGTGGCCTACCGCCGGGGGACGGACACCGCCGCGGCGCAGTTCTATACCCAGCCCATCGAGATCAACGTCATCCGTACCTCCCCGGAAACGGTCAAGGACATCGCGGACATCGCCTCCCTGGCCGAGGTCGAGTCCGGAACGCCGTGGCTGGCCTACGGCCTGGGCGCCGCGGCCCTGCTCCTGGCGGCCTTCCTGCTGTGGAGGCGCTTCCGCCGCAAAGCCCCGCCCAAGGCCGCCAAGCCCGCCCTGCCGCCTTTCGAAGAGGCCATGGCCAAGCTGGCCGGGGTCAAGGACCTGTCCCTGATCCGCCAGAACCGGGCCCGCGAATTCTGCTTCACCCTTTCCGAGGCCCTGCGCCGCTACCTGGACAGGCGCTTCGGCACCGATTCGCTGGAATCCACCACGGCCGAGTTCCTGGAGAAATCCCGTACCCTGCCGGTTACCCAAGCCCGGAAGCAGTGGCTGGCGGAGTTCTGCGAAGCCACCGACCTGGTCAAGTTCGCCAACGCCCCCTTGCTGGAAAGCGATGCCGGCGCCCTGATCGCCCGGATGGAAGAGTTCCTGCGCCAGACCAAGCCGAAGGAGAACGAAGGCGGCCCGCCCGGGCAAGGCGGCCGGAAGCCGGGCGGCAAAACGCCTCCCAAAACGCCCCCGGATCCCAAGCGCCCCGGCCCCGGACCCGGGTATACCCAGGGCGGCCATGGGCATGAGCCCGATGATCGGAAGCCGGGCGGCCAGGGATGGACGGCATGAACCTGCCCCATTTCCAGAACCCGTATTTCCTGATCGGATTGGCGGCCGTGCCTTTCCTGGCCTGGGACTACTTCCGCAAGAACCAGCGCCGCAAAGCCAGCATCCGTTTCCCCTCCCTGGCCATCGTGAAGCGGGTGCCGCATAGCTGGGCCTACCGCGCCCGCCATGCGCTCCTGGCGCTGCGCCTTTTGGCCATCTCCCTGATGTGCATCGCCCTCGCGCGGCCGCAATACGGCGAAGCCATCGAGGACGTCACCACCAACGGCGTCGACATCATGCTGGCGCTGGACATTTCCGGATCCATGCGCACCATGGATTTCCGCCCCCAGAACCGCCTGGTGGTGGCCAAGAAGGTCATCGAGAACTTCGTGCTCGGCCGCAGCCACGATCGCATCGGCCTGGTGATCTTCTCCGGCAAAAGCTTCACGCAATGCCCGCTGACGCTCGACTACGGGATCCTGGTGCAATTCCTGCGGCAGGTGAACTTCGGCATGGTGGAGGACGGCACCGCCATCGGCACGGCCCTGCTCAACTCCACCAACCGCCTGCGGGTTTCCGGGGCCAAGAGCAAGGTGATCATCCTGCTCACCGACGGGGCCAACAACGCGGGCGAAGTGGATCCCATCACGGCGGCCAAGGCGGCCAAGGCCCTGGGCATCAAGATCTACGCCATCGGGGTGGGCAAGGAAGGCGAGCAGCCCATGGAAATCGACAACCCCCTGTTCGGAAAGCAGATCGTCAGCGTCAAGACCGACATCGACATGCCCATGCTGCGGAGCGTGGCCAACCTGACCGGAGGCAAATGGTACCGCGCCCAGGACGCCAAGGCGCTGGAGGCCATCTACGAGGACATCGACAAGCTGGAGAAGACCGAGGTCAAGACCACCAGCTATTACCGCTACCATGAACTGTTCCGCAACCTGCTCATCATCGCCCTGCTGATCCTGCTCCTGGAAACGGCATTGGCCAATACGAGGTTCATGAAAATCCCATGAGATTCGCCTCGCCGCACATGTTCTGGCTGTTCTGGCTGCTGCCCCTGCTCGCGGGGTTCTTCCTCTATGCCTTCCGCAAGAAAGGCAAGACCCTGGCCCGCTTCGCCCAGGTGGAAATGCTCAAGCGCATGACCGACGGCATTTCCCGCGGGCGCCAGGCGTTCAAGGCCGTGCTGCTGCTGCTGGTCGCCTTTTTCTCCGTGCTGGCCCTGGCGCGGCCGCAGTTCGGGACCAAGATGGAGCTGATGCGGCGCAAGGGGCTGGACGTGGTGGTGGCGGTGGACGTCTCCCTTTCCATGTACGCCGAGGACATCAAGCCCAATCGCATGATGCGCTCCAAGCAGGAGATCGGCAAGTTCGTCGACCGCCTGGCGGGGGACCGCGTGGCCTTGGTCGCCTTCGCGGGCGAGGCGTTCCTGCAATGCCCGCTGACCATGGACTACGGGGCCTTCAAGATCTTCCTGGACGTGTTGGGGCCGGACCTGATCCAGACCCCGGGCACGGACATCGCCGGCGCCATCGAGACCTCCCTCAAGGCGTTCGATCCCAAGGACCGGAAATACCGCGTGCTGGTGCTCCTGACCGACGGCGAGGACCACAGCGGCCGGGCCGAGAAGATGGCGGAGGAAGCCGCCAAGATGGGCGTGGCCATCTACACGGTGGGCATCGGCCTGCCCTCCGGAGTCCCCATCCCCCTCAAGGACGAGCAGGGGAACGTGTCCTATAAGAAGGACCGCCGGGGCGACATCGTCACCACCAAGCTGGACGAAGTGCTGATGCAGAAAATCGCCCTGGCCACCAACGGCAAGTACTACCATGCGGAGCCGGGCCGCTTCGAACTGGAGGACGTGCTCAAGGAAATCGGCAAGATGGAGAAGCGCGAACTCGAATCGGAACGCATGAGCCAATACGAGGATCGCTTCCAGATCCCCCTCGGGATCGCCTTGTTCCTTTTGATCGCGGAAATGCTGATTTCGGACCGGCGGAAGCGCCGGAAGCAATGGGAGGGCCGCTTCTCATGAACCTGCGTCTTTCCCTGGCCTCGGCCCTGTTCCTGGCGTGGACCGGCGCCGCCCCGGCGCAAATCCGGATCGGCTCGCCCGATTCCTCCCAACGCGCCGGTGCCGTTTCCCAAGGGGACACGGCCGATCCGACCGCTCAAGCTTCCGGGGGCGACCTCCTGTCCCGGTACGAGAAACCCGCCGGCGGCAAGCCCCGCTGGGTCTCCAAGCTGCTCAGCCTGCTCGGATCGGGAGGCGCGCCGCCCAAGCAGGCCGCCAAGGCCTATGCCGAAGGCGATTACGACAAGGCCCTGCAGAAATATTCGGAAGCCCAATTGGACCGCCCGGAATCCCAGGCCCTGGCCTACAACATGGGCAATGCCCAGTACCGCAAGAAGAAATACGACGAGGCCATCGCGGCCTACAAAAAGGCCCTGCACGGGGACGACGCGGGCCTGGCCTCCGCCTCCTATTACAACCTGGGGAACGCGCATTTCCGCAAGGGCGAATTCGCCATCCAGAGCGGCAAGCAGGAGGGCATCGAAGACTACCGCGAGGCCATGGCCATGTACAAGAAGTCCCTGGAGATCCGTCCGGACAACAAGAACGCCAAGCGCAACATCGAGGTGGTGCAGGCCCGCATCAAGGAGTTGCTGGAAAAGCAGAAACAGGATCAGGACCAGCAGGGCAATCCGCAGAAACCGCCGGAACCGAGCGAAGAGGCCAAGAAAGTCCTGGCCCGGGCCATGCAACTGGTGCAGGAACGCCGGTACGCCGAGGCCAAGACCCTGTTGGAGGACCTCATCCGGAAGGATCGCACGGCCGCGACCTATCAATCCCACGTGCAGCGCCTGGACGACGTGCTCAAGATCCTCCGCGGCGAGGCCCCGGCCCCGCCCCGGCGCCAGGATCCCCGCGCCTCGCAACCCGGGGTGGGCGTGATATGAGCTTCCTGCGCGCCTTTCCCCGCCTCCGTCCCGTGTCCGCCGCGGCCTTTTTGGCCGTGGCCCTGACGGGCCTTTCCGCCGCCAAGTCCGTGGACGATTACCTGCACGGCGGCGCCGCCAAATACATCCAGGGACGCCTCCAGGAAGCCGGGGTGGAAGTGGAAGAGGGCTTGCGCCGATACCCGAACGATTCGAGATTGAAAGCCCTGGCAGCCCAGCTCAAGAACATGAAGGATCAGCAGAAAAAGGATCAGGGGGGCCAAAGCTCCCAGGGCGGGGACGAGAACAAGGACAAGCAGGACAAAAAGGATTCCTCCGGCCAGGGCGACCGGGACGGGAAAAAGGATCGGCAGGACAAGGAGAAGGAAAAAGAGAAGGAGCAAGAGGGCAAGGACCAGGAAAAGGACAAGGGCGGGCAGGATGAAAACGATCAGAAGCCGGAGCCCGAAGAGGGAAAAGAGGGCGATTCCAGCGGCCGGGAGGCCGCCCCCGCCAAGCCTGGCCAGATGAGCAAGGAAGAAGCGGAACGATTGCTAAATTCCTACCAGGACGACGAAAAACGCGAACAGAAGCAGATGCAGAAGCGTAATCGCCGCCCCGTGGAAGTCGAGGAAGATTGGTAGACCGCAGGAGCGATGGGATAGAAGTCGATAGGATAGAAGTCAAAGTGCAAAGTGCAAAAGTCAAAGTGCAAAGTGTAAGAGAAGAGAGCGGGCTCTCCCGTCGCTCCGTTTCCTGGATTTCAATTTTGCACTTTGCACTTTGCACTTTGACTTTTGCATTTTTTTCCGAATCCCGCGCCGAAGTAGCCGCAAAGGCTTCCCTGTCTTCGGCGAACGTGGGCGTAGGCGAAGCCTTCCAGCTCACCGTCCAGGTGACCTCGGACGACAGGGCCGAAGGCCTGCCCTGGCCGCAGGTGGAGGGGCTGGACAAGTTCACGGTGGCCAAGACCACCGGGTCTTCGCAAAGCTCCCAGACCACCATCATCAACGGCAAGATCTCCAACCGCACCTTCTTCATCACCAATTTCATCTATACGCTCACGGCCGCCAAGCCGGGCACGTTCACCCTGGGCCCCATCCGCTACGCCTATAAGACCTATGATCAGAACATGGGCAGCGCCAGCATCACCGTGACCAAGCAGGAGGCGGGGCTCACCAGCGAGCCGTCCCTGTCCAAGCGCACCGCCTATATCGGAGAGCAGTTGCTCTACAACCTGCGCATCATCCCGTCCCAGGGCGTGCAGCAAATCAACCTGCCCCAGGACCTGCAGAAGCTCATCGGCGAAAAGTTCTGGTTCCAGCGCCTGGACAAGAACGTGGAGGCCAAGGTCGTGAAGATCAACGGCCAGAACGTCCGGGTCTTCGACGTGCGCATCGTGCTCTTCCCCCTGCTCGCGGGCAAGGCGGAAATGGCCGGCATCCCCGTGGACTACCAGCAGGTCAGCCGCAACCAGGGCCGCCGTTCCGGATCCGTGTTCGACATGTTCGACGACGAGTTCTTCAACGGCGGCCACGTCGTCAACATGACCGCCATGGCCGGCCCCATCTCCATGGAAGTCCTCCCCCTGCCGGCGGACGGCCCGTCCGATTTCACCGGGTCGGTGGGCGAATACACCCTTTCGGCCGACCTGGACAAGACCTCCCTGGCCTCGGGCGATGCCGTGACCTTGACCGTGACCATCCGCGGGGACGGGGAACCCAAGACCATCACCAAGCCCAGGCTCCCGGACCTGGCCCAGTTCGAGGTTTTCGATCCCGAGGTCACCACGGGCACGGCCGTCCAGGGCGCCACCCTGATCACCACCAAGACCTTCAAATACGTGATGGTCCCCCATCGCAAAGGCGACTACAGCCTGGGTCCGGTGGCCTTCAGCTATTTCGATCCGTCCAAGCGCGTTTACGCGGAAGCCAAATCCCGGCCCCTCACCATCTCGGTCACGCAGGGCAAGGAAATCGCGGCCACCGGCAACCGCGTCATGAGCCAGCGGGAAATCGCCGACATCGGTTCGGACATCCGCCACATCAAGGCGGGCCCGGGGCCTTTGCGCAGCCAGGACGATTTCCTCTACAAGCATCCCTGGTTCTGGCTGCTCTTCTCCCCCGCTCCCGTCGCCTTCGCCATGGTATTCCTGGTCCGCAGCCGCGGCCGCAAGCTCGCGGGCGACGCCACCCTCAAGCGCAAGACCCTGGCCGGAGCCCAACTCAAACGCCGGCTCAAGGAAGCGAACGAAGCCCTCAAGCAGCGCAACGCCAGGGAATTCTACAAGGCGCTCTCCCAGGCCGTGGTGGGGTTCGCCAGCGACAAGCTGAACGTGGAATTCCGGGGCCTCACCTCCGACGACGCCAAGGCGCAATTGCGCAAGCGCGGCATCTCGGAGGCCTCGATAAGCGAATACGAAAAGGTCCTGCACATGTGCGATTTCGGGCAGTTCGGCGGCGGCGCGCGCGACGAAAAAGCCTGGAAGGAATCCCTGGACGCGGCGGAGAACCTGCTGCGCATGCTGGACCGGGAGCTATGATGGACGCCCTCCGGAACAAGACCTCCTTTCTCCGGGCCCTGGCCCTGCTCTCGGCCTCCCTGTGCCTGGCCGCCGCGTCCCCGGACGCCCTGAAGCGCGCGACCAAGGCCTACCAGCAGGCCAACGCCGCCTATGAAAAGACGGACTTCGCCCAGGCGGCGGAGCTGTACCGCCGCGCCATCGACGAGGGCGTGGCCGACTCGCGCCTGTACTTCAACTATGCCAACAGCCTGTTCCGCCTCAACCAGCCGGGCATGGCCATCCTCTATTACGAGAAAGCGCGCAAGCTGGATCCCAACGACGAGGACGCCGCCTACAACCTGCGCTTCGTGAACGCGCAGATCATCGACAAGAATCCCGCCCCGGAAACCAACGCGCTGACCAAGGCCCTCGCCTTCGCCCATGGGGCCTTTTCCATCAACGAGGGCCTGTGGATCGCGCTCGCGCTGTGCTCGGCGATTTTCCTGGCGGCCATCCTGGCGCTGTACGCGGGCGCGGCCTTCCGCGGCGCGCTCATCGCGGCCATGGTGATCGCCGGCCTGGCGCTTTTGGCCGGCGCGCCTTCCCTGGTCCTGAAGATCCGGGAGCAGGAGTCGCTGCAATACGGGATCGTGCTCAAGCCGGCGGTGGAGATGTTCAGCGGGCCGGGGGAGAATTTCCAGGTGCTGACCCAGGTGCACGAGGGGACCAAGTTCGAGATCGTGGAGACCCGCGGCGACTGGGTCTCGGTGAAGCTGGCCAACGGCAAGGGCGGCTTCGTGCGCCTGGCCGATCTGGGCAAGGTCTAGTCAGGGCCCGCTGCGGGCCGCCAGCCAATCCGACGCCGCCGGGCACAAGCCCAGCAGCAACAATAACGCGGCCAATCCCCACAAGGAAAGCGTCTGCATGGGACGCAGGACGATGGCGCCACCGGCAGCCCCGGCGGCCACGGGTCTCCCATCCGCGCCCACCGCGGCCGCATAGCCGATGGGTTCCGCGATGTACGCCGCCTTGACCACCAGCATGTAGTAGTAGAACGAGACCACGGCATTGGCCACCGCAACGCCCACCAGCGCGTAATGGCCCTTGGCCGCCGCGGCCGAGAACAGCATGAACTTGCCCAGGAAGCCCGCCAGGGGCGGGACGCCGGCCAGGGAGAACATGCACAGCACCAGCAGGGCCGCGAGGCCGGGATGGCGCCGGCTCAGGCCCTTGAGGCCGGCCAGGGATTCCGGCCCCTCTTTGCCTATCACGCTCATGATGAAATAGAGCGCGAAGCTGGTGGCACCGTAGGCCGCCAGGTTGTACATGAGGGCGTTGCGCGCCGCGCCGGCGTCGCCTACCAGGGCCACCAGCATGTATCCGGCCTGGGCCACGGAAGAGTAGGCCACGAACCGCCGCAGATCGGTCTGGCGCATGGCGCCCAGGTTGCCGGCCACCATGGAAAGCGCCGCCGCGCCCGCGAAGAACGCCGTCAGGTCCGGGCGCAACGCATCCAGGGGGGACAGGAAGACGGCGGCCAGGGCGGCGACGGCGGCCGTCTTCGAGCCCACCGACAGAAAGGCCATCACCGGCGTGGGGGCGCCCTGGTAGACGTCGGGAGCCCACATATGCAAGGGCGCCATGGACAATTTGAAACCGAGCCCGCCGAGCAGCAGGATCACGCCGCCCCAGAGGAGGGGATCGGCCGGGGCCGCCTGCGCCGCGGCCGCCAATTCCGGGAATCCCAGATGGCCCGCGGCGCCGTACAGGAAAGAGATCCCGAACAGGGTCAGCGCCGAAGAGAAGCCGCCCATCAGCACGTACTTGGCTCCCGCTTCCACCGAATCCGCGTCCCGCGGCTGGAAAGCCGCCAAAGCGTAGATGGGCAAGGTGGCCAGTTCCAGGCCCAGATAGAAGACGAGCAGGTCCGAGGCGGACACCAGGGCGAACATGCCTTGGGTGCATAGGAGCAAGAGGCCGAAGAAGGCGCCGGATTTGGCCAGGGGGCCGCGCGCATTGCCGCCCTGCCGGAAATACGGCCGGGACAGGAAAACCGTGCCCAGGGTGGCCAGGAGGAAAAGGAGCTTCCAGGCCTGGCTTCCGCCGGTGGCGGAGTAGCCGGAAAAGGCGGCGACGCCTTGCACCACGGGGCTGCCCGCGAGCAAGGCCGCGATGGCCGCCAGCCCCATCCAGGTCAGGTGGAACACCGCGGCGCCGTCTTCGTCCCAGAGGTCGGCGGTCAGCACCAGCAGCGCCAGGGCGAGCAGGAGGATATCGGGCAACAAGGGCAGGATGGAAGCGTGCGTCATCCCGGCCTACCGGTTCAGGTTGTTGAGGATGGGAAGCAGCGCCTGATCCAGCAGTTCCGCCAGGCGCCCGGGCCGGATGCCCATGGCGAGGATGCAGGCCAGCAACAATACCAAGGGGATTTTCTCCCGCCAGGTCGCGTCGGAAAGCCCCGCGGTGGCGGCGTCCGCCGGGCCGTGGAGGATCCCGTTGGCGGCCCGCAGCACGTAGACGGCGGTCACGACGATGGACAATACCGCCAATGCCGAACAGACCGCCGCCAGGGGATGCCCGGCGGCGAACCCGCCCAGGAACACGTTCACCTCGGCGGCGAAGCCCGCCAGGCCGGGCAGCCCCAGGGCCGCGAAGCCGGCGATGACGAAGGAGACGGCCAGGAACGGCATGCGCGCCATCAGTCCGGACATCTCCGGGATGCGGCGGGTGTGCGTGCGCGCGTAGATCATCCCTATCAGGCAGAACACCGCCGCCGTGATGAAGCCGTGGGCCAGCATCTGCATGACCGCCCCGCGCAGGCCCACGGAGGTGAGCACGGCCAGGCCCAGGAAGACCAGGCCGCAATGGGAGACGGAGGAATAGGCGTTCAGGTACTTGAGGTCCTTCTGCTTGACGGCCACGAAGGCTCCCCAAAGCACCCCGGCCGTGGCCAGCACCAGGAAGACGTCCATCCAAGGGCGGCAGCCTTCGGGCAGCAGGTACATGGCGATGCGCAGGCAACCGTAGCTTCCGAGCTTCATGTGCACGCCCGCCAGGAACATGGAGACCGCCGTGGGCGCGGAAGCGTGCCCGTCCGGGGACCAGATATGGAAGGGGAACATGTTGCCCAGGACGGCGAACCCCAGGAACAGGGCCGGGAAGGCCCACATCTGGAAGCCCTTGTCGAAATGGATCCGCGACAGTTCCAGGATGTCGAAGCTGCGGATGCCGGATTCGAAGTACAGGCCCAGGATGCCGAGCAGGATCAGGGCCGAGCCGCCCATCAGCATCAGGTTGAGCTTCATGGCCGCGAACTCCTTGCGCCCGCTGCCGAACATGCCGATGAGGAGATAGGTGGGGATGAGAGTGAGCTCGTTGAAGACGAAGAAGGCGAACAGGTCGAAGGAAATGAAGCTGCCGAACACGCCCGCGGCCAGCACTTGCAGGAGCACGAAGAATTCCTTGGTCCGTTCGTCGACGTTCCAACTGGCCAGGGTGCCGCAGAACACCACCACCGCCGCCAGGAACATCATGGACAGGGAGATGGCGTCCACCCCCACGTGATAGCGGATATGCCAGGCCGGGAACCAGGCGAAATCCCCCGCGAAAGCCAGGGCGGATTCCGTGGACCCGGGGACCGCTTGGGGGGGATTCCGGAAGAAGAGCACGGACAGCCAGGCGATAAGGACCAGGTTGGCGGCGTTGGCGAAGAGCGCGAAGCGTTTCACCCCGGCGTTGCCGGCGGCCGTGGTGCCGGCGGCGGTGCCGGCCGGGAAGGCCATCAGCACGCCCGCGGAGAGCAGGGGCAGGAGCCAGGTGAGGGTCAGGGGAAAGGAAGACGCCATCAGGATCCCGGGCCCGCGAAACGGGAAAGCAGGTAAAGGCCGAGCAAGGCGACGGCGATGTAGACCTGCACCTGTCCGTTCTGGATCAGGCTTTGCGCGAAGGCCAGCTTCTTGAGGGCCCCGGTCACGCGATCGAAGGCACCGTTCACGATGTGGCGCTCGGTCCACTCGGCCGGGGCCGCGATCCACCGGCCGCCCACGCGCTTGGCCAGGAACAGGTAGGCCTCGTCGATGAAGAACTTATTGGCCAGGAGGCGGTACCAGCCGGGAGCCGTCCGGCCCGGAAAGGAGGGCCCGTTCTTTTTAAGGCCGTA
>DATENA010000263.1:0-5037 GCA_035275285.1 Fibrobacteria bacterium | reverse complement strand
AGGCGGCGGCCGCGTCCCGGGACCCGGCCGCGAGATGGGATTGGCGCGGACCCAGCCGCCACGCGGCCCCCACGGCGAGGGCCAGGCCGCCTGCCAGGGCCGCCCCGTAGACCAGGGGGGAACGCCGCTTGGCAGGATAGGACGGCCCCGAGGCGTAGTCCACCGGTTGCGGTAACGTGGGCATTACCCCGCTGGAGGAGTGATCGGTCGACTGCCTGCCGTCCGCCGGCACCAGCAGCTCCGGGTGGGCGAGCTTCTTGCCCAGGCCGATCAGGATATCGTTCACGGTGCGGCCCGCCGACAGGGAATGGAAGACCTCCTCCATGTCCGGCCGCATGGAGGCCGCGTCCGGATACTGGTAGGGCTGCTCGCCGAGCGGCATGGAGAAATCATGGTAGACGATGCATTTCCGCAGCACGCCGGAGGCGAACGAATGCGCCGAGGCGATCTCCAGGTGGCATTGGGAGTAGACTTCCGGATCCAGGATCTTGACGATGATCTGCGGCGAAGTCTCTCCGTAGAAGGGGAGCCTTCCCGTGAGCAATTGGTAGTACAGGACGCCGATGGCGTGGATGTCGTGCTGGGTCTCCCGGAAGTCCTTCCAGAAGTCCTGGTATTGCGCCTTCTGTTCCGGGCTGTTGGCCTTCTGCAGGCGGGCCTTGCCCATGTACGGAATGGTGCCGACCAGGTTCTGGTCCACGGTGACGTTCTCGGTCAAAGCGGTCTTGGCGGTGCCGAAGTCGATCAGCACCAGGCGGCCCTTCTCGTTGCCCTTCACGCCCAGGATGAGGTTGCCCGGCGAGATGTCCCGGTGCGCCACGCCGAAAATCTCGCGGTCGGGGAGATGCACGTTGGCGCGGTGGGCGTACTCCAGGGGATACAGGGCGGAGAGGATCAGGGCCGTGGCCGTGACCGGGTCCAGCAGATCCTGCCAGGCGCAGCCGAGCTCCACCTGGCGCTGGCCTATCACGTCCAGGACGTTGCGCAGGCTGAACCCCTGGATATAGTCCAGGATCATGTAGCGGTGCCCGTGCTTGTCGCCCTGGCCGCGCAGGGTCACGATCTGGGGATGCTTGAGCCGGCTGAGGATCAGGCCTTCTTCCAGGAAGGTCTTGAGATGCCGGCGCCGGGAGGCTTCGTCCAGGCCCGAGTCCTGGGACACCTTGATGACGCGGTGCTCCTGCAACTCCTCGTCGAAGGCCAGGAAGGTGAGCCCATATCCCCCGCGGCCGATCAATCGCTCCACCACGCACTTCTCGAAGCGGGTCCCGATCAGCTGGTCCTGGGCGATCATGGTGCTCGTCCCGCGCTCAGGGCTCGTAGACTCCGGCCAGGGAAGTGTCCCGGTAGCCGGATTCCAGGTAGCTCACCTTGTACCGGTCGGCCAGGGTCTGGAGGTATTTCTTGAGGCCCTTGCCGGCCTTGGCGGACTTCTCCTGGACCAGGGCGCGCGTCACCTGGATCCGGTAGCTTTCGAACTTGCCGTCGTTCTTCTCGGTGAGGAGGAGCAGGTGCCATCCCAGCGGGGTGCGGAACACCGGGGACATCTGGCCCACCTTGAGGGCCGAGACCTGTTTCTTGAACTCGGGATTGAAATCCCCGGGCAGGAAGCGTTGCAGGTCCCCGCCGTCCTTCTTCTCGGGGCCGTCGGAAACGTCCCGGGCCTTCATGACGAAGCGGGTCAGCAGCACCTCCATCTGGCCGGAATCCTTCTCCAGTTCCGCGCGGATCTTGTCCAGGTCCGCCTTGCGTTTCATAACGTCCGCGGAGCCGGCGTTCTTGTCCAGCAGGAAGACGATCTGGCAGGCGCGCAGGGAGTCGTTGACGGGAAAGGCCGCCTTGTTGGCCGTGAAGAAATCCTGCATCTCCTTGGGGGTGGGGCGTCCCACCGGGCTCACCTGGGTGTTGAGCAGCTTATCGGCCTTGATCTGGCGGGCCATCTTCTCGCGCAGGCCCGTTTCCGAATCGCCCGCCTGCTTGAGCGCCTGGCGGAAGGCTTCCTCGTTCGGGAAATTGGACTTGAACACCTTGGCCAGGGAGTCGATGGACTTGTCGTCCGCGACCACGTTGAGGCGCTTGGCCTCCAGGTCCAGCAGTTCCTGGCCGATGAGGTTGGTCGCGACCATCCTCTCCAGGTATTGCTTTTCCCGGGGATCCATCTCCGCGGAGGCGCGCTTGACCTTGACCATCAGGTCCACCAGGGTGTCGATCTGGCGCCTGCGGATCTTGCTCGGGCCGACGGTGATGACCACGCTGGCCGGGGATCTGGCGCCGCTTTTGGCGCTTGCCGCGGCGGGGGTTTTCTTGGGAGCCTTCGCGGCCTTGGCGGCAGGCGTTTCGGCCGCCAGGGCGGACGAAACCGCCAACGCGGTCAGGACGGAGAACAGACGGATGGTTGGGAGCATGGAGGGTTGGGCCTGGTCAAAGGGTGGAAATGGTTGCCGTTAAAATGATAAATTAGAGAGGAAAAATAGGAAAATTAGGGCGGGAAGGACCGGTCCAACAGGGTGGATTACGACCTAATCATCATAGGCGGCGGCATCAATGGCGCCGCCTTGGCCCGCCTGGCGGCTTTCCAAGGCCTGCGCACGGCCTTGTTCGAGATAGGCGATTTCGGCCGCGGCGCCAGCACCAACACCTCGAAACTCCTCCATGGCGGCCTCCGCTACCTGGAAACCTTCGATTTCGGCCTGGTGCGCGATGCCGTGCGGGAAAGGGCGCAATTGCTTTCCCTGGCTCCGCACCTGGTGGAAGCCCGCCGTTTCCTCTTTCCGCGCACCCGTCTCGGCCGTCACGGCCGTCCGGGGATCAAGGCCGGCCTCACCCTCTACGACTTCCTGGCCGGGGACCGCAAGCTGGATCCCCATCGCTGGGTCGCCCCGGGGGAACTGCGCCGCAAGGAGCCGGAATTCCTCCCGGAAGAGGCGTGCGGAGCCTATGAATATTCGGACTGCGTCATGGACGACGCCCGCATCGTGCTGGAGAACCTGGTGGACGCGGCGTCCCTGGGCGCCGATCTCCGCAATTACCAGGGCTTCCAGGCGGTGGAACGCGCCGGGAACGGTCTTCTGGAGGTGACCGTGATGGATCGCCTCACCGGCCGGGAAACCGTCCACCTGGGACGCCGCCTGGCCCTGTGCCTGGGCCCTTGGACCGATCAGGTGGTCAAGGGCGCCTTCCCCCGGAGCCGCCCCCAGGTGCGGCTGTCCCAGGGGATCCATCTCATCGCGGCGGGACTGCCTTCGCAGTCCTGTTTCATCCTGCCGGTTCCGGGCAGCAAACGCTATTTCTTCATCGTCCCCTGGAAGGGGCAGCATCTCATCGGCACCACGGAAACGGAGGTGGGCCTCTATCCTCCCGAGCCCGCGATCCCCAGGGACGGCGAAGTGGAGGAACTATTGCGCCTGGCGCGCGCCTATTTCCCGGCCTGGAAGCCGGACGTCCTCTGCACCATCACCGGCTTGCGCCCGCTGGCGCGCAGCGCCGAGGGTTCCACCATCACCCTGAGCCGCGAACATGAATTCCACCGCCTGCAGGACGGGGTCTTCTCCGCCGTGGGCGGGAAATACACCACCCATCGCACCTTCGCGGAGGCGTTCCTGAAGTTCATCCTGGGCGGGAAAGCGCCCGTGAAGGACATCAAGACGCGGGCGCTTCCCGGGGCCTGGGCGGACGGGCCGGAACGGGAGCGGATCCGCGCCGCCCTGAAGGCCCACGGGTTCGCGGACGAGGCGGTGGCGGCGGCCTGGATGAGGCGCTACGGCAAGCGTTCCCTGGAATTGGCGGAATACGTGGCGGCTTCGCCGGCCCGGCGGGAAAGGCTGCCCGGCCCCTACGGCCTGCTCCAGGGCGAGATCGAATTCTCCGCCGAGAGGGAGTGGGCCAGGACGGCGGAGGATTTCTTCCGCCGCCGCACGGACGCCTATTTCACGCGGGGAGCCGGAACGGAGAATCTCGCCCGCGTGGAGGCCGTGATGACCGCCCGTTCGCCCAACCTGGCCAAATGCCTGGGACCGGACGCGGACTACCTGGGCTTTTTGAAGCTCAACCGCCACGTTGCGGTGGGAGAGGCCGTGGCCGCGGCCGTGGCGGCCAAGGAGGCATCGTGACCGCTTGCTGGAAGGTGGCCCACCGGGGTTGGCATCAATGGCACGTCGAGAACACCCTGGAGGCCTTCCGCGCCGCCTATGACTCCGGTTGCGACATGGTGGAGTTCGACGTGCAGTTGAGCCGGGACGGCGTGCCCGTGGTCTTCCACGACGACGATTGCAAACGCCTGGCGGGCCGGCGGGAAAACGTCTTCGACCTGGACTGGAAGGAATTGCGGGCCTTGTCCATGCCCGGGCCCGGCAAGCCGGGAGGCCGGGGAGCCGCCTACAAGATCCCCAGCCTGGAGCAATTCCTGGCCGAATTCGGTTCCAGGGCCTTCTACCTGGAGCTGAAGGTGCCCAAGGCCGTGGCCGCCAACCGGGGCTACGTGGAGATGCTGGGCGAGAAATGCGCGCAGATGGCGGCGGCCGGTCCCCATCCGGACACGTTCCTGGGCAGCTTCCATGGCGGCATCCTGCGCCACGTCCACCAAGGGAACCTGTTCCCCTCGCTCGCGGGCATTTTCGAGGACTATGAGCGTTTCGAAGCGGTCCATTCCGGGAAAGACGCCGAAACCGCCGTGGCCATCCGGCATTTCTCCGTCTCCTGGGACATCTTCCGCCGGTTCGCCAGGGAGAGCCAGGCGGCCTCCGAGCGCGCCGCGCGGCATGCGCGGGTAAAGCCGTCCGAGTTGGATCTCCTCTCCCGCGAGACGACGGGCGTTCCCGGCGCGGAGCTTTTCCTGATTTGGGACCTCCAGGGCGAGAAGGAACTGCGCGCGGCCCAGGGCTACGGCGTCCGGGGCCTGGTGGCCGACGACGTGGAAGCCTTGGTGAGGATCTGACCGGCGCGGATCGAACCGGTGCGGATCAAACCGATGTGGATCAAACCAATGTGGATCAAACCAATGTGGATCAAACCAATGTGGATCAAACCAATGTGGATCAA
>DATENA010000262.1:0-16631 GCA_035275285.1 Fibrobacteria bacterium | reverse complement strand
CCTTCGACATAGCGCTGCTATGCCTCAGGTTTTGCTCAATCCGATCGGGCCAATCTGACCCCCATCTGGGGGCTCCTTTGCTCCATTTATTTCTTAACGGACCCTTAGTTACTGATCCGTCGGGTTGCTGATCCGTCGGGTTATTCCTCGGTGGCTTCGCCTTCGGGAGTCTCCGTCGCATTGCTGGTGTCCAGATCGAAGAGGCGCTTGAGCGGGATGATCTTCAATCCCTTCTTGGGGTCCACCGCATCCGACATCTTGTCCGCGGCGAAACCGATCAGCAGGGGATGCTCGGGGTGGTTGGCCACCGCTTTGACGAACGGGGAGCTGCTGTAGCCCGGCATCAGGAAGTTGACCACGAAGGTGTCGAAGTCGCCTTCTTCCATCATCCCCAGGGCTTCCTCGGGATCATTGGCCACTTCGATCACCGCGTTCGGCAGGATCTGGCTGATGATGGCCACGGTCTCGTTCCGGCGCTGGCCTTCTTCGTCCACGACCAGGATGATGCGTTCGGAGGTATCGGTGGCGCCCAGGGTGGTTTCCAGGGCCGCCTCGTCTTCCACGCCTCCTTCGTCCCCGAACAGGGCTTCCGGGCTGTCGTCGTCCTCTTCTTCCGCGTCCTCGTCCTCGGAAGGGTACAGGTCGGCTTCGCGCATGGCATCCTTGGAAGGCTTGGGCACGGCCGGCTTCTGATCCTTGGCCGCCTCGGGCGCCGGGGAAGCGGGCTTGGAAGGCGCCGCCGGGGCGGGCTTCTTGGCCGGCTGGGCGGCCCCGGCCGGAGGATTGGATGCGGGGGAGGGGGCCTTGGCCTTGGGATCTTTGTTCTTATCGTCGCTCATGTTCCGCCGTTCCTGAGGTTGTCTGGGGCCCAATAAATATAAAAGTTATCGCCGGGCGCGGGGTTTTACCGCGGCGCTCCTTGCCGTCAAGCGCCCCGCCGGGGCCTTCCGCCCGCGGCCAGGGCTTCCAATTCGCCGATTTCCTTGGGGACCCCGGCGCAGAGGTTCCGGCAGCCGGTCTTGGTGATCAGCAAGTCGTCCTCGACCCGGATCCCTATCCATTCCGAATATTTCCGCCCGTCCAGGGTCACGGCGAAATGGCCGTACAGTCCCGGTTCGTTGGAAATCTGCCACCCTTCCCGCAGGGGATAGTCCTGGTAGATGCGGTACGGATCCCCGTCATGCTCCTGTTCGCCCATCAAATGGGATACGCCATGGGGCTGTCCCGTGTAGGAGCGCAGGGCCTTGCCGCCCCGCGAGAAGAAGCGCGCTTGCAATTGCCCTTCCAGGAATTCCCAGGTCTTCTTGTTCAGGTTGCGGATGGTCTCGCCCGGGCGCGCGTTCTTCTGGGTCTCCTTGTTGGCGTCCAGGACGATGCCGTAGAGCAGGGCCTGCAGGGGGTTGTACTTGCCGTTGTGGGGCACCGTGCGGGTGATGTCCGCGTGCATGGTCCCGTAGCGCACGCCGAAGTCCAGCAACACCAGGGAGCCCGGCGCGATGGGCTCGTCGTTCTTGAGATAGTGCAGGACGGTGGCGTTCTTGCCGGAGGCCACGATATTGGGGAAGCTCAGCCCGGAAGGACTGCGTTTCTTCATGCCGTATTCCAAGTGGGCCGAAAGCTCGTTCTCGTCCCGGAAGCCTTTCATGGCCGCCATGGTTTCCGCGAAGGCCTCGCCCGTATGGCGGATGGCTATCTCCGCGTCCTTGATCTGCTCCGGCTCCAGGGGCAGCCGCAGGCGGAAGTGGAGGTCCACGCAGGAGCGGATCCCGAATCCCTTGCGGCCGGATTTCCGGGCCAGCTTTTCGAGCTGTTCCTTGAAGTCCCAATTGTAGTCGGTCTTGGTGCGGATGATCTTCTTGCCGCCCTCCACCTTGGGGCCATAGGAATGGAAGAACGCGTACCCGAACGGCTTGGGGGCCGCTTTGGCCAGCGCCTGGAAGTATTCCGGGAATTCCTCGAACGGCCGCACGTCCTGGATGCCCGTGAGCGCCTGCAACTCCCGGAGATCGCGTTCGCCCTCGGGGGTGGGGTCCTTGGGATATCCGAAGCGGACGCCGTCCCAGAACTCCTTGGCGGGGTCCTTCCTGGAAATGAACAGGACCTCCTTCTCCTTTCCCTTCCCGTGCGGATTGAGGACCAGGATGACCTTGGGCTGGTTGATGCCCGTAAGGTGGATCAGGGCGGGTTCCTGGAAAATGCGGAGGCCGCTCATGATCCAGATATGTTCGCTGCCCGGCTCGCGGAATACGCCGGAGAAAACGGCGAAGCCGTCCAGTTCCCGGAGATGGGCCCTGCGCCGCGCGATCAAGCGATCGGTGTATTTGGCCCCGGCGGATCCGACGGGGAACACCTGGGAGTATTTGCGCAGCAGGGCCTGGGTCACCGGGGTGCGGTCGGGCATCCGGCTCGCCTCACCAGCCCGATACGTACGGGAGGCCCGCGGCCACGGCGTCCACGCCCGTACCGTTGAGCAGGAGCTCGTTGAGCGAGTTCCAACGGCCGCTCAGGAACTGGGACTTGGGCCCTTCGGGCAGCATGGCGGGCTCCCGCACGGGGCCCAGGACCATGCCGGCTTCCACGTCCACGGTCCACTCGGCGGCGGGGGATTTCTCCGCTTCGGCCATCAAGCGGGCCAGGGAGGCTTCGCCGGCCGTGAGGCACGGGATGCCCAGGGCCACGCAATTGCCGAAGAAGATCTCGGCGAAGGATTCGCCCACGATGGCTTTCACGCCCCAGCGCATGAGCGCCTGGGGGGCATGCTCGCGGGAGGAACCGCAGCCGAAATTCTTGTTCACGAACAGGATGCCGGCGCCCTGGAAGCGGGCGTCGTCGAAGGCATGGACCTGGCCCTTGGCCTTAAGGCCCAGGCGATCGTCCTCGAAGGAGTGCGGCCCCAATCCGTCGAACACCACGCAGCGCAGGAAGCGCGCGGGGATGATGCGGTCGGTATCGATGTCGTTGCCGCGCACCGGGACGGCGCGGGCCTGGACCTTGGAGATGATGGCTTGGGCGGTCATGCGGCTTCCTTTGCGTAGGCGAACACGGTCCTGGCGTCCGATACCTTGCCTTCGATGGCGGCGGCGGCGGCCATGGCCGGGCTCATCAGCAGGGTGCGTCCCGAGGACGAGCCCTGCCGGCCCTTGAAATTGCGGTTGGAGGTGGACGCGCAGATCTGGCGGCCCTGGAGCTTGTCGGGATTCATGGCCAGGCACATGGAACAGCCCGGTTCGCGCCATTGGAAACCCGCGGCGACGAAGACCTCCTTGAGGCCCAGGGCTTCCGCCTGGCGTTGCACTTCCATGGAACCGGGGACCACCAGGGCCTTGACCTTGGGGGAAACCTTGCGGCCGGCGACCAGGCGGGCCACTTCCTGGAGATCGGAAAGCCGGCCGTTGGTGCAGGACCCGATGAAGACCACGTCCACGGGCACGCCGGCGATGGTCTGGCCCTCTTCCAGGGACATGTACTCCAGGGCCTCCCTGATGAGGGGCCGCTCGTCCGAGGGGTAGGATTCCACCGCCGGGATGGAACGCGTGACGGGCAGCGATTGGCCCGGGGTGATCCCCCAGGTCACGAAGGGCTCCAGGGCCGATCCGTCCAGTTCCACCACGTCGTCGAACTCCGCGTCCGCGTCCGAGGCGATGCTTTTCCAGTAGGCCAGGGCCTTGTCCCAGTCCGCGCCGGCGGGCGAGTATTTGCGGCCCTTCAGGTAAGCGAACGTCTTCTCATCGGGATTGACGTAGCCGATGCGGGCGCCACCCTCGATGGACATGTTGCACAGGGTCATGCGCTCTTCCATCGAGAACGCGCTGACGACGGGGCCGGCGTATTCGTAGGCGTAGCCCACGCCGCCGTTCACGCCCAGCTTGTTGATGATGGCCAGGATCACGTCCTTGGCGTAGACGCCGGGACGCAGCTTTCCGGTCACGTTGATCCGGCGCACCTTGAGCTTGGACATGCTCATGGTCTGGGTGGCCAGGATGTCGGCCACCTGGGAGGTCCCGATCCCGAAGGCCAGCGAACCGAACGCGCCGTGCGTGGAGGTATGGCTGTCCCCGCAGGCGATGGTCTGCCCCGGCTGGGTCAGGCCCATTTCCGGCCCGATGATGTGGACCACTCCCTGGTTGCCGGAACCTTCCCCGAAGAAGGTGATGCCGTTGGACTTGGTGTTGTCCTCGATGGCCACCAGCATCTCTTCCGCCAAGGCGTCCCGGAGCGGTCGTTGGCGTTCGCGGCTTTCGGTGGGGATGATGTGGTCCACGGTGGCGAAGGTGCGCTGGGGGAACCTCACCTTCAGCCCGCGCTGCTTGAGCAGGGAAAAGGCCTGGGGGGAGGTGACCTCATGGATGAGATGCAATCCGATGAACAGTTGGTATTGACCGGAGGACAATCGTCCGACGGAATGCTTGTCGAAGACCTTGTGGTAGAGGTTTTTGCCCATAATCAGGTTTCCAATGGTTGATGGAGCATTGGGTGCTCCGGCGTATTTCCAAAGATAGCAAAGATACGGCAGATTCTGACCGGGTCCGGGCCTGCGGCCTCAGCCCGGCGATCCCAGCGCCAGCACCACCATATGTTCAAGTTCCTCCTCCGGTTGCAAGCCTTGCAGCTTTTCCCGGATACGGCCGTCCCGGCCGATGAGAAAGGAGGTGGGCAGGGCCACGATCCCGCCGAATTGCTTCATGATGTCTTCGTTTCCGATGAGGACGGGGTAGTTGATGTCGAAGTCCCGGGAGATGGACTTCACCTTCTGGCCCTCCGGATCGTCCACGTTGATGGAGACCACCCGGAAGTTCCGATCGCGGTATTTTTCATGGAGTTTGACCAGGGTGGGGATTTCCATCAAGCAGGGCTGGCACCAAGTGGCCCAAAAAACCAGTAAAGTCACCTCCTTATCGTCCCCGGCCAGGGTGAAGGTTTCTCCGGAGTAACTTTTGAGCGCCACGGTGGGCACTTTACCCGTAATCAGGCGCTTTTCCTGGCAGGAAGGGAAAAGGAAGGAGCCGGCCACTACGACGATTGCGGTAAAGAAGCGGTAAACCGGCTTTTGCAAATGGATTCCCGGTGTGGATTCTCAGGATGGATGTGGATTACAATATACACAAAAAACGTTAAAAAAAAGGCTTTTGGGGAAGGAGGACTCTTCTCCGGGGAAAGGCACCGCTTCCATTGTCAGAAAAATTAGGTGAAATACTCCTCCGGGACGGGGTGGTCAACCAGGACCAGCTGCAAAGCGCTCTCAAAGGGCAATTGGAAAACGGGCGCAGTCTCGGCGAGAACCTGGTGGTCGTGGGAGCCATCGCCTCCGTGGACGATATCGTCTGGCAATTGGCCGCCCAAATCAATACCCAGGTGGTCAACCTGAGCGAAATGGAGCTGCCTGCCGCCATCGTTTCCCTGATTCCCGAAGAAATGGCCATCAAGTACGGCGTGATTCCCGTGCAGAAGGAAGAGCGCATCATCCACGTGGTGATCGGCGATCCCAAGAACGTATTCGTCGTGGACGCCATCAAGTTCCTCACCGGCTGCAACGTGCGCGTCTGGATGGCCCCGGAATCCCAGGTCAAGAAGGCGATCGAGAAGTACTACATCACCTCGGTAAGCACTACGGGTTTCGACGGCATCCTCCAGGACGTGGCCGACAGCGATCTGGAAATCGTCCAGGACACGTCGGAGGACGAGGCGGGAGCCGATTACAACCTGATGGAGGCGCCTCTCATCCGCCTGGTGAACAAGGTGCTCCACGATGCGGTGAAGGTGCGCGCCTCGGACATCCACATCGAGACCTATGAGAAGACCGTGCGCGTGCGCTACCGCATGGACGGGACCCTGATCGAGCAGACCACCCTGCCTTACAAGCTCAAGGGCGCCATCGTGTCGCGCCTCAAGATCATGGCGAACCTGGACATCGCCGAACGCCGCCTGCCCCAGGACGGGCGCATCAAACTGTCCCTGGGCATGAAGAAGATCGACTTGCGCGTGAGCGTCCTGCCCACCATCTACGGCGAAAAGGTGGTGATGCGCATCCTGGATCAGAGCAACCTGAACCTGGACATGTCCAAGATGGGTTTTTCCGCCAAAAGCCTGCAGGATTTCCAGGAGTCCCTGAACTCCCCCTTCGGCATGATCCTGGTGACCGGACCCACGGGCTCGGGGAAGTCCACCACCCTGTATTCGGCGCTTTCGTCCGTCAACACCCCGGATACCAATATCATGACGGCGGAAGACCCGGTGGAATACAACCTGGAGGGCATCAACCAGGTCGCCGTGAACGGCGATATCGGGCTCACCTTCGCCGCGGCCCTGAAATCCTTCCTGCGCCAGGATCCGGACATCATCATGGTGGGCGAGATCCGCGATCTGGAGACCGCCCAGATCGCCACCAAGGCCGCCCTCACCGGGCATCTGGTGCTGAGCACCCTGCATACCAACGATGCCCCCAGCACCATCACCCGCCTGGCGGACATGGGCATCGAGCCTTTCCTGATCGCCACCTCCGTGCGCCTGGTCATCGCCCAGCGCCTGGTCCGCCGCATCTGTAAGGAATGCAAGACCGAGGACAATCCCAGCCCGGAAGAGCTGCGATTGCTGGAGATCGGCGAGCAGGAGGCCAAAACCATCAAGTTCTACAAGGGTGCGGGGTGCACGGTCTGCGCGGGCACCGGGTTCAAGGGGCGCGTGGCCATCCACCAGGTGCTTCCGGTCACCGACGCGATCCGGAAACTGATCGTGGACCGGGCCACCCCGGACGAGATCGAGAAGGTCTCCATCGGGGAGGGGGTGCTGAACCTGCGCATGAACGCCCTGGAGAAGCTGAAAGCCGGGATCACCACCGCGCAAGAGGTGATCAAGTCCACCAAGATATGATATTATCTATTTTGAGAATCTTGGGAACCGGCCCCCGTCGGGCCCTTCCGTCACCGTTCGGAGCCGCACCATGGTAAGCATTCAGGAACTCTTGAGCAAGATGGTGGAGATGAACGCCTCCGATCTCCACATCACCACGAGCAAGCCTCCCTTGTTCCGCGTGCACGGCAACCTGAGGGCCATGATGACCGATCCCCTGAGTCCGGAGGATTGCCTGCGCCTGGCCTATGGGGTCATGAACGAGGGGCAGCGCAAGAATTTCGAGAACAAGAAGGAATACGATTTCTCCTTCGGCGTGGCCAACCTGGCCCGCTATCGCGCAAACGTATTCCTGCAAAGGGGCTGCGTGGCCATGGCCATCCGCCTCATCCCTTATGAAATCCAGACCCTGGAATCCCTGGGGCTGCCCCGGGTCTTTTCCGACCTGGTCGATCGGCCCTCCGGCCTGGTGCTGGTCACCGGTCCCACCGGTTCGGGGAAATCCACCACCCTGGCGGCCATGGTGGATAAGCTCAACTCGGAACTGGAGGGCCATATCCTCACGGTGGAGGATCCCATCGAGTTCGTCCACAAGCACAAGAAATGCATCGTGAACCAGCGGGAGGTCAAAGCGGACACGGAAACCTTCGCCTCGGCCCTCAGGGTGGCCTTGCGCCAGGATCCGGACGTGGTGCTGATCGGGGAAATGCGCGATCCGGAGACCATGGAAGCGGCGCTGTCCATCGCCGAGACCGGGCATCTGACCCTCGCCACCCTGCATACGAATTCCGCGGCCCAGACCATCAACCGCATCGTGGACGCCTTCCCCGCGGGGGAAAAGGCCCAGATCCGCACGCAATTGTCCTTCGTCCTGCAAGGCGTGATCAGCCAGGCGCTGGTCCCCAAGATAGGGGGGGGACGGACCTTGGCCTGGGAAGTGATGGTGATGACCTCGGGAATACGCGCCATGATCCGGGACGACAAGGTGCATCAGATCCAGAGTTCCATCGAGGCCGGGCAGAAGTTCGGCATGAACACCATGAACGCCAAGCTGGTCGAACTGGTCCAGACCCGGAAGGTGGAGCGCACCGACGCGCTGTCGCGCTCGCCGGATCCGGAGCATTTCGAAAGGCTCCTGGCGGCGAATTTCAAGAATTAGGCCTGGCAGGATAGAATGCAAAAGTCAAAGTGCAAAGTGCAAAAGTCAAAATTGAAGAATAAGAAAAATGAAGAGTCGTTCTTTCACGTGGGCGCGGCGAGACTGGTCTCCCATTCTTCCCACCCGATATCGACGTCCCGATTTTGCACTTTGCACTTTGACTTTTGCACTTTGACTTTTTCACCCTCGACCGCTCAGAACAGGTAGGTCTCATGTCCAAGTGGCTCTATAAAGGCAAGACCGCCCAAGGCAAGGATGTAGGGGGCGAAGTCGAGGCCTCCAACAAGGGGGATGCGGAGATCCTGCTGCGCAAGAAGCGCATCCGGGCCACGTCCATCAAGCGCAAGCCCATGGACTGGAAGGTGAACTTCGGCGGCGGAGTGCCCCTTAAGGTGATGGCGCGTTTCACGCGGCAGTTCTCCGCCATGACTTCCGCCGGCCTGCCGCTGATCCAGTGCCTGGACATCCTTTCCGAGCAGACCGAGCACGAAGTGCTGAAGCAGGCCATCATGCAGGTGGCCGCGGACATCCAGGGCGGCGGCACCCTGGCAGACTCGCTCTCCAAGCACAAGAAGATCTTCTCCGAACTCTATTGCCAGATGATCGCGGCGGGCGAGGCCGGCGGCATCCTGGACACCATCCTGCTCCGCCTGGCGGAGTACCAGGAAAAGGCGGACGCCCTGCGGCGCAAGATCAAGGGGGCGATGACCTATCCCGTCATCGTGGCCGTCGTGGCCATGGCCGCGGTGGCCATCTTGATGGTGTTCGTGGTGCCCATCTTCGCGAACATGTTCACCGAGGGCAATGCCAAGCTGCCCCTGCCCACGCGCATCGTAATGGGCCTCAGCGATTTCATCCGCCATTGGATCCTGGCGATCATCGCCGCCATCGGCTTCGGGCTGTTCTCCCTGTTCCGGTACAACAAGACCGAGAAAGGGAAGCTCAAGCTCGATCAATTGCTCCTGCGCGCTCCCGTGGTCGGCGACCTGGAACGCAAGTCCTGCATCTCGCGGTTCACGCGCACGCTCGGCACCCTGCTCAACTCGGGCGTGTCCATCATCGACGCCTTGCAGGTGACGGCCAAGACCTCGGGCAACAAGGTGCTGGAACTGGGCATCTACAAGACGCTGGAAAGCATTTCCGGCGGCCAGACCATAGCGGATCCGCTCAGGGCCACCGGCGTGTTCCCGCCCATGGTGATCCAGATGATCGCCGTGGGAGAGCGCACGGGCGGCCTCTCCGAGATGCTCATCAAGATCTCCGATTTCTACGATGACGAGGTGGACGCGGCGGTGGAGACCCTGACCTCCATGATCGAACCGCTTGTCATCGTGGTGCTGGGGTCCATCATCGGCGGCGTGCTGGTCGCCATGTACCTGCCCATGTTCGAGATGGCGGGAACGGTAGGCTAACCGGGACCCGCGCTTGGCCGATACCGCCCCCCAAGAGGGGGATATGCCTTCGGAACCCGGCGCCGCCCGCGCCTTCCCGCGCTATGCGGAGGAGACGGGCTTTCCGGAGGACGCCGGCCTGGACATCCTCGCCGTGGTGGTCTCCCGCATCGCCATGTTCGCGGTCCTGTTCTGGACCGCCCTGACCTTCGAAAAGGAATCCCTGGCCCGCGGCCTGGTCATCATCTACGGGCTTTCCACCATCCTTTACCTGGCGACGTGGATTTTCTCTTACCGGTCCCGCCAGGCCTCGCCCGTGGGCTTCCTCCTGTTTTTCCAGTTCCTGGTGGAAGTGTTGGTGGAAGGGGCGATCTTCTTTTCCAACGACGGCTATCTCTCCGACTATGGATTGCTTTTCATCCTCACCATCCTGAGCGCGGGCTTTTTCTTCCGCTACGCGGGCTCCTTTCTCATGGCCGCCCTGGCCACCCTCGTCTTCGGATACGCGGGGCTGTTGCATATGGGGCTCCCCGATACCCTGGACATCGGCCTGCCGCGCTTGCTGGTGGAAACGGTCCAGGTGCGGTTCTTCCTCTACACCACTTTGTTTTTCATGGTCGCGCTGCTCTCCTCCCTGCTGTCCGGAAGGTTGCAGGCGGCCCGCAAAGCCTTGGAAGGCACGCAGCGGGCCAAGGAGCTCTACCAGTTCAGCGCCGAGTCGGTCATGAACGATTTGCCCACCGGCCTGCTTTTTTTCGACGCCGAAGGGCGGCTTAAATTGAAGAACCGTCCCAGCGAGGAATGGCTGGGGATGGTTTTGGAACCCGGCATGGGCTTGCAGGAAACCCTCAAAGGCTTGCTCCGGCACGAAATCCTGGAGGAAATGGAGCAACTCCGGGAACGCTTTCCCTATACCGAATTGGAAGTGGAAACCCCCGCCCAGGTGCCCCTGCACATCCAGATCAAGACCTTGAATCGTGACGGCAAATACTTCGGATGCGTTCTGCTTCTAATCGATTTCACCCAGGAACGCATCATGGCCCGCACTTTGTTGCGCTCCGAGCGCATGGCGGCCCTGGGAGCCATGTCCGCCCGCATCGCCCATGAAATCCGCAATCCCCTGGCCAGCATCAGCGGATCGGCCCAATTGCTGCGGGACGCGGTGTTGCAGACGGAATCGGATCGGAAACTGATCAGCCTGATCGTGACCGAATCGGCCCGTTTGAATCGCATCCTCACCGGCATGCTCGATTATGCCCGGGACCGGACGCCCTCCAACCGGGAGGTGTCGATCGCCGAGATTTTCAAAAAAATCCAATTCATGCTTGAAAAGGATCCCGGCTTCCACAAGGAACTTGTAAATGTCCGGCAATTTATAGAAAATGGAGATATTCGGTTTTTCAGCGATCCGGACATCATCGTCCAGGTATTGCTGAATATCGCCCTGAACGCCCTCCAGGCCCTGCCGGGAGGGGCCGGCGTCCTGGAATTGGACGCCAGAGCGGAAGGTGCAAAGGTGATCCTGCAGGTGGGGGACAATGGCCGCGGAATGGGGCGGGAGGAGGCCTCCAGGGCCTTCGAACCCTTCTACACCAACAAGCCCAACGGCACCGGCCTGGGACTGGCCACGTCCTTGCACTATGTGCAAGCATTGGAAGGAAATATTACTTTGAACTCCGAAGTAGGGACGGGAACCACCGTCACCATCAGCCTGCCCCTGAACCAGCACGGGATCGGATCGAGGAAGAATGGACATTAAGTTGCGTACCAGCGGCAAGTGGAACGTGCTCGACATCAGCGGGCACATCAAGGGAAGCGAGGTTTCCCATTTCCGTGCGGCTATCCAAAGGGCGATTTCCGAGAAAAAGCTCTTCCTCGTGGCCAATATGCAGGACGTGGGGTTCATCGACAGTTCCGGCGTCGGCATGCTGATCACCTGCCATCAGGATCTCAAGGCGGCCGGCGGCCGACTGGTGCTGATGCGCCTTTCGGACGACATCTATGATTTATTCGAGATGACCTCCATCGACCGGCTCTTCGAAATCGTCGATAATGAAGAAGAATTGGCCTCCCGTTGAGCTTTTTGGGTCCGCTTCCGGGCCCGTCCGCACTTTTCCTTAAAAAACATTTAAGTCCGGCTTCTGATCATCCGATAATAAGGAATAGAGGAAGATGGAATGAAAATCGATAGAATCTCCCAGATATTCGGCGCGGACCTGCAGAAGGCGGCCAATGGCGGGAAAAGCCCGGAGAAAGCGGAAAAGCCCGTCAAGAGCGATTCCGTGTCCCTCTCCAAGAAGGCCAAGGAACTTTCCTCCTCTTCCACCGAGTCCATCGCCCGCCACGTGAACGCCTTACCCGATGTCCGCGCCGACAAGGTGCAGGAAGCGAAGGAAAAGATCGCCTCCGGCTATTTCAACTCGCCCGACTTCGAGGACAAACTGGCGGATCGCCTGATGAAGGAATTCGGCTTCTAGCCCAATTCCCGAATCCGGCCTCCAACAGGATCCGGCCTCCGCCGGATTTTTTTTGCCCGCTCCGCTTCCGCCGTTCCGATCGATCCGGCGCCATGCCCGGCCGATGCCCGCGATTTTGGCTCGCCCGCGCGGGCGGAGAAATCTTATAATCGCTGGGTAATGCGCGTGCTACCCATCCTGCTGGTGTCCTTCGCCTTCTTCCGCGGCTCCCTTCGCGCCTCCGAAACCCACGAGCCGCCCGCCCATGCGGAAGAGGCGCACGAACGCCCCGCGGCCAAGACGCCGGCCAGAGATAGTACGAAGGCGCCTCCTAAAACCCTTATCTCCAAGCCCCAGGCCAAGGATAGCGCACATGCCAGGACGGCCCACGAAAGCCCGCCGGCAAAACCCAAGGCCAAGGAAAGCGGCCACGAGGAAGCGGGTCATGGGGCACACGCAGTTGAGCCTGCGGCCAAGAACAGCGGCCACGGGAAAGCGGACCCTGAGACCCGCGCCGCTGAACCGCAAGCTCACGAAGGCGGCCATGAAGCGGCAGGCCACGATCCCCACGCCGCCCATGAGTCCGGGACACACGCCAAGGAGGGAGGCCATGGCGCGGATGCGGAGGAAACCACGCCCTATATGGCCCCCAAGCCCGATTCGACATTCGCCAGGGCGGTGGATTGGAACAATGGCACCGCGGAAATCCTGGGCTATGCGGTTAAGCGGAACGGGAAATCCGGAGAGTATTCCTGCCAGGGCAAGTTGGTGACGGAGCGGATGTTCCTCCATCCCGATGGCCAAGCCGACCGCAAATCGGCGGGCAAGGAAGACGTGGAAATCCTGAACGCCGTGCTGGCTTGTTCCGGGGACGCCGATGGCAGTCCCTTTTCCAGCCATACCGTGGCCAAATTCCCGCGCCGTGAGTCCTTGCGTTTGCTCAGGCAGGATCAGTCCTTGCAGGCTTGGCCGGGGGCGACCCACCGTTCGTTGGATTGCCGGGTTACCCCGCCCAGGCTAAGGGTGGTTTCCAGCGGAGGAGAGCCCGCGCGGGATACCGTATTGTCCCGTTGGCCCGTGTATACGGAGGAAATGCTCTTCACCTACGTGCGCGCCCTGCCGCAGCGCGCAGGGTACCGTGAGGAGGTCTGGCTGCAGGATTGGGGAAGCGAAGGAAGGTTGGCCGTGCTTCCCAAGTTCGCCTCCATTTCGGTGCATTCCAAGACTTCGGCCATCCGTGAGACGGACACTTGGTACGTGACCGTGGACAGGGAAGACGGCCGGCGATCCGAATTCTGGGTTTCCACCGCGGCCTTGCATCCCGTGGTGCTGGCCATCCTGGCCGACCGCAGCACCTGGACCTTACAGGAGATCGCTCGCTCCAAATACTGGCCTTGGTGAACCTGCCGGACGGTTGGCCGGCTGCACCGATCTTCACTTTCCTGCACCCGATTTCACTTCACTTCCCCTGACTTCGCTCCCACTCCGGAGCCGGTTCCGGATTCGGCCCCTGAAAGGGGCCGGCTGAAGCATCCTGGCCCGGCTTCCGGATTGGCATCCCCTTTGCATTCCCTTGTTTTCGACCGTCCAGGGCAATCAGTCTGGAACCTATCGCCGCCGACCCGAAAGGGAGGCTCGATGGGCGGGCCAGGCGCCAAGGAGGGTTTATGAACCGGGCCGTTGTCCATCGGGGCAACCGGCCAAGCAATGACCAAGGAGTCAAAGATGTCCGTCAAAGGAATCGAAATCACAGAAATCAACGTCCACCCGCTCTTGAACAAGAAAGCGGACAGCCCCCTCGAGGCCTTCGTCCGCGTCGTGCTGAACGAACAGTTCGTGATCAATAGCATTCGCGTGGTGAAAGGCAAGTTCGGTCTGTTCGTGTCCTTCCCCAGGGAATACAACAAAAAGGAAGGCAAAGGTTACAACTATTGCTTTCCCATCACCAAGGCCCTGCATGAATACATGTCCGAGAAGATCCTGAGCGAGTACCGCTTGGCGGCCGCGGCCTGATGGGATGCCGGCGCGGCGGAGCGGCCTCGACCGCGAGTACCGACCGCGCTCGGCAGGCTCCCGGGCGGGAACCGAGGACCCGAGGTCCGAGGCCGCCCGGGGCCTTTTTTCCAAACTGGAAATGAGAAACGGAAAATGGAAATCACGTCGATTCAAATAGCCCCCAATACCCATGCGGACGCGAAAGTCATGGCAACCGCGGAAGTGGTCCTAAACGGCAACCTCTCCCTGCGCGGCATCAAGATCCTGCGCGGCCGCTACGGCCTTTTCCTGGCCTTTCCCGGCTTAAGTCCCGCTTCCCCGTACCGCGCGTTCGAAACCCTGTCCATGCGCTTCCGCAAGGAATTGCAAACCGAAATTTTGCAGGCTTACCGTAACCTGTACGCCACTCCAATTCCCTTGTTCGGCTAGGGGGCGACATGCTTTCGGTAATCGCCACCTGTGCCCTTTCCGGCATCGACGTCTATCCGATCACCGTGGAGGTGGACATCGCGCCCGGCCTGCCCGGATTCACCATGGTGGGCCTGCCCGATTCCGCGGTCAAAGAGGCGCGGGAGCGGGTATTCGCCGCACTCAAGAATTCGGGGTTCACGGTTCCCAGCAAGCGCATCACCGTGAACCTGGCCCCAGGCGGGATCCGGAAAGAAGGCACCGCCTTCGATATGCCCCTGGCCCTGGGAATCCTCCTGGCCTCCGGCCAATTGGAGCCTTTGCCCCTGGAGGGCTTCCTGTTCCTAGGCGAATTGTCCTTGGACGGCAACCTGAGACCGGTGCGGGGAGTCCTGTCCGCCGCCATTTATGCGAAGCAATCCGGCTTGGCCGGCCTGGTGGTGCCGATGGCGAACCGGGATGAGGCCGTACTGGTGGAGGGCGTCGGGGTGTTCGGCGCGGGCAATCTGCTGGAAGCGTTGGACTTCCTCCGGCGCCCGGTTTTCCCCGACCCGGGAAAGGGGGCGTGGAAGGATTCCCAGGCCGGGGAGGAATTGGACTTCGCGGAAGTCAAGGGACAGGCCAACGCCAAGCGCGCCTTGGAGGTGGCGGCCGCGGGGGCCCATAACTTCCTTCTGGTGGGAAGCCCGGGATGCGGCAAGACCCTGTTGGCCAGGCGCCTGCCTTCCATCTTGCCTCCCCTGAGCGAAGAGGAAGCTCTGGAGACGACGCGGGTGTACAGCGTGGCCGGGATGATGAAATCCGGGGAGAGTTTTCCGCGCCGGCGGCCTTTCCGTTCCCCGCACCATTCCATCAGCCTGCAGGCCATGGTGGGCGGCAGCGGATGGTCCCGCCCCGGGGAGATCAGCCTGGCGCATAACGGGGTGCTTTTCCTGGACGAGTTGCCGGAATTCCACCGGGACGTGATCGAGAGTTTGCGCCAGCCGTTGGAGGAAGGGGAAGTGACCATTTCCAGGTCCGCCCAGACCATCCTCTTTCCCTGCAAGATTATGCTTGGTGTCGCTTTGAACCCTTGTCCTTGCGGTTTCCTGATGGATCGCCACCGTCGCTGCGTATGCCGCATGGAGGAAATCATGCGTTATCGCGCCAGGCTTTCCGGTCCCTTGCTGGACCGGATCGATCTGCACCTGGAGCTCCCCGGCCTGGAATTTTCCCAACTGGTGGAGTCCCGGCCCGGAGAGTCCTCCTCCGTCATCCGGGAGCGGGTGGGACGGGCGCGGGGGATCCAGAGGACGCGGTTCCGGAGGGATGGCGGGCCCGGCATATTCTGCAATGCCTTCATGTCCGGAGAACAACTGCGGAAACATTGTGTCCTGACCCCCGGCACGAAAAAGCTGATCCGGAAGGCGGTGGAAACCCTCGGGCTCTCGGCGCGGGCCTTCGACCGAATCCTCAAAGTGGGGCGCACCATCGCGGATTTGGATGCGAGTCCGGTGATCCGGGAGCAGCACGTGGCGGAAGCGGTGCATTACCGGAGCCTGGACCGGGAATTGTCGCCTTTCCCGTTATAACTCCTTTTCCCAAGGGGATTGAGGGTGCGGACTCAGAGGGTGTCATGCACAATTTCCGCTACGCAGAAATTGTGCATGACACCCTCTAGCTCCAGGTCAGGAGTTTTCCGGTAAGCCGAATAGGGCCGCGATTTCCTTGGCGACGCCTTCTTCCGCATGCGACCAGCGGGAGAAGCGGGAGTATGCGGCCCGCAAACCCGGCGTGGCATTGGCCATGGCTATCCCCATCCCGGCCAGGCGCAGCATTTCCAAATCGTTTTCCGCATCGCCGAAGGCGAGCAGTTCAGAAGGGAGGATGTCGTTCCTTTCCAGCCAGATTTCCAGGCCGGAACCCTTGGAAACCCCTTTGGCCAGGAACTCCAGGTATTCGGGATTGGATTTGGTCAGGACGCAGTGGTTGGAGAGCAGGGGAGACCAAGCATCGTAAAGGCGTTCCCGGTTCGCGAAGGTTTCCATGACCAGCAATTTGGGGATGCCTTCCAGGGGCAGGGATTCCAGGGAGGTGTGTTTGCCGGCATAGACGGCCCCGGAGTTGGCTTCGTAATGGCGGGACCAGGCGAAATCCCCTTCGGGATGGTAACCGTGGAGTTTTCCTGCGGCATAGACGTTGAGGAAAACGCGTTGCGAACGGCACAGGTCGAAGACGGCGTCCCGGGCGGCGGCGGAAAGGCCGCGCAGGGAAACGGATGTCCAGGCGGCCGGGCCGCCTTCCAGGAGTTCCGCCCCGTTGTAGGAAACCAGGCTTAAAGGGACGGCCAGCTGCTCGGCAAAAGGGAGCACCCGGGCGGTCATGCGTCCGGAGGCC
>DATENA010000261.1:0-28396 GCA_035275285.1 Fibrobacteria bacterium | reverse complement strand
GGAGTCGGGAGTCGGGAGTCGGGAGTGAGGAATAAGACGAGAGTGGCGCGGCGCTAGCACGCGCGCCGTAAAGAGGGAAAGAGCTTGCTCTTCCCTCTTTACTCCCGACTCCCGACTCCCGACTCCCGACCTTGGCGTCGCTCAAATGCACCCCTGTCTCCAATCCCTTACCCATTGATTCCATAGCTCTTAAACCATGCCCCCTAAATTCTCTCTTCCGCCGGCAACATCCCCGCCTTCGCCTTCTCTTTCAGGAATTCGAATACGCGTTCCAGCTTCATGCCGCGGGAGGCCTTGACCAGCACCACGTCTCCGGCCATCAGGAAACGGAGCAATTCCCCGCACATCAGGTCGAATTCGGAGAAATGATGGGCGCGGTTGCGGGGCAGGCCCTTTTCGCGCGCGCCGGCGTTGATGTGGCGGCTGGCGGTCCCGAAGGTGAACAGCTCGTCCACGCCCATTTCCACCAGGTACTGGCCCATCTCGCGGTGCAACCCATCCCCTTCGGGGCCCAGTTCCAGCATGTCGCCCAGCACCGCCACGCGGCGGCCGGCGGCCCGGAAACCGCCCAGGGTGGCGAGCGCGGACTTCATGGAGGAAGGGTTGGCGTTGTAGCAATCGTCCAGCACGGTGAGGCCGGGAAGCTTCTTCACCTGCATCCGGTTCTTGCTTGCGGTGAAGGCGCCCAAAGCCTCCGCGATCAACGTCTTGGGAATGCGCAGTTGCGTGCCCACGGCGATGGCGGCCAAGGCGTTGTACACGTTGTGCCGGCCCGGCACCTGGAGCCTGAACTTGGTGCGGCCGATACGGAAGGAAGCGCAGCCGTCGTCGTTGAACGCCAGGTCCGCGGGGCGGATCTGGCCGCGGTCGATGCCGAAGGTCAGCAGCTTCTGGCGGGAGGAGGCGCGCACTTCCGCCAGCAGGGGATCGTCCACGTTCAGGATCAGGGTCCCTTTGGGATCGAATCCCGCGGTGATGGTGAGCTTCTCCTCGCGCACCTTCTCCTTGGTCCCGAAATGCTCCAGGTGGCTGTAGCCGATATTGGTGATCACGGCCAGGGAAGGCTTGGCGGCCAGGGACAAGGGCGCTATCTCGCCGGGATGGTTGGTGCCCATCTCGATGACCGCGAACTTGTGGGCGCGTTTCAATTCGAACAGGGTGAGCGGCACGCCCACCTGGTTGTTGAAATTGCCCTGGGTGGACAGGGTGGGGCCCACCTTGGCCAGCATCCGCGCAATCATGTCCTTGGTGGTGGTCTTGCCGTTGGACCCCGTGACCGCGATCTTGGGGATGCGGAACTTGGCCGCATAGGCGCGCGCCAGGTCCAGCAGGGCCAGATTGGTGTCCTTGACGGGGATATAGACGTTGACGGGTTTGCCGTTCTCCAGTAACCATTTTTCATCGACCACGGCCGCGTACCCTCCCTTGGTGAAAGCCTCGTTCGCAAATACGTGTCCATCGAAATTCCCGCCTTTGAGCGCCCAGAATACCTGGCCGCTCTTGAGCGCCCGCGAGTCGGTGCACAGGCGCACCGCCTTGCCGCCGCGGTGCTTGCCGCGGATCTCCGTTCCCAGCATGGCGGCCAGCTCGGAAAGCTTAAGCTCCAAGGCCGCCCTCCGTTCCGCGCGCGGACGCGCTTCCGGCCCAGGACAGGATCTCTTCCTGGTCGCTGAAATGCCTTTTCTCCTTGCCGATGATCTGGTAGTCCTCATGCCCCTTGCCGGCGATGAGCAGGCAATCGCCCGCGCTCAGCGAACCGAGCGCCCGGCGGATGGCTTCCCGGCGATCCGGCACGATGATCGCCTTGGAGCGGTCCTTCATCCCGGCGGCCACTTCCGCCAGGATCGCTCCGGGATCCTCCGTGCGGGGGTTGTCGCTGGTGAGGAAGGCCCGATCGGCGCGCTCCACCGCGATGCCGCCCATGATGGGCCGCTTGGTGCGGTCCCGATCGCCGCCGCACCCGAACAGGCAGACCAGGCTGCCTTTGGTGAGCGGGCGCAGGCTGAGGAGCACGCGCTCCAGGGCGTCCGGGGTGTGGGCATAGTCGACCGCGGCGAAAGCCCCGTTGGGCAGGGCGAAAACCTGGTTGCGCCCCATGACGGTCACGTCCTGTATGCCCTTGCCGATGGTCTGCGCGTCGAAGCCCATGGAAAACCCGAGGGTCACCGCGGCAAGCAGGTTCTCGAGGTTGATGGCCCCTACCAGCCTGGACCGGAAACGGAACGGGACGCCGCGGAAGGCGATCTCGAATCCGGTCCCCTCGAGGGTCAGGTCGCTTTTCGTCAGCACTACGTCCGCAGGCGCGCCTCCGGGAGAGGCTTCCCCGCGGGAAAAGGTCAGCTTGGCGCAGGCCAGTTCGCGGTTCAATTGCGCGCCCTGGGGGGAATCGAGGTTCAGGATGGCGATGCCGCCGGGCCGGAGATAGGAAGTGAACAGGCGCTTCTTGGCCTGGTAATAGTCCTCGAAATCCCGGTGGTAGTCCATGTGATCGCGGGTGAGGTTGGTGAAGATGGCCCGCGCGAAAAGCACCCCGCGCACGCGGTCCTGGCTCAGGGCATGGGAGGACACCTCCATGGACAGGGCGGTGCACCGCTTGTCGGCGCCCAGGCGCAGCATGTGGAAGAGCTCGTCCGGGCCCGGCGTGGTGAGATTGGAGGGCAGCGCCTCGCCGTCGACGTCGTAGCTGATGGTCCCCAGGGAGATCACTTTGCGGCCCGCGGCCTTGAGCACCGCGGAGGTCAATTTGGTGATGGTGGATTTGCCGTTGGTGCCCGTCACCGCCACCGTGTCCATCCCGTCGGAGGGGCGGCCGTACCAGGCGTTGAACAATTCGCCCACGTGGGCGCGCAGGCCCGGGCAGGGGATGATTTCCGCGCCGGGATGGGGTTCGGTGGCTCCCTCCAGGGCGGGATGGGAGTTGCCCTCGGAAAGCACCGCCGCGGCGCCGCGGGCGATCACGTCGGCCACGTAGCGGGACCCGTCGTCATGGGCCCCCTTTAGGGCCAGGAAGAGATTGCCCTTTTCCACCTTGCGGGAATCGAGGCGCACGCCGGTGAGGTCCGGATCGGAATTGGCCTGGAGTCCCAGGCCCGCTTCGCGCAGGAGCACGGAAAGCTTCATATCAGCCCATCCATCCCAGGGTGAGGATGCATTTGCGGCCCGGCTTGACGGGGACGCCCACGGCGGGTTCCTGCCGGATGATGCGGCCGGTGCCGGTGTATTCCACGTCCAGGCCCAGGTCCTTCAGCTTCAGCAAGGCGTCGCGCAGGGTATGGTTGTTGAGATCCGGCATCGAGCGGGAATCCCGCGCGGCCCGCGATGCGGGAGCGGGCGCCGCGGCATCGGAAACGACGATGCCCGCTCCGGAGCCTCCGGCCCGCATGCCTTGGGGCGCGCCGGAAAGCGCCCGTTTGGCGTCCGCATAGCGGAACCCGGCGGCATCCGCCTCCGGGGAGGAGTCGGCGGCGGGCGCGACCGCCACCGGCGCGGCCGGCTTCAAGGCGCGGCGCGCCAGGGGATAGTCCGGATTCGCCATCACCCGGTCCACGATCTCCCGGAAAATGGGGGCCGCGCTCTGGCCGCCGTACTTGAACTGGGAGGGCTCGTCCAACAGCACCATGCACACGAACTCCGGTTTCTCAACGGGGGCCATGCCCAGGAAAGAGGAGTTGAACAGGCCGTGCACGTATTTTCCCGTCTCCGCGTCGATTTTCTCGGCGGTGCCGGTCTTGCCCGCCATGTCGATGCGGTCGCTCTTGATGTCGCTCGCGGTGCCGTATTCCACCACGGCCGCCATCATGGCCTTGACCTGATCGGCGGTGGCCTCGGACATCACGCGGCGCACGGCGCGGCTCGGCAATTCCCGGACCACCCGGCCGGCGTTGTCGGTCCAGGCCTTGACGATGCGGGGCTTCATCAGCATGCCGCCGTTGGCGATGGCGGCGGCGGCCATCGCCACCTGCAAGGGGGTGGTGGAGATTTCGTGGCCGAAGGCGATGGTGGACTGGGTCCGTCCGCTCCACTCCCCCACGGCCTTGAGCACGCCGCTCTCTTCCGCGGGCAGGCCCACGCCGCTCTTCATCCCGAAGCCGAAGGAGCGGATGTATTTGTAGAAGGTCTCCGGCCGCAGGCGCGTGGAGGCTTTGGCGAAGCAGATGTTGCTGGAATAGGCCAGGGCGTCGGTGAAGCTGATCTTGCCGTGGGCGTGGGTGTCGCGGATGGTCTGCCCGGAGATCTTGTACTGCCCGTTCTCGCCGTCGATGCTGTCGGTGGGCTTGATGAGCTTCTCCTCCAGCAGCGCCGCGGTGGTGATGATCTTGAAGGTGGACCCGGGTTCGTAGACCTTGACCACGGCCTGGTTCTTCCAGGCGTCCTTGTCCTCGCCGTCCCGCGTGTTGGGGTTGTAGAAGGGATAGTTGGCCATGGCCAGGATGTCCCCGGTGTACGGATCCACGATGATGGCCACGCCTTGCTTGGCGCCGGCCTTCTGCACGCCGCGTTCCAGGGCGTGCTCGACGATTTCCTGCAGCTTGGAATCCAGGGTGAGCACGACGTTGGTGCCGTTGACGGCCTCTTTCTGCCGCTCCTCGAATCCCGGATAATAGTGGTTGTTCACGTCGTGGCGGAGGTATTTCCAGCCGTCCGTGCCCCGCAGCTCCCGGTCCAGGAAATATTCCAGGCCCAACTGCCCATAGCCGTCCTTGCCCACCGTGCCCAGCACCTGCCCGGCCAGGAAGCCCTGGGGGCACACGCGGCTCAGCTTGCGCATGCGCGCGCTGGTCACGTTGCCTTTGGCGTCCGAGAACGCGCCGGATTCCAGTTCCACGTCGGCGTTCACCACCAGCTTCTGCAGGTCCCGGTCCAGGATCTCGCCGCGCTTGGGGGCCACCACGTTGCGGCGGATGCTCTGGCTGGAGGCCATCTCCCGGTAATAGCCGGACCGCACCACCTGCACCCAGGCCACGCGGCCGATCATGCCGATCCAGGCGATCGCCAGCAGGAAGCCGAGGGTCAGAATCCTTTTATTCGCCATGCGACCTTTCCAGCCTCCAGGCCTTTGCCTTCCGCATCCGCTTCCGCCCTGGCCACCGCTTCCGGGGCCTTGGTCCTTCCGGTCCCGTCGTCCCTTGCCGCCGCGCCGGCCCTGCCGGCCTCGCCCGGCTTACCGGCCACGCCGGCCGTTCCCGTCCCGGCCTCCGGAGCCGGTGCGGAGCCGCCCCGGTCCTGGGCCGCATCGCCGTCCAGATACACCAGCACGGGCGTGTTCCCGTATTCCAGCCCGAAGCGCCCCCTGGCCATGCCTTCGATGCGCGACAGCCTTTTCAGCCCGCCCACGGAGATCTCCAACAGGGCGATGTCGTTGCGCAGTTGGGCGCGCTGCTTGCCGATCTTCACCGCGGACATGGACAGGCGCACGTAGGCGTTCTGCTTCCAGACATGCGCGACCAGCACGCCCGCGGCGCACAGCACCAGGCAGAACAGCCCCACGACGGTGCGCAGCTTCAGGCCCTTCATACCTTCTCCATCACCCGCAGCTTGGCGCTGCGCGCGCGGGGATTCCGATCCCGTTCGGCCTCGGTGGGCAGGCCGGGCTTGCGGAGCAGCTTCTTCAACCGGCGGTGGTTGCCGCCGCACATGCAAACGGGCAGGTTCCGCGCGCAGATGCAGTCCTTCTCGAACCCGGCCAGGGTTTCCTTGACCTTGCGGTCTTCCACGGAATGGTAGGACAGCACGCAAAGGCGGCCGCCGCTGCGCAGGCAGGCCACCGCCGCCTTGAGCCCGGTTTCCACCTGCCCCATCTCGTCGTTCACTTCCATGCGGATGGCCTGGAACACCCGGGCCAGGAGGGAATTGCGGTTGTCCTCGCGCACGCCGGGAAGCTTCTCCACCGCTTTGCGGATCAAATCGCTGCTCATGGGTCCGCCCTGCTCGATGGCGGCGAGGATATTGCGCGCCAGGCGCCTGGCCTCGGTCACGTCGGCGTTGCGGCGCAGGACGCTCGCCAGCTCCCATTCGTCCCAACCGGCGATCAGATCCGCGGCGGCCGGGCCCTCCCCGCCCATGCGCATGTCCAGGGCCGTGCCGGGGGCGAAGGAAAAGCCGCGCTCCTTGGCGTCCAGTTGCCGCGAGCTGACCCCGAGATCGAAAAGCGCGCCGGCCAGGCTGCCCGGGGCGCAGAACTCCGCCAAGCGGGAAAACTCCGCGCGCTCCACCCGCACCCGGGGTTCGCCCGCGAAAGCCGCTTTGTTCCTTTCGACCGCTTCCATGTCCCTGTCCAAACCCAACAACCTGCCTTCCGGTCCCAGCTTCTCCAGGATCCGGGCCGCATGCCCCCCGCCCCCCATGGTGGCGTCCAGGTACGTCCCGGCCGGGTCAGCGACCATCTGTTCCGTGATCTCGTCCGCCATCACCGGCAGATGGTAGCCGTGATCGGCGCGCGCGCCGCGGTCCCGGGCTCCCATCAGAACCAGTTCTCGAATTGCTTTTCTTCATCGGGCGAGATCACTTCGATCTGCTGCGAGTACTTCTCCGGAGCCCACAGGCGCACGCGCTTGCCGTCGCCCACGAAAGTCACTTCGCCCGCGATGCCGGCGTAGGCCATCTGCTCCGAGGTCAGGGAAATGCGGTTCTGTCCGTCGAGCACGGAAAGCTTGGCCATCGACGTGATGCGCGCGCGGAACTTGGAGACTTCCGCTCCGCGTCCCAGGCTTTCCAGGTATTGGATGTAGTTGTTCCACTCATACACCGGGTACAGCGCCAGGGTGCGTCCGTCCGCGATGGTGACGATCACCTGGCCGCCCGCTTCATCCTTCAGGATCTTGCGGAAGTCCTTGGGGAAATTCGTGCGTCCCGTCGCGTCGATCGCCACGGTCGCCTTCCCGATGAAGGACTCTAATTTGATGGTGTTCTTTGAGTCGGCCATTGTTAACCAATTTTACCCAAAATCTACCATAATTACCCTTCGAATTGCAACAAAACCCAAGGAAAAAAATTCCCCCGTGCGCCTCAAAAACCTGTATTGATGCGGTCGAAACGCAGGTTAACCTTCAAAGTGCGGCATTCCGGAAGGGTAACGACGGTGAAATCATGGACTTAACCAAACAGGGGGCAAAAGTCCCGGTTTCCAGGGTAATGGGGAAAACCGGAATGGGTTACGGAAGAGTAATGCCCGCCTGGGCAGTCAGTCCATGTCCCACTTCTTGCGGAGGAACCAGGACAGGGAAAGCAGGAGGAGCACCAACAGGCATTGCGCCAAGGTGTTGTAGAGCCGGATGGAGGCGGTCTTCTCCACCCGGATCTGCGCGGCGGGGAGGTCAGGTAACACGAAGGTTACCCAGGCGGAATCGGATGCGCCGCCTCCGCGCTCCGGCGGGACCAGGACGGCGCCGCCGGAACGCGAGGCCGCGTCCTCCAGCGCGCCGCGATCGAATCCGATGCGGGCCAATTCCAAGGCGGCCTTGGGAGCCACTTCCAGGGAGTCGCTCCACAGGCGTTGCGGGCCGGCCTTCAGTTCCAGCAGGTACTTCCCCCGCGGCAGGGCCACGCCCTTGACGGGCCCGTCCACGGGCCATTGCCTGGAGAACCCCGCGTCTCCGGAAACGGAAAACGCCAAGGGGCCCGCGGGCTCCTTCCCGGTTCCGGTTTTTTCCGGCGCGCGGACTTCCACGTCGAACGGGACCAGGTGATAGGCTCGCGCCGGCCGCGAAATCCGCACCGCGCCGTCTTCGCGGCCGGCCGATATCTGCGCGGCCCGGACATAGGCCGCCACGTTTTCGCGGGTGGCGAAATCCCCCTGGGGATCGAAGAGGGCCCCCCAGGTGGCGGGCAACGCGAAGAAGAAGGCGCGCTTCCCCGGCCCCAGGGGGATCCGCCCCATCAGCATGCCGCGCTTTCCGCCCTCCAGCGCTTCGACCCAGGCCAGGCCGGGCGCTTCGGGAGCGTCCAAAGGTTCGGCGGTCAGGTTCCCGAGGCGCACGACTTCGTCCGGGAACGCTTCCGCCGCGGCCTTGCCGGCCCTGATTTCCGCCGCGGGCGTGAAGGACCGCCAGGGCGCGCCGGACAGTCCCGGAAGCCGGGGGTTCCGGCCGGGCTCCGGACGCGCGTAGATCACCACCTGGGCCGGCGTGGCCTGCAACCAGTCCTGCAACCGGCTTTGCGGCCCGAGGGATCCCGCTTCCACCCAGACCTGATCCCCGGGGGCCAGGGCCATTTTTCCGATATCTTCGGCGCCGAAAAAGGCGACGCGCGTGCCTTCCCAGCCTTGCAGGATCCCCAGCATGCCTTTTTCATCGAGGCTGCGCACGGGCCGGAACACGTGGATGTTCCGTTCCGCGCGGCCCTGGAGGAGGGCAACGCCCAAGGTATCGTTGTACGGATCGAAATCGGCCGCGGGGGAAGCGGGCTCCAGCACGGCGCGCAGGGGAAGGCGGTTATCCGCCGAGGCCTTGTCCCGGCTCCACGAGAAACGGTTGACCCCGGATCCGGCGGAAAGCTTGCGCGCGAGCAGGACCCGGTTCCCCTGCAGGATTTTCAAGGTCGGATCCTGCCCCGGCCGGCCCACCCATCGCCAGGCGGCTTCCACGTCCATCGCCCCGCCCGGCGCTCCGCCGGGCGACGCCTGCACGCGCTCCGGCTGGACTTCCCCGATGGAATCGGGCGGAAACACCACGGGGTAAAGCGGGATCCGCCAATTGGGCGGGGCACGCCCGGAATCGAGATTGGATCGTCCATCGGAAAACAGGAAGGCCGCCTGCAGGTTGGGGACGGCCGCCGAGTCCACGAAATCGGCGAGAGCGGCCAGGCTCGTCAACGCGGCCCCGTCCCCGTCCGGTTCCCCGGCCTCGGGACGCCCCGGTTCCGGGAAGCCGCTCACCGGCCATGCCGCCTCCGCGAAGTCGATCACTTTCACGTCGAATTTCCGCCCGCCGTAAGCCTGGGCCAGGGAGGTTTCGAAATCCCGGTAACGCGCGCCCAGCCCCAGGTAGGCCCCGTCCCGGAAGCTGGCGCTTTGATCCCTGAGGATGAGCACCGCGGGATTGTGGAACTCCACCCGGTGGCGCCTGAGTTCCGGGGCCGTGAGCGAGGCCGCCAGCAGGACCAGGGCCAGGGCCTGCAGGGCGAACAGCAATCCGCCCGCCCGCCGGAAGCCGCCCGCCTCCCCCAGGCCGCGGTACTGGCGCCACAGGATCCAGAGGCCGGGCGGGATCAGGAGCAGGAACCAGGGGTTGCCCGTGAGGTGGAGGGAGTACATCAGGGGTGCGTCAGGGAGAGAGTTCAAATTTCAAAGTGCAAAAGTCAAAGTCCAAAGTTGAAGAGCGGGAACCCTTCTTTTCCTCATTTTGCACTTTGCACTTTGACTTTTGCACTTTGATTTCTATTCCGGCCTCAACCGCAACGTCGTATGCCTCGCCGTCCTGTCCGCCTTGGGATGGTCGAGATTGTAGTGGAGGCCGCGGGATTCCTTGCGCTTGCGCGCGCTACGGATGATGAGTTCGGCGCATAAGGTGAGGTTGCGGAGCTCGATCAGGTCCGGGACCATGGAAAAGGACCAGTAATCCTTGTGGATCTGCCGGCTGATGACGCGGATGAATTCCTCGGCGCGGGCCAGGCGGAAATCGCTGCGGACGATGCCGACGTAATGCCACATGGTGGATTTGATGGTCTCCAGGGAATGGCTGTAGATGATGGTTTCCGGAGCCGGCTTCAGGGCGAAACTGTTCCAGTTCTTGAACCGGCCCTTGGACGGCTTGGACGGAGGGTTGGCCGCGATGTGCGTGAGGGCCCGGTCCGCGAACACCACGCCCTCCAGCAGGGAGTTGCTGCCCAGGCGGTTGGCCCCGTGCACGCCGGTGCAGGCGGTTTCCCCCACCGCATAAAGGCCCGCCAGTTCCGTGGCGGAATTCACGTCCACCTTCACGCCGCCGCACATGAAATGGGCGGCCGGCACCACCGGGATCCACTGCTTGGAGATGTCCAGGCCCATGTCCCGGCAATGGGCGTAGATGTTGGGGAAATGCTTGACCAGGTCGGCCTTGCCCGAGCCGGTCACGTCCAGGTACACGCAGGGCTGGCCGGTCCGCTTCATTTCCGCGTCGATGGCCCGGGCCACGATGTCGCGGGGCGCCAGGGACTTCAGGGGATGGACCTTGTCCATGAAGGATTCCCCGCGGAAGTTCCGCAGTATCCCCCCGTGGCCGCGCATGGCTTCCGTGATCAGGTAGGTGGGCTGCCCTGGATTGTAAAGGGAGGTGGGATGGAATTGCATGAACTCCATGTCCTCCACCGCCGCGCCGGCGCGGAAGGCCATGGCGATGCCGTCCCCGGTGGAGACCGAATCGTTGGTGGAATGGGCGTAGATCTGCCCCACCCCGCCCGTGCACAGCACCGTGGCCCCGGCCAGGAACAGGTCGATCTTGTCCGCCTTCACGTCCAGGGCGTAGAGGCCGTAGCAACGGCGCGCGCCCGTTTCCCTCTCCCCCTGGCGCAGGTGCTTCCGGGTCACCAGATCGATGGCCAGGTAGTTTTCCAGGATGGTCACGTTCTTATGCTTGCTGGCGGCCTCGATCAAGGCGCGTTGGATCTCGTGGCCGGTCAGATCGTCGGCGTGGACGATGCGGGAACTGGAATGCCCGCCTTCCCGGGCCAGGTGGAAAGGCGCGCCTCCCCGTTTGCCGCCGGCCGGAGAGCCGTTCCTGCCTTTGGCCAGGGTGAAGCGGACGCCCCATTCGACCAGGTCCCGGATGGCCTGGGGGCCGCGGTTGACCAGCACGCGCACCCGATCCTCCCGGCAGAGGCCCGCCCCCGCGGTCAGGGTGTCCTGGGCATGGCGCTCCACCGAATCGCTGGGGTCCATGACCGAGGCGATCCCGCCCTGGGCCAGGTTGGTGGATCCGGACCAGCTCAATTTTTTGGTCAGAACCAGGACTTTTCCGTGGGAGGCGGCCTTCAGGGCGAAAGACAGGCCGGCGATTCCGGACCCGACGACGATGAAATCATATACGGGCATCCGGACTCCGCCTGTACTGGATCAGGTCTGGTTGAAGGGCACTGCCTGCCTGGCCGAAAGGTTCGGCCAGGCCGGTCGAAAGGTCGACCGGATGCGGCCAAATATATAAATTTAAGCCGCGCAGCCGCGCGAAGCGCGGCCATGGATCGTCGGGGCCGGATTCCGGCCCGTTCAGGAATGGAGCTTTCCGCAATGACTTTGGAATGGATGAAAAAGCAGGCCAAGTGGGTGATAGGCATTTTCGGGATTTTCATCCTCGGGGGCCTGATCATGATGGACCGCGCGGGCAGTTACCGCTCGGACCGCCACCATGATATCGTGGGATCGGTGGATGGGGAGGAGATCCCCACCAAGCGCTTCCAGGCCGAACTGTCGAACTACCTGAAAGGCCAGGAAGCTCAGACCGGCAAGGCCCCGGAAGGCGCGCAACTGGCCCAGATCCGGGAAGGCATGTTCAACTTCAAGGTCCAGACCGTGCTGATGCAGAAGATTTTCGACGAGTACCAGCTGCGCGCCTCGCGCGAGGAGATGATGGACTACGTGGTCAAGCATCCGCAGGAAGTCGCCGGCCACATCGCGCGCTACCGCGGCTATGAGGAAATGCCGCCCTTCCTGGCCGATTCCACCATCGACCAGGCCCGTTACCAGGACTGGCTCGCCCAGGATTCCATCTACGATCGCTATTCGATGCGCGAGCTCGAGGAGCAGTTGCGCCTTTCCGTGATCCCCCAGATCCAGCTGCAGCAGATCATGAAATCCCAGATCCATCGCACGCCCCTGGAAGAGGCGTACAACGCGGCCACGCGCGAGACCAAGGCCAAGGTGAAGTACTATCAGGTTTCCGCGGACTCCTTCCCCGTGAATCCCGAGAAGTTCCAGGACGCGGATCTGAAGGCCTATTACGACGCCCATCCGGACAGCTTCTATTTCCACGACGACGCGGCCCGGCTCGCTTACGTGAAGCTTCCCCTCAAGCCCTCCCATGCCGACAGCGCTCTGATGGCGGACTTCGCCAAGGAACTCAAGGAGCGCGTGCGGAACGGGGAGAAGTTCGCGGACCTGGCCAAGGATTATTCCAACGATCCCGGCAGCGCGGAAAAGGGCGGCAAGCTGGAAGGCCTGCGCGGCCGGGAAGGCCTGGACCCGGCCTTCGCGAACGCCGCCTTCGCCCTCAATCCCGGGGAAATCTCCGATCCGGTGCTGTCCCAGTTCGGCTACCACATCATCCAGCTCAACGACAAGAAGAAGGTGGACTCCACGGAGAAGATCGAGGTCAGCCATATCCTGCTCAAGGTCACGGCCGGGACCGAAACCGTGGACAGCCTCATGGGAGAAGCGGAAAAGATCCGCGCCAGCGCCCAGAAAGGGGGCCTGGAAAAGGCGGCCAGGGATGCCAAATTGGCCCTGGAGAAGTCCCCCATCTTCGAGAAGAACAACTATTCGCCCCTGGGCACCTATGTGCAGGGAGCCAGCTCCTTCGCCTTCGGTCAATTCGAAGCCAAGGAGAAGATTTCCGAGGCCCTGCAGGCCGAGGACGGAATCTATCTCTTCGAACGCGATGCCCGGTTCGAGAAGGGCCGCAACTTCGACCGGGCCAAGGGCCAGATCGGCAATCTCCTCGCCCGGGACGAGAAGCTGAAGCTCGCGAAGCGGGAATTGGAAGCGCAGAAGGCCGCCATCGCCTCGGCCCCGGAGGGCGCCCTGCCCGCGCGCTTCGGCAAGGCCGTGCTCGACAGCACCGCGGCCGGGGCCATCTCCGCGGACAATTGGCTGCCCGGTTTCGGCTATTCAAGCCCGGCCTTGTTCAAGGTCTTCAACCAGCCTGTGGGCGCCTGGGGCCAGGTGGAAGGCACCGAGATGGGCGCCGTCATGGCCAAGGTCGTGGAAAAGGTTCCCTTGTCCGAGGCGGACCTGGCGGCCAAGGTCCAGACCCAGCTCCAGCAGAACGATCAATACCTGGTTTCCGGAATCTATCAGGAATGGGTGGCCGCCCTTCCCAAGTCCGCGAAAGTGGTGAATCATATGGACCTGAGCTTCCGGAATTAGCGATATTGGGGACGGCCGCGTCATTTTGCGCGGCTGCGGGCTGAAATCCGCTCCGTATACCTTGGAAATACGAAAATGACACCCTGCCGGTTTGCCCGACAGGGGTATCTTGGTACCTTGTGGGGAAGATGAAAAAGCTAATCATCCTGACCTTGATCAGCTTCGCCTTGGCAGGCCTCGGGAACATGTTCAGCAAGAGTCTCTCGCTGGGATCGGCGTCCATGTCCACCTCCGGATGGGCCATGTTCAAGGAACTGTTCCAATAGCCCCTCGAGCCCAGCGGTAGACGCAGCCCCCTATCCGGGCGATTCCCGGGTTCCCGACCCCTTTTCGCGCCGCAATCGCACCCCCATCCCCGATTTTAGGTGTTAGGGACGCGCCTCCGGCGCCGCTTCCCGAATTTTGCTGTTGGCTTTGGAGAGCACCGGCCTTTAAAATTAGCGAGGTTATAACCCCTAGAGGCAAATTGGACTCCAAAGGAAACATACTGATTGTCGACGATGAGCCGTCCATTTGCACGGTCATCTGCGACTACCTGCGTTTGCAGGGTTATAATTGCGCCAGCGCCAACGCCGTCGACTCCGCCATGCACATCCTGCAGACGGTGCAAGGCGTGGACTGCATCCTTTCGGACATCAAGATGCCGGGCAAGACCGGAATCGATCTCCTGAGGGAAGTCAAGACCAATTGGCCCGAGATGGCCGTCATCCTGTTCACGGGAAACGCCGAGATCCATACCGCCGTCGCTTCGATGCAGGAGGGCGCGTACGATTTCATCCTGAAGCCCATCCAGCTGAAGCAGGTGATCCACAGCATCACCAACGCGCTGGAAAAGAAGCGGATGAAGCTCGAGCTGCTCAACTACCAGCGCAACCTGGAGAACCTGGTCACCGAACGCACCAATCAGATCAAGGACGCCATGCAGATGCTGGAGGGGTCCCATCTGGACACCATCAACCGCCTCTGCCAGGCGGCCGAATACCGGGACGACGAAACCGGCTACCACGTGCTGCGCATCAGCAAATACTGCGAAGTGATGGCCCGGGGCGTGGGCCTGAGCGAGGAGGAAACCTGGCTCCTGAGCAAGGCCAGCCCCCTGCATGACATCGGCAAGATCGGAATCCCCGATTCCATCCTGCTGAAGCCCGGCCGCCTCACGGCCGAAGAATTCGAGATCATGAAGAAGCACGCCGAAATAGGCGGCCAGATCCTCAAGAACGCCAATTCGCGGGTCCTGCAGGTGGCCGAGACCGTGGCCATGACCCATCATGAGAAATGGGACGGCAGCGGTTATCCCCGCAACCTCAAGGGCGAGGAAATCCCCCTCATGGGCCGCATCACCGCCGTGGCCGACGTGTTCGACGCCTTGACCATGAAGCGGTGCTACAAGCCCCCCTTCTCCATGGAACAATCCGTGGGCATCATCACCGAGGGCCGGGGCAAGCACTTCGATCCGCTCATGGTGGACATCTTCCTCTCCCGGCTTCCCGAGCTCGTGGCCATCCAAAGCGAATATTCGGACAAGTAAAGATCCGGACTACATCCTCAGCATGCGGCGGTTGGCCCGGAACACGGGCTTGCCGACGGCCGCGGCTTCCAGCGAGAGCGTATACACCCCGGCCGGAAGCGGCGAATTCATCTTGTCCAGGCCGTCCCAGAGGTAGCTCAGGGAGTTTCCGCCCTTGAGGGTCCGTTCCCACACTGTGCGGCCGCGGAAGTCGCGCACCTTGAGGTCGAAGGAAACCTTGCCGAAGCTCTCCGGCAACGCATAGCGGATCAGGGTCGATCCGGCGAACGGATTGGGATAGTTCGACAGGGCGAGCAGGTGCAAGGGCACCAGGCCGTGCAGCACGTTCTGGAGGTATTGGTCGTCGCCCGCCACCACGTGGTAGTCGTTCGCGCGCAATTCCTCCGGGGAGATCTCGATGGGAGCCTCCGCGCTCAGGGGCGTGGCGGATTGGTGCAGCACGTCCACCAGGTAAAGAGGGATCTCCTTGCCGGCGTCGGCGACCCTCAGGCTGATGCCCTTCGCGCCCTTGTCCGCGACGGCGCGCAGCGCCCAATGGCCCTGCCAGGAACCGTCCTGGGCTTGGATGTATTGGGAAACGTTCTCCTCGCCGGCGGGGGTGACGCGTTTCAGCGCGACGCGGAAATCCTGGCCGGGAACGTCCGGGGCCTCCGGGAAGATCGCCTCCCGGGCGCCTTTGCCGATCCGCAGGGACATGCCGACCGTGCCATTGGTGGCCAATACCCGCGCGGTCCAGGACCCGTCTCCCGGGGAGGCGTTTCCGGCGGCGGTCTTCGCCGCGGCCTTGGGGGCGGTCTTGGTGGCCGAGCGGGCGGAATCCAGCAGGGGGAACTTCAAGGTCACGGCAGTGGCCGGTTTCGCGCTGAATCCCTGCCAGGGCAGCAGCACCGAGCCGGGGACGGCAGGACTGGCGCTGCCCTTGGTCAATGCCTCCCAAGTTTGCGTTTCCGGCATGAACCTCCAGGCCGGGACGTCGTTGGCGTTCGCGACCCCGCTGGAATCGAGGATGTCCTTCCAGGTGATGGGGAAGTTGAAGGGCAGGGCGAAATCGTTCCACTGTCCCGGATTCAACGCCAGGCTGAAGGGCTGGTAGTCCAGGGACATGCCCCCGGCCGTATTGGGCCGGTACGAGCCGGTCGAACCGGACCATACCGCCCGGCCCGAGTCGAGCTTGATGGCATCGGGGTTGGATCCGTCGTACGCGTTGAAAGAGCTCGCGCCGGTTCCCGCGCCCTTGTATTGCATCAGCCGGGCATGGTCATGGTCCCATTTGGAAACGGCCAGGACGCGGGCCAGGTTGGGATCCGAACTCTCCACCCAGGGGTATCCGAACAGGTTCCACCGCGGCTTGGCCGAGGAGGAGGAGGAGAACTCGGGATTGTCGGTGATGCCCAGGTCTTTCTGGGTGAACTTGGTGCGGATGAAGGAACGGCTGCGGGAAATCTTGGCGCCGTCGAATACGGTGTATTCCACTTCCAGGCTGCGCGAGGCCTTGCCCGTCTTGTCGGCGTACCGATCGAAGTCCTTGAACGCCTTGGATACGGGGATGGACACGGTGATCTCCCCCAGGTCCCCCCTCGCGACCGCCGGGTTATTGGAGACGTTCACGATGGCCAGGTTATTGGTATCCCTCCGGGTGGCGGACAGGAAATCATCCATGGAGACGGAATCCAGCACGAAGGGCTTGTGATGGCCGCCGGCCACGGTGGAAGCCGCCTCCGTGGCGACCGCCTTCAGGTAATACTTGTAGAAGCGGTCGTCCCTCAGGCTGTCCTTCAACGCCGCGTATCCCATGGTCAGCGCCAAGGTGCTGGAATGGTGCTTCGTTCCGTTCAGAACGCCCGAGATCGACCCGCCCGACGGCACCAGGCTGATGAGGACCAGGGGATTCGCCGTCTTGAAGTCGGACCCTTTGAACTTCACGGGGATATGCAATACCGAACTGTCTTTCGCGGCTTCGAAGTCGAACACCGGCGGGGCCGCGTCCGTGGTCGTGATGGTGCCCGGCTCCATGGAAGCCTGCACCTTGCCGAAGGCGTATTGCTGGGTGCCGTCCATGCTCGATTCGATGGTGATGGTGGTTTTGCCGTTCTCCTGCTTGAGGCTCCAGGAGGAGACCAGGCTGGCCATGCCTTTCGGGTCCGTGGGGATGAGGAAGAGTTCCTTGCCTTCCATGTTGGGAGTGCCGTCGAACGTGATGCTCGCCCTGAACATCTGCGCGGAGCCGGGAACCCCGAGCCCGGCGATCTGGGTCGAAAAGATGATCATGGGCAGGGGCGAGGTCAGGTCCAGGTTGAACACCAAGGGCAAGGGAATCGGCTCGAACTTCGGATTCTTGAAAACGCCGCTGGTGACCGTTTCCGTCATGGTCACCTGGGTCTGGAACCCCGAATAGGTCGGATTGATGGGGACGAACACGCCACCCGGGCTGGGACAGACGGAGTTGGAAATCTTGAACTGGCAATCCGCGGAATCCTTGTTGATGTCCGAGACGATGGCGGCGGAATAGGCGTATCCGAGCTTGCGGGTGGCCGTCCCGCCGACAACCGCGGTCCGTCCCAGGGCCGCGTAGAAGTAGTATAGCCGGTTTTCCTCCTTGATGCTGTCCGCGAAATCCGAGAAGCTGCCGGCGCCCAGCTTGCTGATGGGGAAATGCTTCTGGCGGATGGCGGGGATGGTGGAAAGGCTCGGATCGATGTTTCCGGAGAGGCTGGTCGTCGACCACCAGACGTGGACGGAATCGGCTTCTCCGGCCGCGGGATCGAAGGTCTTGCCCGTGACCACGAAATTGAGGCGCTGGTAGTTATTGTCCACCAGGCTGAGATCGAGATCGAGAACGCCCAGGACCGAGGACGGGGACGAATTGAACTCGTAGGCTCCCACCTCTTTCCGGTTGACGCGGGGTTTCCCCAGGAAGTCCGTGGAAACGTTGGTGTTATAGGTGGTGGAAGAGCTGCCCCCGTAAAGGGGATTGCAAGGCGACAGGGCGTTGCAATCGATGGCGCTGGTGAGCTCGTTCTCCAGATTGAACAGGTAACTGGAACCCCAGATATCCGTCGAAGCCAGGCGGTAGCTGCTGGTATCCAGCCCGATCTCGGACAATCCCCGCAAGTCGGGTTTCTTGGTGAATACGTTGTGATCCAAGGTCGGGGACGGGGACTTGTCCTTCAGGCTCGCATCGATGGGGTTGGTGATGCCCGAGAAGAAATTGTTCGCGAACACGGCGGTGAGCGCGCCCGTGCCCACCAGGTTGATGCCCACGCCTTTTCCCGGGTTCAGGGCGGCGTCTTCCACGAAGGTATTGTTGAGGACGCGGACATTGGCGGACGCGGTGTTGGTGATTTGCACGTTCTTGGTGAACGCCCAGACCACGTTGTTGAGGAAGCGCATGTCCGCGGTGGCGCCGACGTCGATATTCACGGCCGCCCCGTCCACGGCGCCCTTGGCCAAGGCGCGGAAGAGGTTCCCTTCGATCTGCACGCCGCCCGCTTTCACGTTGACGGCGTTGTTGGCGCCGCCCACCGGCATTTCGATGAAGAAACCCTTCAAGGTCACGTTCTTGCGCGTAATGGTCAGGGCCTCCTTGGTCTTGCCCCGGAAAATGGGCCGGGTGACGTCGTATCTGTTGTTGACGAGCAGGGTGGTGATGGTCAAAGGAGTGGAATCGCCGGCCGCCGTGGGCGCGATGCCGATGTCTTCCATCGCCACCGCCGGGCTCGCGTTCTTGACGATGATGGTGGTGCCACTCCGGACCCGGATTTCATTGAGGGCCGAGTCCATGCTGCAATAAGGGAGGTTCTCGGCCCCGGTGGCCCCGGCGCAAGAGCCGGTCTTGTAAGAAAGGTAGACGGTATCGTTCTGGGAAATCTGGAAGGAGAAGGCCGCGGAGTTGGCGGTGGGCTGGCCGGGCTTGGCCACGCCGCCCAGTTTCGCCAAAGGCACCGCGTAGAACACGAAGGTCCCCTTGCCCACGTCCAGGACGAAGCTCAGGGAGCTTCCCGTGGCCGCCTTGGCGCCGGAAGCCACGGTCTGGCCCTGCAGGTTCGCGGCCACGACGCGCACGCTGTCGATGGGCTCGGCGCCCCGGGTGACCGTGATGGTCGCTTTGCCGCCCGCGAAATCGCTGTTGCCTTCCACTTTCAAGGCCAGGTCGTTGATGGGATAGGCCGGTACGTTGCTGACCTGGGCGATGGCTGCCTCCGATTGGACCACCGCCTGCCGCCCCTGCCGGTAATGCAGGAGCTTCACGAAGATATCCCTGCGATCGTTGCGGACTTCCCTGGGCACGGTGAGGATGGAATCGTCCCCGAGGTAGGTCTTGCGCACGAAGGCGTTGCGGGTGGAGGTCTTCAACGCATTGGAATCGTTGGAAGCGAGCTTGCCGAGGGTATCGCTGAAGAAATAGTACATGAACTCCGGCGTCAGGACAGTGGTCTTGTAATAGTTGGCGTCGAAGCTCCGCTTGCTGACCTTGATTCTCGTGCTGTCGCCGATGATATCGAATTTCAACGCGCTGCCCCGCGCGCCGGAATCCAGGGGGGCGGGGGTTTCCAGGCCGTCCTGATCCACGAAGGCCCCGACTTTCACGTTGGGAAGCCAGGTCTTTCCCGCCAGGAAGGGGGTGAAGCTGGGGAAATAGAGCCTGGCCGCGGGAACGTCCTTGATGTCCGCCATGCCGGTCCAATTGGAATTCATGAAGACCTTGAACATCTTGCCGAAATCGACATGCTTCCGCACCAGGGTGGGTTCGCTGCGCAATTGGGTAAGGGGATAATCCTTCACGTCGAAGGAGGAAGGCCCGTAATTGGAGAAGCCCCTGGGCAAAGGCGTGTTGACGTTGGTCCCGGAGCCGTTGTTCAAGGTGATGGACGCGGTCCCGGTCGACCCGGACACGGCCAGGGCCAGGTTCGCCGACCCGCGGGACCAGGCGTTCCTGAGGATGCTGTCCGAGCTCGCCACCGGGCCGCTGAACGCGATGGGAGGCAGCAGGTCCACCTTGTTGGCGAAGAGATTGTGCATGATGGTGACGTTGGTCCCGGGCGAATTGACCGTCGTGCCGACAATGATGGCGTTGCGCGCGTCCCGGGAGCCGCAAAAGGTATTGGCCAGCACATGCACCGATCCCGATGCGGCCAACAACACGCCGGTGCTGAAAAAGACGTTGGAGCGGATTTCCACCCGGGTGGCGGTACCGCCCGTTTGCAAGCCGGTGGAGCGCCCGGCGCCCTCCGGCGGAGCGCGGAACAGGCATCGTTCGACCAGGGTCGAATCGGACTGGATATCCAGCAAGGCTCCGGTGCCTTGGGAAGAATTGTCGAGCATCCAGAAATGGCAGCCTACCACCTGCGAGCCATTCGCCAAGATGACGACGGAGGAGTTGTTGCTGCCGGTAGGGCCGGGACCTATAGTCTTGCGGGCGAAGCCCAGACCGGACAGGATGGTGGCGTTGGAGGCATTGACCTGGATCAGTTGCGGATCGGTAACGCTGGTTTCCAGCAGGGTGACGATGGAATCGCCGGTCCCCTCGCCCACGATGCGGGTGGTTTTGCCGCTCCGGCCGGTGACCAGGATTTCATTGGCCAGGCGCAGAGTGTCTCCGTGGGCTGCGTCGACGAACTTCAAATGGACGGTCATGGTCGCTTCGGTGCAATTCTTGATGACATCATTGATGGCACCACCGGCCGCGGGAGTGTAGGTCGGAATCCCGCCTGGAGTGGCGAACCCGGGGGCGCCGTTGGCTATAACCAGGGTTGTATCCAGACAGGATGCAAATCCTGCTTGAAAGGAACCCAAGGTCAAAGACAATCCAAAAAGGAAATTCCGCATAACTGATGATCCCCTCACCGCGAGTTCTCCGCAGCCTGAAAAATGACTGCCATGGACGTTCTCATGTTCCAAAGGGCGCACCCCGGCAAGGGTGTACCCAATCCTCCGGGCAAACCCGCATATTCTGTACAAATGTGCCTGAATTCCCTCAGTTGGCTCGAAAAAGTAATAACGCGCCATGGCAAAAAGTAGTTTTTCTTATTAAATTTAAAGGTGTTGGTGTGTTCGTCTAGTGGTTAGGACGCTGCCCTCTCACGGCGGAAGCAGGGGTTCAACTCCCCTACGCACTACCAGTATCGATTGGGGGCGCTCCTGGGGAGCGCCCCCTTTCTTTTGAACAAACCGCCCCTGTTTCCCCAAATCCCATTTTCCTTAATCTATCCAAATGCTTGCGTAAAATCGCCGTAAATCCTATTTTCCCCCCACTATAATGGATTTAACTCAACCTCGCCCGGTTCCGGGTCAACCCGGTTCCCGAGCCATCCCCCCTACCCCCCTGAAGGCATAAGTTTACATGGAAAACCTGTTGGCGATGATTCTGGCCGGAGGACAAGGCTCCCGGCTACAGCCCCTGACCAACGACCGGGCCAAACCCGCGGTCCATTTCGCGGGAAAATACCGGGTTATCGACTTCGTCCTCAACAATTTCGTGAATTCCGGATTCTACCAGGTCAAGATTCTGACCCAGTTCAAATCCGACTCCCTGAACCGGCACGTTTCCCAGGCCTGGGACCTGAACCGCAACCTGGACCAGTACGTGGACATGGTGCCGGCCCAAATGCGCATCGGCAACTCCTGGTACATGGGAACGGCGGATGCCATTTACCAGAACGTGAACCTGATCCGGGACGTGCGTCCGGATCACGTGGCCATTTTCGGCGGGGACCACATCTATAAGATGGCGGTCAACCAGATGCTCCAATACCACATTTCCAAAGGCGCCTTGGCCACCATTTCCTGCATTCCGGTACCCCAGGACGAAGCCCGGAGCTTCGGCGTGGTGGAAGTGGACGACAATGGCCGCATGATCGGCTTCGAAGAGAAGCCCAGCCGGCCCAAGCCCATGCCCGGTCGGCCCGGCTGGTCCCTGGCCTCCATGGGCAATTACATCTTCAACAGCAAATTCCTGGTCCGGGAACTCCTTTCGGACAGCAAGCTCGCCAACTCCCACCACGATTTCGGCCGGGACATCCTGCCCTCCATCTACAACCACCACCCGGTGTACGTGTACGATTTCAACGAGAACCGCATCAAGGGGGAAAACGAGGCCAGCCAGGGATACTGGAAGGACATCGGGACCCTGGAAGCGTTCTTCGAAGCCAACATGGATTGCTGCGCGGTCTCCCCCATCTTCAACCTGTACAATTCCAAATGGCCGTTGCGCACGGTGAATTGGAACCTGCCTCCCGCCAAGTTCGTGTTCGGCGAAGGCGATCCGGAAGGGCGCAAAGGCGTGTCCTACGACTCCATCGTCTGCGAAGGCTGCATCCTTTCCGGCGGACGGGCCATCCACTCCATCCTCTCCCCCGGTTGCCAGATCCACAGCCACGCCGTGGTCACGGACTCGATCCTGTTCCCGAACGTGGACGTGGGCCGCGGAGCCCGCGTGCACCGCGCCATCGTGGAAAAAGGCATCAAGATCCCCGCGGGCTTCGAAGTGGGCATCAACCTGGACCGGGACCGCGAGCGCTTCCACGTCACGGATACGGGCATCGTGGTGATCGCGAAGGACACGGTGATCGAGGTCTGAACGCCGGCTTCGATCGGACGGAATTCAAAGTGCAAAAGTCAAAGTGCAAAGTGCAAAATGAAGGGAATGGCCGTTCCCGGCCGGTTCGACCTCTCTCCTGGCAATGCCCGCACGCCACCGATCTTGGCTTTCAATTTTGCCCTTTGCATTTTGCACTTTGACTTTTGCAATCTCACTTAATATCGATCCCAGGGAACTCTCCATGAACTCTTCCATCTTCCGCGAATACGACATCCGCGGCCTCCATCCGCAAGACCTCACCCCGGACACGGTCCGCCGCATCGCCATGGCCTTCGGCACCGTCCTCAGGGAGCGCGGCCTCAAAAGGATTTCCGTGGGCGGGGACGTCCGCCTGCACACCCCCGAAATCAAGGAAGGCTTCATCGCCGGAGTCACCGCCACCGGGATCGACGTGGTGGACATCGGCATCGTCACCTCCCCCCTCTGCTACTTCAGCGCCTTCCACCTGGAGATCGACGGCTTCGCCATGATCACGGCCAGCCACAACCCCAAGGAATACAACGGGCTCAAGCTGGGCATCGGCAAGACCACGCTCTTCGGTTCAGACATCGTGGACATCAAGCGGCGCGCGGCCGGGGAGGCCTTCGCCGACGGCCGGGGGAAGCGCGAGAGCAAGGACATCACCGAGGACTATATCCGGTACCTCGAGTCGAAGTTCAAGCTTTCCAAACCCATCAAGATCGTGCTGGATCCCGCCAACGCCACCGGGGCCCTGTTCGCGAGGGAAGTCTACCGCCGCATCGGCGCCGAGGTCGTCGCGATCAACGACACCGTGGACGGGCGCTTCCCCAACCATCATCCGGATCCCACCATCTGGGAAAACGTGGTGGAGCTCTCGGAAAAGGTCAAGGCCACCGGCGCCCGCGTGGGCATCGGCCTGGACGGGGATTCCGACCGCATCGGCGTCATCGACGAGAAAGGCGATCTCATCCCGGGGGATTTGCTGACGCTCATCTTCGCCAAGGACATCCTCAAGACCTCCCCCGGCGCGAAAATCATCTACGAGGTGAAATCCTCCATGGCCCTGGAGCAGGAGATCGCCAAGGACGGCGGCCGGCCCATCATGTGGAAAGTGGGCCATTCCCTGCTCAAGAAAAAGATGTCCGAGGAGCAGGCCCCCTTGGCCGGCGAGGTCAGCGGCCACATCTTCTTCGCGGACAGATACTTCGGCTACGATGACGCCATCTACGCGGGCTGCCGCATGCTGGAGATCCTGGACAAGACCGGCAAGGCGCCGTCCGAACTGCTGGCCGGGGTGCCCAGGTACTTCAACACCCCGGAAATCCGCTGCGAGTGCAAGGACGACGAGGAGAAGTTCCGCATCGCGGAAAAGGCCGTCGAGTACTATTCGAAGACGGCCAAGGTGATCGCCATCGACGGCGTGCGCATCCTGTTCCCGGACGGCTGGGGGCTGGTGCGCGCGTCCAACACGCAGCCGAGCCTGGTGACGCGCTTCGAAGGCGCCACGCAGAAGCGCTGCGATGAGATCCGGGAGTCCGTCCTGGCGAAGCTCCAGGAGTTCGGGGAGATCAGGATCGGTTCTTCGCACTGAAGATCGGCGGGCCGGGGCGGCTACCTTCCGGGTCAATGTGGCTGATCAAGGGCTTGCGTTCGAGTAAGCCTTACTTCGGTCTAACTGGTCGGGATGGCCGGATTCGAACCTACCGGCACCTCGAATTCAGATTATTCATGCCTTTTTCGCTGATTCTACGTAATTTCCCCTTCTGAAATACCTCAAATTACACACATTTTGTCCGATATTACGGACAAAAAAGTATTTTTTGACTATAATATCGGACATGGGTCGTACGTTCACGCAGACATTTCCAAACCTCAAGAGGCAGATGGCTGATCTTGGTGAAAGGCTGCGGACAGCAAGGCTGCGTCGCAAGATAACGACCATCGTGTTCGCTCAGCGGATGGGTGTTTCCCGCGACACCTTGAACAGGCTGGAAAAAGGGGACGCGACAATTGCCCTGGGCACATACGTGCGAGCCCTTCGGATCCTGGGATTGGATGGAGATCTCGACGCGGTGGCACGGGACGATGTGCTGGGACGAAAGCTACAGGACTTGCAATTGCCTGGACGGAAATCCCGCAGCGAACCCAATGGCAACCCATAAACCTCGCCGTCAGGCGTTCGAAGTTTTCCTTGACGCCCCGGAACTCGGCCCGATCCAGAAGGTGGGAACCTTATTCCGCCATGAAATCCGGACCGATTTGCCAGCCTCCTTCGAGTACGACAAGGACTGGTTGCACGGTGACCGCGTCTTCATGCTCGATCCCCGCCTGGAGCTTTGGACCGGACCGCAATACCCCCCGGCCGGCGCAACTGCATTCGGGATTTTCATGGATTCTGCACCCGATCGCTGGGGGCGAGTCCTCATGGAACGCCGCGAATCTGTCCGTGCATTGCATGAGGGCCGGAAGGCTCGGACCTTGCGAGAACTTGATTTCCTTCTTGGAGTCAATGACCTGACAAGGACCGGCGCGCTTCGATTCCGCGACATGGAAGGCGGATCCTTCCTGGATGCATCGGAAAACGCAGCCCCCCCATTCGCCAACTTGCGGGAACTCGCCGATGTCAGCCGGCGCATCGAGTCGGCTGACTCCGAGTCCATGCCTGAATACGAACAATGGCTTGCAATGCTCATGGCTCCCGGCACATCGCTGGGTGGGGCCCGACCCAAAGCAAATTTCACGGATGAAGACGGACGCCTTTGGCTTGCCAAGTTTCCGGCACAGGAGGATCGCTACGATGTGGGAGCCTGGGAATTCCTGGTGAATCAACTGGCCCGGCGCGCCGGAATCAGGGTTCCGGATGCGAGACTTGAGGAACTTTCCGCGCGCCACCGAACGTATTGCGCCGGCCGCTTCGATCGCATCGGCAATGGCCGTCGCATGTTCGCATCAGCCATGACCTTGCTGGAGCGCCGCGATGGAGACAAGGAATCCAGTTATCTCGATCTCGCGCAATTCGTGTCCGAAAATGGCGCCGCCGATCGCATTGAGGAAGAATTGGAACAGCTTTTCCGGAGAGTCGTTTTCAATGTGCTTGTCGGCAACCGGGATGACCACCTTCGGAATCACGCCTTCATCCGCGAGCCAAGCGGTTGGCGACTCTCCCCCGCCTACGATGTGAATCCCGTCCCAGCCAAGTCGGAGCATGCTCTCAGACTGGACGAAAGCACGGCCGTTCCCAATCTCGACACGGCCCTTTCGACGTCGGAATATTACCGGATAGAAAGCTCTAGGGCGAAAAAGATCATGGAAGAAGTCAAAGGCGAAGTTGCAACATGGCGAACGGAGGCCAATCACTTAGGTTTGGCAAGATCGGAAATCGAATTGGTGGGGAGAGCTTTCGGAATCGGTTACTCCGGTGCGCCCGAATAATTCAAAACCAAAGTCCGTGGGATTTTCACGAAGAATGCCAATCAGTGCGCAATGGAGTGATATACCTTCGATCTACTTTGAAGCACAGGGCCCTTTCGAGGCGGAAATCAGGATAGAATACCGGAAATTGATTTGGGCAAAAGTCAGTTTTTGTAGTCTCTTCCAAAGACCACTTCGTCGGCATCCTTGCCGTTGAGTTCGCGCACCTGTTCAAGCACACGGCCTTTGTAATCGGAAATGCCCGCCAGCAGCTTGTGCAGATTGTCGAAGAACTCGCTGATCGAAGCCGATCGCAGCACGTCCGTGCGGCCGCCCTTGGAGTTGGGAAGGCATTTGAGCACGCGCGCGCCCATCTGCTTCAGCTTGCCCAGCACCCGGCCTTCGATGTCCTGCTCTTCGCGCAGCAGTTCCAGGTATTGGGCGAAAACGGCGGCATGTTCTTCCAAGGTCGGCTCCTTGGGGGCCTTGCCCTCGTACAGGTCCGCGATCTGGTTGAAGATCCAGGGATTGTGCATGGCCCCGCGGCCCACCGCCACCCCGTCCACGCCGTAGCGCTCCAGCTTGTCGACCACGTCCTCCACCTTGAGGACGTCGCCGTTGCCGATGACGGGGATGGAAGCCTTGGACTTGGCCAGGGCGATCAGGTCCCAATTGGCCAGGCCCTTGTAGCCTTGCTGCCGCGTGCGGCCGTGGATGACCAGGGCCGATGCGCCCTCGCCTTCCACCACCTTCTGGGTCTCGAGCAGGTTGATCTGGTCCTCGGCCCATCCCACCCGTACCTTGACGGTTACCGGGATCTTCACGGCCTTCCTGACGCCGGCGATGATGGCCTTGAGGTTGTCCAGATCGCGCAGCAGGCCGGAGCCGCCGCCCTTGCGGACGATTTTCGGGGCCGGGCAGCCGCAGTTGATCTCCACGAACTCCGCGCCGGCATCCTCCACCATGCGGGCGCCCCAGGCCATGCGGTCGGCCTCGCCTCCATAGATCTGCACGGTGAACGGCCTCTCCTCGGGAGCGAAGGCCATCTGCCGGCAGATGCGGGGATTGAGGCGGGTGAGGCCCTCCACGGTGATGAATTCGGAGACCAGCAGGCCGGTACGTCCGCCGGAAAGGCGCGAGATGAGGCGGCGGAAGGAGATGTCGGTGACGCCGGACATGGGCGCCAGGTAAACGTTGGGGAAGATGTCCCTGTCGCCCACCCGGTATTTGCGGGTGACGCGGGACGCCCTTTCCACCAGGCTTTGCGAAGGGATCGCAGTCATGATGGAAGGGCGCTCAGGTTCCCGGGGACCGGGCCTTAGGCCTTGCCTCCGTACATGGGGAACTTCCTGGAAAGCTCCCGGACCTGGGAACGGATGGCGTTGAGCTTGGCCTCGTTGGCGTGGTTCTTGACGGTCTCGTCGATGAGGGCGGCCACGGCCACGGCTTCTCCCGTGCCCATGCCGCGCGACGTCAGGGCCGGGGTCCCCAGGCGGATGCCGGAGGGGTCCATGGCCTTGCGGGTGTCGAAGGGGATGGTGCTGCGGCTGCAGGAAATGCCCACGTGCTCGAGCGCCACTTCCGCCACCTTGCCGGTGAGGTCCTTGCTGCGCAGGTCGACCACCATGAGATGGTTGTCCGTGCCGTCCGTGAGGATCTTGTAACCGCGGTTCATCAGCTCCCCGGCCATGGCCTGGGCGTTCTTGATGGTCTGGCGGGCATAGTCCCGGAACGAGGGCTGCAGCGCCTCCAGGAAGCATACCGCCTTGGCCGCGTTGACGTGATCGTGGGGTCCGCCCTGGATGCCGGGGAATACGGTGCGATCGATGTCCTTCTGGAACCTGGACTTGCACATGATGATGGCGCCGCGCGGGCCGCGCAGGGTCTTGTGGGTGGTGGTGGTCACGATGTCGAAGAAGGGAACGGGGGATTCCAGCGCCTTGCCCGCGATGAGGCCGGCGATATGCGCGATGTCCGCGAAGGTCACGGCCTCCACTTCGTCCGCGATGGACTTGAAGGCCTTCCAATCGATGTCGCGGGAATAGGCCGAGAAGCCGGCGATGATCATCTTGGGGCGCTCGCGCAAGGCCACCTCGCGCACTTTGTCCATGTCGATGCGCTGGGTCTTTTCGTCCACCTCGTATTGGGAGAAGCTGTAGTTCAACCCGGAGAAGTTGACGGGGTGGCCGTGGGACAGGTGGCCGCCGTGGTCGAGCTTGAGGCCCAGCACCTTGTCGCCGGGCTTGACGGCGGCCATGTACACCGCCAGGTTGGCCGGGGAGCCGGAGAGCGGCTGCACGTTGACGTGCTCCGCGCCGAACAATTGCTTGGCGCGGGCCACGGCCAGGGCTTCCATTTCATCGATGACTTCGTTGCCCCCGTAATAGCGCTTGCCCACGTACCCTTCGGAGTACTTGTTGGTGAGCACCGATCCCATGGCTTCCATCACGGCCCGGCTGGTGTAATTCTCGGAGGCGATCAGCTCCATGCCCTCTTCCTGGCGGAGGGTTTCCTTGGCGATGATGGCATGGATTTCGGGATCCGTTTCCTTGAGATGCTGCATGCGGCTTCCTTGCGAGCGTAAGTGTGGCCCAAAGATAACAAAACCGGCCGGCATGGATCATGACCCGGCCCGATCCGGGCGCCTCCAACGGCCGAAAAAGCCTGAAAAGCGGTTATTTCAAGGGGTTTGGCGAACGGGCTTCCAGGCAAATATCTCCGTGCGCGGCTGGCCGTCCGGCCAGTCGTTGCCGGTCCCGGCGAGGCTCAACCGCCGGGTCCGGTCACGTCCGGTACGCCGCGTTGATTTTCACGTAGTCGTAGCTCAGGTCGCAGGTCCAATAGGTCC
>DATENA010000260.1:0-28184 GCA_035275285.1 Fibrobacteria bacterium | reverse complement strand
CTCCGCTACGCAGAAATCGGGCATAACACCCTCTTATCTCCAGGTTACCTGGAAAATCGATTGCCTGCGCAAGGGGAAACTTTTAGATCGACAGCAAACGGAACCCGAGGAGATCCCGCATGCGTGAACGTCCATCCCATTGCTCCCTGACCGCCGTCTTCACCGTCCTCCTGTGCGCGGCCGCGGCCGGCGCCGCCGTCAAATCGGAAGCCGTCGCCTATAAGCAGGACACCGCCTCCCTGGAAGGCCTGCTGGTCTACGATGCGGCCGCCAAGGGGAAGCAGCCCGGCATCGTCCTGGTTCCGGATTGGATGGGCATGACCGACCTGGCCCGGCAATACGCCGAGAAGGTGGCCAAGCTGGGCTACGTGGTCCTGGTGGCCGACATATACGGCGCCAAGGTCCGCCCCAAGGACATGAAAGAGGCTTCCGAGCAATCCGCCCTCTACAAGAACAACCGCGAACTGATGCAGGCCCGGGCCCGCGCCGCTTATGACCAACTCCGCAAGTCCCCGCGCGTGGATACCGCCCGGTTGGCGGCCATGGGCTATTGCTTCGGCGGAGGCGTGGCGCTGGAACTCGCCCGCAGCGGCGCCACGCTCAACGGCACCGTCACCTTCCACGGCAACCTGGACACGCCTCATCCCCAGGAGGCCAAGAACATCAAGGGGCAGGTGCTGGTGAACCATGGGGCCGAAGATCCCTTCGTCACCGTCGAGCAGGTGAAGTCCTTCGAGGATGAAATGCGCCTGGGAGGGGTGGATTGGCGGCTGATCCAATACGGCGGGGCCGTGCATGGGTTCACCAACCCCAACGCCGGCAACGACAATTCCAAGGGCATGGCCTACAACGCCAAAGCGGACCATCGCTCCTGGCAGGCGATGACGGACTTCTACAAGGAAATCTTCGGCAAACCGACCTTCAAGTAACCCACTTTCCTCCGGCAGGACCGCCTCCGCTTCCCTGCTTCTCCGCTTCCCGGCGCGGCGGCCCGTGCCGGTCGCCTCTCCCTTGCTATCTTTACTCCCATGCAGGACTTGCTGGCCGCCCGATCGCAAATGGCGGTCTCCCTGGGATTCCACATCGTCTTCGCGTCCATCGGCATGGCCATGCCCTTCCTGATGGCCGTCTCCCATTACCGTTGGATCCGCACCGGCCGCCCCGTGTACCTGGACCTCACCAAGGCCTGGTCGCGCGGCGTGGCGATTTTCTTCGCCACCGGCGCGGTCTCCGGCACGGCCCTGTCCTTCGAGCTCGGCCTGCTCTGGCCGCGGTTCATGGAGCATGCCGGGCCCATCATCGGCATGCCCTTTTCATGGGAGGGCACCGCCTTCTTCCTGGAAGCCATCGCCATCGGCCTGTTCCTGTACGGTTGGAACCGGCTTTCCCCGTGGGTCCACTGGGGCGTGGGCCTGCTGGTGGGGATCACCGGAGTGCTGTCCGGCATTTTCGTGGTCTGCGCCAACGCCTGGATGAACAGCCCGGCCGGCTTCGATTGGGTGGACGGCCGGGCGCTCAACATCGATCCCTGGCGGGCCATGTTCAATCCGGGCTGGAAATCCCAGACCCTGCACATGACCCTGGCCGCCTTCGAGGCCACCGGCTTCGCCGTGGGCGGCCTGCACGCCTTGCTGCTCCTGCGCCGCCCCGGCTCCGCCTTCCACCGCGAGGCCTTCAAGATCGCCCTGCTGATCGGATCCGTGGCCGCGCTGATCCAGCCCCTGAGCGGAGACCGCCTGGCCAAAGGGACCGCGCAGCGCCAGCCCGCGAAACTCGCGGCCATGGAAGCCCTTTTCCGCACGGAAAGCGGCGCGCCCCTGATGATAGGCGGCATCCCGGACGTCCGCGAAAGGCGCGTGCATTACGGGCTCGAGCTGCCCAACCTGCTGAGCTTCCTGGCGCAGGGGGATTTCCGGGCCGAAGTCAAGGGCCTGGAGGAATTCCCGGAGGCGGATTGGCCTCCCGTGGCCGTGGTGCACGGCGCCTTCCAGGTGATGGTCGGCGCCGGATCGGCCCTGGCCGCCTTGGGCGCGCTTTTCCTCTTCCTGTCCGCGCGCCGTTCTCCCCTGCTCCTGCATCGCCGTTTCCTGCTGGCGGCGGCGCTGGCCACGCCCCTGGGGTTCCTGGCCCTGGAAGCGGGCTGGACGGTGACGGAGGTGGGCCGGCAGCCCTGGATCATCTACGGCATCATGCGCACGCGCGATGCGGTGACGCCCATGCCGGGCCTGGTCTATCCGTTCCTGGCCTTTACGTCCGTCTATGTCTTCCTGGCCGCCGTGGTCGCCTGGCTCATGCACCGCCACATCCGCGCGGCGGACCGCGAGTACCAATCCTCACGGCCGGAAGCCATCGCGGCCGGGCCGGGATCCGGGCGGCACGGGGCCTCCCATGCCTGAGATTCCCGCCGGAGGCTCCTTCAGCTTGTGGGTGGTCATCCTGTTCCTGGGCGCGTCCCTGCTGCTTTATTGCCTGCTGGCGGGCGCGGATTTCGGAGCGGGCATCCTGGAGGTGTTCATGGGGCGCGGCAAACGCCGGGCCCAGCGGACGATCATCGACCGGGCCCTGGGCCCCGTCTGGGAAGCCAACCATATGTGGCTCATCCTGATGGTGGTCATCCTGTTCACGGGATTTCCCGCCGTCTATAGCCGCGTGTCCACCAACCTGCACCTGCCTCTCACCGCCATGCTGCTGGGCATCATCGCCAGGGGATGCTCATTCACCTTCCGCCACTATGACGCGGTGAAGGGCCGGTCGCAACGATCCTACAGCCTGTTCTTCATCTATTCCAGCGTCTGGACGCCGTTCTGCCTGGGGGTGGTGACCGGGGCCCTGGTCCCGGGCGGCATCGATCCGGCGGCGACGGGGTACCTGGAGGGTTACGTCCGGCCCTGGCTGCGGCCCTTCCCCCTGGCCTTGGGGGGGTTCACGGTATGCCTGTTCGCCTTCCTGGCCGCGGTCTACCTGATCGGGGAAAGCCCCGCCGGCGCCGTCCGGAGCGGATTCGCCCGCCGGGCCGTGGTGGCCAGCGCCGTGGCCGTGGCCGTGGGCGGCCTGGTGTTCTGGGCGGCGGAGGCGGACGGCATCGATTTGGCCGCGCGCTTCCTGGCCTCACCCGCGGCGGCCGCGTGCGTGGTGGGCGCGACGTTCTCCCTTCCGGTTCTCTGGCTGGCCCTGGCCCGGGAATGGGGCTGGATCGCCCGCATCCTGGCGGGAGGCCAGGTGGCCCTGATCCTGGCCGCATGGTTCGCGGTGCAATTCCCCATCCTGGTGAAGCTCAAGAATGCCCCGGACCTGACGTTCTTCAACAGCCACGCCCCGGAAGCCACCCTGTACCAGTTGAACCTCGCGCTCACCTTCGGCGCCGCGCTGATCCTGCCGGCCCTGTACTTCCTGTTCCGGGTGTTCAAATCGGAGAGCCCGGCCCCGGACGCGCATTGAATCAGCGGCCCGCCAAGGCGGCCTGCTCCGTGGTGCCGATATAGGACTTCGCGATCACGATATCGTCCATGTGGAGCCGGGAAGGCTGGCTGGGGTTCGCGCAGGCGGAATTCCCCCCCGCGCCGTTGGAGTACCAGCCTCCTATCTTGACGGTGTTCAGCTTGGCTTCCGCGCCCAGGCTGCCGCGGATGGACAGGTTGCCCCGGGCCGCCACCTGCACGCCGTCCACCCACAGGCGGATGACGCCGTCGGATTTCCCGGGCCCGTTGAGGATTACCTGGTACTCCAGGGAATACCACCGGCCGCGCCGGAAGGACAGGGTGGCGGTCACGTTGCCCCAATCGGATCCCTTGGGCGCCCCGTTGAAGAACAACCCCACGTCCCGCATTTCCGTGACGCCGCATTGGTTGCCCGCGGCGCTGCGGGCTTCCAGGATGATGTCCACGTCGTTTTTCTGCGACGCGGCATTGAAGGAGGACACGCGTCCGATTTTCATGCCCTGGCCGAAATCGAACCCGGGTTCGAAATAATAGTAGGCGCGCACGTTCACCGAATCGGAGCGGATGCCCACGTTGGTGCCGCCGGCCTCCTCGTTCTTGGCATAGGTGATGTCGATGGCTTTGCGCCCCGAATGGGCGATGCCGGTCTCGGAAAGCGAAAACGGCTTGAAGCCTATCCCGGTGAAGAGGCCGCATCCGGCGCTGTTCGCCGAGGTGGCGGAGCGGTTGCCGTTCCAGCAGGAGACGCTTTCGCCTTCCAGATCCGTAGCCAGGAAAACGCCGGGGGCGTTGCCCGCGGGACCGGGCTGGACCACGGCGGCAGGCGCGCCGGCGGCCGGTTCCGGGGGAACGGCCCCGGCCTGGGGAAGGGAATCACCCGCGCCCGGCATGGCCGGCTGCGCCGGAGCCGCCGCAGGGGGTCCTCCCGCGGCCAGGATCGAATCGACCACGGACATTGTTTTGGCGGGTTCGATCGCCGGTGCGACAACCACCGCCGGCGCGGCAGCCGCGGCCGAGGTATCCTTGGCCGGGACCGGATCAGCGGGAGCCTTGACGGCCGTATCCTTGGCCACGGAAACGGAGTCGACCCGCGACGAAGCACGCGGCTCTTCTTCGGCAACGCCCAGGGGCGATCCCCCCTGCGAACAGGCGGAAACGAGGAAGGTGGAGAAAACGGAAGCCAAAAGGCTTGAACTGGAATGGCGCATGCGCGGTTCCCTCTCAACAATCGCGTTGCCCGAGCGGCCGCCCATGCGACCTATCCTGGCGCGTCCCTTTCGTTCGGAAGGACGGCGGTTCGACCCGAGGAGTATAAAAAACAGACGTCGACGGAACCACGGATCGCCGGAAGCGCGCGGTAAAATGATCGTAAGAAGTAAAGGGAAGGTATGGAAACCGCTGAAACGCCCGTATTCGCGGGGCTGCAGGGCGGCTGCCTCAGGCCGTGTCGTCCCCGGAGCGCAACTTCATCACCGGCTCACCCCGTGCCCCGGAGGTTACGGTCACATCGATGGGACGGCAGCAGACGGTGCAATCGCTGATGAATTCCTGGGGAAGGTCCCCGGTCAGGTCGATTTCCAGATCCTGGCGTTCCCCGCAATAAGGGCAACGCGAAGTGAAATTGCGGAGGCCTGCCATCGTGGCCGGGAATCTAGGATTTACGCGCGTCCTCCGCAATGGTTTTGACCGCCCGCCCCCCTTTTGTTTATTAGTAAGGGAATCGATACCTCAACCGGGAAACCATGCCTGACTTTATCCGCACGCCTCTTATCCGCACGCCTTTTCTTCCGTGCCTGATTTTCCTCGGCTCGGCCCTGGCCATCCCCTTCCCCGCCGGCGCGGCCGGATCCGGGATCCTCACGCGTTTGAAAGGGGAAACCGTGCGATCGCGCCTGCACCGCAGCCTGGCCGTCGCCGACTCCGCGGGCAGGGTCGTCCTGGGCAGGGACACCGTGGCCGCCGACAAGGATCTGTCCGCCTTCTACCGTGCGCGGGAGTTCAAAGCCGCCTGGCTCCGCCGCGGCAACCCGGTGGCGGGCGCCTGGCAATTGCTGGACGCCGTGCGCAAATCGGGCCTGGAAGGCCTGGAACCTTCCGAATACCATGGCCATGGCCTGGATTCCCTGTTGCGCCTGTACAACCGGCGGCCCTTCTGGCACCGCCGCGCGGAACCGGCCACCTCGGCCGATCTGGACCTGCTCCTCACCGATGCCTACCTGAAACTCTCCCGCCATCTGCTCAGCGGCCGGGTCAAACCGAAAATGCCCCAGGACACCTGGCACGTGAGCCGGGAAAAGACCGATCCGGCGGGATATCTCGATCGGACCCTGCGGGAAAAGCGGGACGTGCGCGTGAGCCTGCAAATGCTGACCCCGCCCCAGGCCGAGTACGGCAAGATGAAGTATTGGCTGGGGGAATATCGCCGCCTGGCGGAGAAGGGGGGTTGGGGCGGGGTGCCGGACGGCCCGTCCCTGGGCCCCAAGAGCACGGGACCCCGGGTGGCGGCCCTGTGCGCGCGCCTGCGGGCCAGCGGGGAGTTCCGGGGCGGCGGCTGCGGCGAGACCTTCTCCGCGGAACTGGGCGAGGCGGTGAAGCGCTACCAGGGCAGCCATGGACTGGACACCACGGGCGAGGCGGACGGCCGCACCCTCCGTTCCCTGAACGTTTCCGTAGGGGACCGCATCGATCAGATAGAGCTGAACCTGGAATGCTGGCGCTGGCTGCCCCGGGACCTGGGGGAAAGGCACATCCGGGTGAACATCGTGGACTACCGCCTGGGGGCCTACGAAAAGGGCCGGGAGGTCTTCTCCATGAAGGTGGTGGTGGGCCGCAAGGAGGACAGCACGCCCGTCTTCAGCGATCGCGTGGTCTCCGTGCAACTGAATCCCTCCTGGAACGTGCCCGCCTCCATCGCGGGCGAGGAAATGCTGCCGGAGCTGCGGAAGGACCCGGAGTACCTGGCCAAGCACGACATGGAATTGCTGCGGGATTGGTCCGAATCGGCGCCGGTGATCCGCGCGGACTCGGTGGATTGGGCGGACGTGGACAGCGGGAAATTCCAGTTCCGCATCCGCCAGAAGAACGGGGACGCGAGCGCCCTGGGGCGCATCAAGTTCGTTCTCACCAACCCGTTCAACATCTACCTGCACGATACGCCGGCCAGGAAATATTTCGACAGCGACAAGCGCGCATTGAGCCACGGCTGCGTGCGCCTGGCCGACCCCATGAAGCTGGCGCGCTGGGTGCTGGGCGAAGGCTCGGTTTGGACCCCGGAAAGGCTTTCCGCCGACATCGCCAAGGGCGATGAGGAATTCATCCCGGTTCCCGGAAAAGGCGTTCCCGTGCATATCCTGTATTGGACCTGCTTCGTGGACCGGGAAGGCGGATTGCAATTCCGCCCCGACGTCTATAGTTGGAACAGGAAAATGGAGGCGGCGCTGGTCCGCAGATCGAGGTCGTTTTGAAAACGAAGTCCCGGCCGGCCCTTGTGCTGCTCGCGCTCGCCGCGGCAGGGGCGGGCCATGCCTTCGACGCCGGCAAGGCAGGGTTCCAGGTCCGCTACCTGGGGGAAACCTCGCCCTACAAGGTGAATGCGGTGTTCCTGATGCCCGGCGAGGTCCTGGACCTGGAAGTGAAGGACGGCGGACCCGGCCGGTTCGCCTTGGACTTCCGCGAAAGCGGAGTCCTTGCCGACACGGCCGCCGCGGCTGGGCGCCTGGAGCCGGCCGGCCCGCGCGCCTGGAAATGGAAGGCCCCGGATTCGGCGGGCCTGTACCCCTTCCGGCTGTACCGGGACGGCAGCGCGGACACGGTGCTCTTCAACGCCTTCGTGATGGTGCCGATCGGGGACATGCAGGGGGAGTATTTGCGGGGGTACCATATCGGCTCCTATCCGCGTTCTCCCCTGAAAGGCCTGGACTTCTACCGCACGCCCAAGGGTTTCGTCAAGGTGGACGTGCGCTCGGCGCGGGCCCTGGTCTCGCCGCATTTCCGCCTGGGGCAGTTCGCCTGCAAGCAATCGGCGGACCTCCCGGCCTACCTATTCCTGAAGGAGCGTTTGGTCCTCAAGCTGGAAATGGTGCTGGAGAAGGCCAACGAGGCGGGCTATGCATGCAGCACCTTCCACGTCATGAGCGGGTACCGCACGCCTTTCTACAACCGCCTGATCGGGAACGTAAAGCACAGCGCCCACCAATTCGGCGGCGCGGCGGACATCTTCATCGATGCCCGTCCCGAGGACGGGGAGATGGACGATCTGAACGGGGACGGGAAGAGCGATGAAGCCGATTCGGGATTGCTGTTCGATCTGGTGGACGCGATGTCCCTGAACGAATACTTCCTGCCCTACCTGGGAGGCATCGGGAAGTACAGCAAGAACCAGGCGCACGGCGCGTTCGTGCACGTCGACGTCCGGGGTTTCCGGGCCATCTGGTGAACGGCGCTATTCCGCCGTGCCCGCGAACCGATCCGAACCCGTGAAATTCCCGGGATTCTTGTCCATCCGCTTGAATTCCCGCACGGTTTCCGCCGCCAGGAGAACCAAGGCGACCATGACCGCGATGCTGATGATGACGACGAGCGAAATCTCCATCCAGTGCCCCCTTGAAGGATATTTCTAAGATACCCTTTTCACGGGCGGAGTGGTCAAAACCTCCGACGGTTCTTCACGGCCCGCTTTCAGGCGCGATTTTGCGCCCCGTCAGGGACCTGATTTCCTCGAACGCGTCCGCGGCCGGGCTGCCGTCATACCCGAGAATGCCGATCCGGCGGGATTTCGCCCGCGTCTCCCCGGCGGGGCCCGGGAGGAGCGAGGAGGGCGCGCCGGTTTCTTCCGCGCAGCCGATGCGCTTGGTGGAGACGACGATGTTGTCGAAGAAGCGCTCCTGCGCTTGCGGGGATCCGGAGTTCCAGTAATTCTCGAAGAAGACTCCGTTGATGCCGTACGCCTTATATCCGCCCAGGAAGTCCAGGCCTTCGCGGCGGGCTTCCCGGGTGTCGCCGATCCAATATTCATGCACGCCGTTGGCCTGCCCCGCGTCGTTCAATTTCACGTGGGTCTCCACGCACAGCCATGTCTCGTCGTAGCTGCCGTTGTACACGGGAGTGGCCCCGGCTTTGGCGCCGATCCATTCCATGTTGTTGAAATCGTTGTACCCGGAGCATTTCACCGCGCCGGCGGCATCGGTGCAGCTTACCGGATCGAGCTGCAGGCGGTCCCCGCGGTCGCCCCATAGATGGGCGATCATGGCCTGGGACCAATCGGTTTTCGCGAGCACGGTGGCGCGGGACAGCTTGTAGGGATTCCCCTTCCAGCCTTTCTGCAACCGCACGAACAGCCGGTAATAGACCTCGCGGAAATCCGCTTCGGTGCGGATGCCCTTGGAAAAATAGGTCCCGGGCGCCCGGCCGAAACCGAGCTTGAGATTGCCGGCGTCCACTTCCGCGGATTGCCACAGCGCGCGCATGCCCGTCGAACCGTGCAGCCCCGAACCCGCGACCGGTTTGAAATCGCCCTTGTTGTCGTTGTATTCGAAATAACGGCCCGGCGCCAGCAGGGCGCCGCCCTTGTCGAAGTCGTCGCAGAAAATCCACTCCGGGCGGCGGGTCTGCCATCCGTCGCACTCGGAGGCCGCATGCAGCGCCGCCGGCGCGGCGATGAGAAGGCGGAGAAGGAGGGGAAAGCGGAGAAGCCGGACCTTGGATCGGAAAAGCATATCGGTACGCTCCTTGAAGGCGCCGGATCCGCCCGAAAAAAGAGTGAATCGTGACGGCCGTGGCAATAGTATAGACTCAAATTCCGCTAAGCGCAGTCCGAAGCGGGTAAAATATGCTCCCCCGCAGGCGCCGTCCTTGCTGGTTTGCAGGGCGGCGGCCCGCCGCCGTGGACGGTTTCTCCGCCGGGTGATATACTCGTCCCATGTCCGCCCCCCGAACCTTCCCGCCCCGACCCAGAGGGATAGCGAAACGCCTGGCGCTGTCCGCCGCGTTCGCGTTCTGCGCGGGCGTATGCGGCGGCTGCCTGATGGATCCGGCTTCCGCGGACGGCCAGGCCGCGCCGGCCGAGTCGGATGCGAGCGCGGAACCCACGGCCTTGCGGGATCAATCCGCGTCGGTCCCCGGGGTGCCGCGCGGCTGCTCGCGGGAGTGGAGCGCCACCGCCATGGATTCGGTCCTGTACTGCCCGGACGTCCGTCCGCCCAAACCCCGGTAGGATCCGGATAGGCACGCCGGAAACGAAAACCGCCGCCCCCAAGGGGAACGGCGGTTCTTTTGCGTTCCGGGCTTCCGAATGACCGGAGGCCCGGGGATGGCCGCCGGGCCGGGGCCGGAAACGCGGCCCCGCGGGGCCGGAAGCGCGGCCCTGGCGCGCGCCGGTCGTCCTTTACTGCGCGGAAGCGGCGGCGGTCTTGGCTTCCTTCTTGGCGGCCGAGACGCGGATCATGGAAGCGGTCTTGGCGCCGTTCTCTTCCGTGTACTTCACGGTGACCTTCTCGTCCTTCATCACGTCGGCGATCTTCACGTCTTTCTTGCCTTGGACGATCTTGGCGGTGGGGGCGACGCTGAAGGTCTCTTCGCCTTTGCCGCCCTTGACCACCAGGGTGTTGGCGATGGCATCGCTGGAAACCACCGTGCCCGAGAAGGACTTGGCCTTGGGGGCCTTGGCGGCCGAAGCGGCCGGGGCCGCCTTTTCCATGGGAGCGGCGGCGGCTTCGTCGGCCGCGAAAGCCGATGCGCCGAAGGACAGGGCTGCGGCCAGGGCGAGTTTGGAAAGGGTCTTGAAATGCATTGGGTTCTCCTTGAGAGGGATGGAATGGAACGCGCCTCGACCCACATCGGATCTCGGTCGGGTCACGGATCCGTACCAATGCAAAGTCGGTGCCATCGTCTCCGCAGCCCGGGGACCTTCGGGAACGCGCAATTTCAGGGGGAGAAGGGGGGCCGGGCGGGAAAGCCGGTCCGATACCCCATATGGGTTATCGGACCGCACCATATCGTCAATTCCCCTTGAGGCCGAACTTCATGGCACGGTATTGGAAGGTGCGGTAGGTCATGCCCAGGAGTTTGGCCGCATCGGCCATGTTCCCATGGGACCGGGCCAGGGCCTGGGCCAAGAGTTGCTTTTCCCAGTCCTCGAACACCAATCCCGCGGCGGGGATTTCGAAGCGCCCGGAGTCCGTTCCGGGGCTTCCATCTCCGTTCCGGCGCATCTCGTTCCGCAATTCGAAGGGCAGATCCGCGGGAGCGATTTCCGCGGCCTTGGTGAGGACGGTGATCCGCTCCATCACGGCCTGGAGCTCCCGCACGTTCCCCGGCCAATCGTACTCGCCCAGCAGGAGCAAGGCTTCCGGTTGGATGGCTTTGGGCCGGGGGGATTTGGACAGGAAATGCCTCACCAGGGCCGGGATGTCCTCCTTGCGATCGCGCAAGGGCGGAATGACGATGGGGATCACGTTCAACCGGTAGAACAGGTCCTCCCGGAAGGCTCCCTGGCGGATGCCTTCGGCAAGGTCCTTGTGGGTGGCCGCGATGACGCGGATATCGATGGGGATGGTGACGGTCCCTCCCACGCGGCGGATCTCGCGTTCCTGGAGCACGCGCAGGAGCTTGGCCTGGGTGCTGAGGGACATGTCCCCCACCTCGTCCAGGAACAGGGTGCCGCCATGCGCGGATTCGATGAGGCCGATCTTGCGCGCGGCAGCGCCCGTGAAAGATCCCTTCTCATAGCCGAACAGTTCCGTCTCCAGCAGGGTTTCCGGAAAGGCGGCGCAGTTGATGCCCAGCATGGGCCGGACCCCGCGGGCGCCTTGCAGATGGACCAGGCGCGCGATGCGCTCCTTGCCCGTGCCGCTCTCGCCCCGGATCAGGACGGTGGCGTCGCTCTGGGCCACCATGGAGACCACTTCCAGGATGTTCTTCATGGCGCCGGACTCGGCCACCAGGCCTTCGCCCACCTTCCCGTGCAGTTCCTGGCGCAGCCGCTTGCTTTCCATGCGCAGGGAATATTTCTCCGCGGCCCGCTCGGCCACCAGCAAGAGTTCGTCCTTTTCCAGGGGCTTGGTCAGGTAATCGTAGGCGCCCAGGCGCATGGCCTTGACCGCCGTGTCCACGGTGCCGAAAGCCGTGATCACCACCACTTCGGGCGGAAGATCGGATTTGGAGAGCGCCTCCACCAGGGCCAATCCGCCGCGGCCGGGCATCTTCAAATCCGTGAGCACCACGTCCGGCTGGAAATCGCCGGCGCTCTCCTCCGCCTGATCGACGGAATCCGCCACGGCGACGCGGTGGCCCGCGGCCTTGAGGATGTCGGACATGATGCGCCGCTGCGCGGCTTCGTCGTCCACGATCAGGATTTTCGCCATCGGATCACGCCTCCGCCGGAAGGGAGAGTTCCATGGTCAACCCTCCTTCCGGGTTGTTGCTGGCGACGATGCGCCCGCCATGTTCTTCCAGGATGCGGCGGACCAAGGCCAGCCCCAAGCCGGTGCCGCCGTCCCGCTTGGTGAAATAGGGCTCGAAAATCAGCTCGAGGTTCCCGGGCTCCACGCCCTTGCCGTCGTCGGAAACCGTGAGCCTGAGGTTGCCCAGGCCGTCCAGGCGGGAAAGGAGGATGATGTTCCCGCCCGGCGCCACCGCCTCGATGGCGTTGAGCAGGAGGTTGAGCAGTACCAGCCGCAACTGCTCCTGATCGGCCACCAGCCGCAGATCCGGAGGGCACTCGGATTTGAAGCCCACGCCTTTGGTGGCGAGCTGCTGCTTGACCATCACCTCCACCTGATCGATCAGTTCTTCCAGGCGGAAGCGCGCCTTCTGGAGCTTGCGGGGGCGGCCCAAGGCGATGAAGTCCCCCACCACGTGGTTCAGGTGCTTGACCTCCGATTTGAGGGACGAGACCAGGCCCAGGTAATCCTCCCGGCGCTGCGCGTCCTCGGGCCGGAACTGGTCCCCCAGGTGATCGGCCGTCAGGTTGATGAGGTTGAGGGGATTGCGTATCTCATGGGCCAGGGCGGACGCCAGTTCCGCCAGGATGGCCTGGCGCTCCATGTGCCGCAGCCGATCCTCCAGTTCCTTCTGCTCGGCCAGCTTCAGGATCATGCCGTTGAAGGAATACGCCAGGCGCCCCATTTCATCCCGTCCCAGGCCGCGGATGCGCACCGTCAGATCGCCGAAGGCCACCTTTTCCGCCGCCGCGCTCAGGATGCGGATGGGCTTGTTCAAGCGGTGCAGGATGAAGAAGGACGCCCCGCAGGCGAACAGCAGCGCGGTCATGGCGATGGACAGGTTCTTCACGTAAGCTTCCCGGAGCAGGTGCCGGAAATCCGTCAGGGAGATCGAGGTCTGCACCAGCCCGATCACGCGATCGTCGCGGATCAGCGGCATGCGCACCTCGTAGCGGATGCGCCGGCTGCCCGGTTCCTTCCCGGAGTCCGGCACGCCGAATTGCTCCTGGACCACGATCTCCTTGCCGCTCAATCCCTGTTCCTGGCGGCCGATGCGCTTGGGATTGCTGGAGGCGATGACCTCATGGCGGTTGCTGACGATGGAGACTTCCTTGACGCCCTTCTTGGCCTTGAATTCCTCGATGAATTTCTCCAGGAATTCCCGGTCCGGACCCTTTTCCGAGGACAGCTTCCGGGTGGAGAAATGCACCGTGTTCACGATTTCCTGCAGGTCGGCCTCCACCTCCCCCAACAGGCGCTTGGCGTTCCGGTAATTGAGAAAGGCCATGAGGCCCACCACGGTGAGCAGGAGCAGGATGAAAACCAGCATCAATTTGGTCTGGAAACGCATGGAGCCCCGTTCGGATTCCCCGGAAATTAGCAAATCCGGGGCCATACCCTTCCCCGGGGCGGATTCCGGCCCATTCCGCGTCCGGGCAATTTGAGTTCTGGCCTCAAAAACCAGCCACCCTGGATAATGGAGCGGAATGATCGACAGCCAGCAAGCCGCCCAGCTTCTCTTTTCCCATCAATTCGCCTCCCGGGAACAAATCCTGGCATGCTGGCCTTTCATCACGTCCGAAAAAGACGTGGGCATGCTGTTGGTGGAGCGGGGGATCATTTCCCCCCAGACCTATCGGGAGATGGCGGCGTTCCTGCAATCCCAATCGGCGGGTCCGCAAATGGCCGCGCAAGCCGCCCATGCCTCCGGATCCCAGGGCGATCTCCCGATGGAACCCGCCGCGCCGCCGCTCTCCCAGGAGGACCCGGCCCCGCAGGAGGAGTCCTTCCTGGACCTGGACGACGGGAACTGGTCCCCAACCCCGGATTCCGAAGAGCCCGCCGCGCGCAAAACCAGCCGCGCGGAACACGCGTCGAAAAAGGCCGCGGCCTCGGTTTCCCCGGCGCCTCCGGAACCGCCCGCCGCGGAGTCCGCGCCGGCCGCGGCCCCGGTGCCCCCTTCCGGCCCGGCTCCGGCGCATGCCTCCCCGGACGCCCGGATCGCCGACATTGCCGTACCCGCGGCCTTGGCTCCGGATTCCTCCTGGGAGGAACTGCTCGCCTTCTCCCGCCACCACGACGCCGCCGATCTGCATCTCTCCGCCGGCAATCCCATCCTCCTGCGCCGCTATGGATCGCTGCAATCGGCCACCTCCATGGCCATGGAGCAGGCCTCCCTGCGGCGGTGGGTGGAGCGCGCGCTGACCCCCGGGCAATTGGCGGCCTTCGAGGAGAAAGGCGATCTGGAGCTGATCTACACCCTGCCGGGCTGGGGCCGCTACCGCGTCACCATCCTCAAGCAGCGCCGCGGCTGGGACGTGACCGCGCGCGTCATCCCTTCCCGCATCCGTTCTTTCGAGGAGTCCGGCCTGCCGGAAGCCTGCCGCGAGCTGACGAAATGGGCCCAGGGCCTGGTGCTGGTGACGGGACCCGTGGGCTGCGGCAAGACCAGCACGCTCTCCACCCTGGTGGAAATGGTGAACCAGGAACGCCATGACCACATCATCACCATCGAGGAGCCCATCGAGATCCTCTACGAACCCGCCCATTGCCGCATCACCCAGCGCCAGATCGGGCCGCATACGCTCACCCGCGACGCGGCCCTGCGCGCCGCCTTGCGCGAGGACCCGGACATCATCGTGATCTCCGAGCTGCGCGATCTGGACACCATCCGCCTGGCCGTGTCCGCGGCCGAAACGGGCCATCTGGTGTTCGGCACCATGAATACCACCAACGCGGCCCGCACCCTGTACCGCTTGGTGGATTCCTTCCCGCCCGAGGAACAGGGCATCATCCGCAACATGATCTCCGAGTCCCTGCGCGGGGTCATCTCCCAGCAACTGGTGCCCCGCAAGGACGGCGCCGGCATGCAACCGGCCTTCGAGGTGCTGCTGGTCAACACCGCCGTGGCCAACATGATCCGCAAGGACGAGGCGCATCAACTGCAAACCGCCATGCTCACGGGGAAATCCTCGGGCATGGTGCTCCTGGACGATTCCCTGCGCGCCCTGGTGGAAAAAGGCCTGGTCGATCCCGTCGAGGCCATGGTGCGCGCCAACGTCCCCAAGGACTTCGAGAAATACGCGGGACGGAGATGATATGGCCCAGATAGACGCGCTCTTCCGGGAAATGACCGCCCTGGGCGGTTCCGATCTCCACCTGGAGCAGGGGCGCAAACCCAAGGTGCGCGTGAACGGGGACCTGGTGGACCTGCCTTCGGAAGCCCTGACGGAGAACCGCATGCGCGAGCTGCTGGGGGAAATCGCGGGACCGGAACGCTGGGGCAAATTCGAAAACGCCGGCGATCTGGATTTCGCCTACGCCATGGGCGATGAGGCCCGCTTCCGCGCCAACTACCTCAAGCAGTTCTCCGGGTTCGGCGCCGTGTTCCGCATCATCCCCAGCAAGGTGCTGTCCCTGGAGGATCTGGGCGCCCCGGAGGTGTTCCGGAATTTCGCGGAGATGACCTCCGGCCTGGTGGTGGTGACCGGCCCCACCGGCAGCGGCAAGTCCACGACGCTGGCGGCCATCATCGACAACATCAACGCCACCCTCTGCCGCAAGATCATCACCATCGAGGAGCCCGTCGAGTTCGTGCACCGTTGCAAGCAATCCATCGTCTCCCATCGCGAGGTGGGCGAGGATACGGAGTCCTTCATGGACGGGCTCAAAGGCGCCCTCAAGAGCGACGTCAACATCGTGCTGGTGGGCGAAATGCGCGATCGCGAGACCATCGAGCTGGCGCTCACCGCCGCCGAGATGGGCATCCTGGTGTTCGGCACCCTGCACACCAATTCCGCGGCCAAGACCATCGACCGCATCATCGACGCCTTCCCCGCCAAGAAAAAGAACCAGATCCGCTCCCTGCTCGCCAACAGCCTCAAGGGCGTGGTGGCGCAGCAGTTGGTGAAGAGCGCGGACGGGAAGCGCCGCTGGGCCGCCCACGAGATCCTGCTGAACTGCTCGGCCCTTCCCGGAATCATCCGCGCCGGCGAGACCATCAAGCTGAACTCCGTGATGCAGACCAACCGGCAGATGGGCATGGTGACCCTGGACGATTGCCTGCTGGAAATGGTGAAAGCCGGGAAAATCACCCTGGACGCCGCCTTCATGAAGGCCTTGGACAAATCGCGCTTCCGGGCCTGAATCAGAATGGCTCTCTGCTCCGGAGTTTGCTTCGCAAACTCCACGCAGTTCGCATCTACACGGTTACATGGCTCTCTGCTCCGGTTCGCATCCAGACAATTATTACCTTTCCGGATGGAACCGGGGCCCGGAAACGCTCCCGGCTCCGGAAGCCGTCTCCGAACCAAGGAATCCATCATGCGGAACGATGTCAAAGCCAAAGTCATCCAGGTCATCGAAGTCGAACACATCCGCGGCGGCAGCGCCGACAGCGAACCCCTGCGTCCCGTCAAGACCTATTGGGACCTGAAGGGCAACTTCCTGGCCGAATACGATCCCATGCTGGACATGCTGACCGAAACCTACGGCAAAAAGACCCAGACGCTGGAAAACCCGCTCTAAGAACCCGGATCCAATCCGCGCGGCCGTCCCGGAAGGCGCTCTCCGGAAACCTCAGGCGCGCCCGTCCAGGAACGAGAGCTGGGCATGCAGATCCCGGATGCGCGGAGCCGCGCCGCCGGCCTTGGCGATTTCCTCCAGCGGCCGGCCGTAAATGGCCGCCAGTTCCATGGGCCGTCCCGCGTCCCGGTCCAGTTTCATGCTGGGCTCGTAGGGCGCCATCGCATCCGTATCCTTCAGCATCCTGTCCCCGAAATCCGCGGGCAGGGGGCAGCCGCAAGCCTTGGCCCCCTCGATCACCTCGCCGATCAAGGCGCCCACCTGGGCGCGCATGGGCGGATGCCGCAGCAGGCGGGCCGTGTCCGTGCCGAGCAGGGCGCACAGGCCGTTGAAGGGGATGTTCCATGCCAGCTTGCGCCAACGCGCGGCGCGCCAATCCTCGTGCAGACGGATCTCCACGCCCGCGGCCCGGAAATCCTCCCCTACCCGCCGCATCTCCTCCGTCACCCCTTGCGCCGGCGACGCTCCTTGCGCCTCCGCTGCGGACCCCGGATAAGCCGCCAGGGTCACCGCCCCGTAGTCCAGGTGCCGGATCCATCCCGGCCCGGCCTTTTGCGAACAGAGGAAACACAGCCCGCCGAGGACCTTGGCCTCCGGCGCGGCGCGCGCCGCCTCGCGTTCCGGATCCAATCCGTTCTGAAGGACCAGCGCCACCCCGCCCGGTTTCAGCACCCGGGGCAATACCTCCGGGAGCCGCCCGTTTTCCGTGCTCTTCCAGGCGATGACGGCCACGTCGCAGGGCGGCATGGCATCGGCCCGATCATACACGCGGACGTTCTCCAGCCGGAAGTTTCCTTTGGGGGAATCCACCCGCAGGCCCTGGGACTTGATGTGGGCATGGTCGGAGCGCGCCAGGAAATGCACGTCTTTCCCCGCTTTTTGCAGGAGACCGCCATAATAGCCGCCCACTGCTCCGGTGCCGATAATCGCGTAGCTCGCCATATTTTCCTCGGAGGTCTGTCCTTTGTAGGGGTTAGGGCAAACGGCGAACCGATCCGTCCCAGGTAAGCCCGCCTGTTTTCCCTAACCCCTAATCCCTTGTATTTTCAACCGATTCAATGTATCCAGGCGGATTCCGCCCGCCCACAGAGGGTGTCAGGCCTGGGAAAAACGTAGTTTCTTTAGTAAAATTACCCCTCAAGATAATACCCGGTATTCCCTGAGGGTGCTTTTCCTAAGGGCGTTGCGTTCCGGGCTTTAAGGAGTTCTATCATGCCGCAGATCAAAGGTAAACGGGTCGTCGTCACCCTGGAATGCACCGAGGCTCGCCCCCTGGGATTGCCCCCTTCCCGCTATATGACCACCAAGAACAAGAGCAAGCAATCGGGTCGTATCGAGAAGAAGAAGTACAACCCCTTCATGCGGAAGCACACGCTCCACCGCGAAGTGAAATAAGCACGTTCGAGGATAAACCATCCATTTGCGGAATGAGCCCCCGCTTCATTCCGCAAGGGGCGCCTCGCCCCCCGGGGTAGGAATGCCTTCCATCTTCACCCGCATCATCAAAGGGGAAATCCCCTGCGAGAAAATCCTCGAGGACGCGGACTATTTCGCGTTCCTGGATATCCGACCCGTCAATCCCGGCCATACCTTGGTGGTCCCCAAAGCCGAAATCGACGATCTCTTCGAGGTGGCCGATGACGTGCTGCGCGGGGCGATGCCCTTCGCCAAGCGCATCGCCAAGGCCTTGAAGCGAAGCGTCCCCTGCCTCCGCATCGGCGTGATGGTGGCGGGCTTCGAGGTGCCCCATGCCCACATCCACCTGATCCCCATCGCAGGCGAAGGCGAACTGAGCTTCAGCCGCGCCCGGGATGCCCGTTTCGAGGACCTGGCCGCCGTCGCGAAGAAAATCCGGGAACACCTTTGAACAAAAACAAGCCGAAGCCCGCTGCCCCCGTGTCCGGCATGCCGCGCCGTCCGCGCCGCAACCGGCGCACGGCCTCCCTGCGCGCCCTCTTGCGCGAGACCGAACTGGCGCCGGCGCATTTCATCCTGCCGCTCTTCGTCGCCGAAGGCAAGAACCGGCGCACGGCCATCCGCTCCATGCCCGGCATCGATCGCCTGAGCCGCGACTTGATCGTCAAGGAAGCCAAGCGCGCCCTGGGCCTGGGCATCGGATCGGTGGCCCTGTTCCCGGTCATCGCGGACTCGCTCAAGGATGCGAGGGCCTCGGCCTCCGCGGACGATGCAGGCCTGCTGCAGCGGACCATCCGCGATCTCAAGCAAGCGGTGCCGGAACTCACCGTGATCACGGACGTGGCCATGGATCCCTATTCCAGCGACGGCCATGACGGCCTGGTCCAGGGCGGCAGGATCCTGAACGACGCATCCCTTCCCATCCTGGCGGCCATGGCCCTGTCCCAGGCCCGCGCCGGCGCCGACATCGTGGCGCCCTCGGACATGATGGACGGCCGCGTGGGCTACCTGCGCCGCGCCCTGGACGCGGAGGGATTCGACGAAGTGGGCATCCTCGCCTATACGGCCAAGTACGCCTCCTCCTTCTACGGCCCGTTCCGGGAGGCGCTGGATTCCGCGCCCAAGCATGGGGACAAGAAAACCTACCAGATGGATCCGGCCAACCGCCGCGAAGCCCTGGTGGAGGCGGAGCTGGACGTGCAGGAAGGCGCGGACATGATCATGGTCAAGCCCGCCCTGGCGTACCTGGACGTGATCCTGGCGGTGAAAGCGGCCGTGAACGTTCCCGTGGCCGCCTACCACGTCAGCGGCGAATACGCCATGGTGAAAGCCGCCGGCCAGATGGGCTGGCTGGACGCGGACGCCGCCATGCTGGAATCCCTGATGAGCATACGCCGGGCGGGAGCGGACGCGATATTGACGTACGCGGCGATGGAAATCGCGCAGAAGCTGAACGGATAGAAGTCGCGGGACAAAAGTCAAAGTGCAAAAGTCAACGTGCAAAATGCAAAATGAAGACAAAGATGCCGGCATCCTCTCTTCCTTGACTTTTGACTTTTGCACTTTGCACTTTGACTTTTGCATTCTACCCTGTTGGCCGCCATGTTAACCGACCTCCACCTCCAGAAATACCTCCAAGGCATGCTCTCCGACAAGGAGTCCAAGGAATTGGAAGCCATCCTGGGGAAGAATCCCGAGATGCAGGCGAGGCTGGAGGCCCTGAAGAACCGGAGCGAAGTGCTGGGCAAGCCTGCCTGGCAGCGCATCCACCTGGAGCGGAAATCCGCGCGCGGCAGCCGCACCCGCTATACCACCCTGCTCCCGGCCTTGCTGATGCTGGTGGTGGTGCTGATGGTGGCCCAGCATTGGTTCGCGCGCCCGGGCGGGAATTCCACCTTCACCATGAGCGGCGGCAACGGTTCCGGCGTGGAGCTGCTGTACGACGCCCCCAGCGGCTGGCGCTATCTCGACGCCGGGTACAAGCCCACCGACAGCCTCACCTTCTCCATCCGCGCCGACGGCAAATACCATGTCGCGGTGGCGGCGGTGTTCGGCAGCGGTCCGGACGCCGAAGCGATCCTGGCCTGGCCGGACGCTCCCGATCGCCTTTACGATCGGAAATCCCCCAAACCCGTCTTTCTGCCCGCCTATCATCCCCCTGCGGCCGCCTCCGGCCGGGCTTCGGCCCGCGCCGGCGCCGGGCCCGTGTCGCCCAGCCAAATCGTTGTATTTTATGGCGATGCGCCGCTTCCGGAATTGTCCGGGGCGCGCATCCTGGACCTGCTCTCCTCCCATGGCAATGAACGGGGCGGATTGGATTTCCAATATCAGGTCTTTTCCGCTGGCCGTTGATCCTGGATAATTGCCAAAATTGACAGCATCGGGGCGGAATGGTATTTTCCCTGGGCCGTTCTACTGACTATTTGGGCAGTATACTCCGGTGCGCATTGACAAGAGCACGGGCAGGGAGTGTCACAGAGAAGCGGCCCCGCCTCCTAAGCAGCCCGAGGAGCTGTACAGGAGTACTGCGACGAGGGCAATGACGGAGGCGGGCCGTGATCTTGTCAATGCGCACCGGAGTAAAAACGGTCCGCAGCCGATTACAATGTCCCGGGGAGCTTCAGTTTCAAGCGAACCGGCGTTCCGAATCGAACCGAGGAAACAAGAGAAGATGGCAAAGCCTGCCGAAAAAGTTTTGAAGAAAGAATCCCCCGAGAAATCCGGGGACCGCGCCGGCCGGTACGACGAGAGCAGCATCAAGTCCCTGGACTGGATCGAGCATATCCGGCTGCGCCCGGGCATGTACATCGGCAAGCTGGGCAACGGCTCCTCGCCGGACGACGGCATCTACGTCCTGTTCAAGGAAATCGTCGACAACTGCATCGATGAGTTCGTCATGGGGGCGGGCAAGCAGGTGGACATCTCCTTCTCCGAGGACGGCAACTGCACCGTCCGCGACTACGGGCGCGGCATCCCCCTCGGCAAGGTGGTGGACTGCGTTTCCAAGATCAACACCGGCGGCAAGTACGACGGCGAGGCTTTCAAGAAATCCGTGGGCCTCAACGGCGTCGGCTCCAAGGCCGTGAACGCCCTCTCCTCGCATTTCAAGGTCCAATCCTTCCGGGACGGCCGCACCAGGACCGCGGTGTTCTCCAAGGGCATGCTCCTCTCCGAGGAGCGGGAGAAGCCCACCCAGGAGCCGAACGGCACCCTGATCAGCTTCTTCCCCGATACGGACCTCTTTCCCAAGTTCAAATGGGTGGCGGAGTTCCTGGAAGAGCGCATCTGGTACTACGTCTACCTGAACGCCGGCCTGACCATGAACTTCAACGGGCAGAAATACCTGTCCAGGAACGGCCTGCTGGACCTGCTCACCCGCCACACGGACGATACCAAGCGCTATCCCGTGATCCACTTCAAGGACGCGGACCTGGAAGCGTCCCTCACCCACGACAACTCCTACGGCGAACGGTATTACTCCTTCGTGAACGGCCAGTTCACCACCGAGGGCGGCACCCATCTGGCCGCTTTCCGGGAAGGCATCATCCGGGCGTGCAAGGATTTCTTCAAGAAGGAATTCGACGCCGCGGACGTGCGCGCCTCCATCGTGGGCGCCATCTCCATCCGCATGCACGAGCCCGTGTTCGAGTCGCAGACCAAGACCAAGCTGGGCTCGACCACCTACGACGAGAAGGGCAACCCCTTGCGGACCTGGATCGTCGAGTTCGTGCGCAAGCACCTGGAGCAATACCTCCACAAGAATCCCGACACCGCCAGGGAGATGCTGGCGAAGATCCAGCAAAGCGAGCGGGAGCGCAAGGACATGGCCGGCATCCGCCGCCTGGCCAACGAGCGGGCCAAGAAGGCCAGCCTGCACAACAAGAAGCTGCGGGACTGCAACGTGCATTGGAACTCCACCCACAAGCGCAGGGAGGATTCCAGCATCTTCATCACCGAGGGCGATTCGGCTTCCGGTTCCATCACCAAGGCCCGGGACGTCAATCTCCAGGCCGTGTTCTCCCTCAAGGGCAAGCCGCTCAACTGCTACGGCATGTCCAAGAAGGTGGTGTACGAGAACGAGGAGTTCAATCTGCTCCAGCACGCCCTCAACATCGAGGAAGGCCTCGAGGAGCTGCGCTACAACCGCATCATCGTCGCCACCGATGCGGACGTGGACGGCGCGCACATCCGCTTGCTCCTTTTGACCTTCCTGCTGCAGTTCTTCCCGGAATTGATCGCGCGCGGCCACGTGTACGTGCTGCAGACGCCCCTGTTCCGCGTGCGGACCAGGAAGGAGACCGTCTATTGCTATAGCGAAGCGGAGAAAGAGGCGGCCCTGGCCAGGCTCGGCCGCAATTCGGAAATCACCCGCTTCAAAGGCCTGGGGGAAATCTCCCCGGACGAATTCGAAGGCTTCATCGGCAAGGACATCCGCCTGGAGCCGGTGATCCTGCACGGGGATACCAAGGTCCACGAGATCCTCGAATATTTCATGGGCAAGAACACTCCGGCGCGCCGGGATTTCATCATGGACAACCTCCGGATTGAAGAAGACATGGTGGAAGATGCCAAGGCGTTGGTGGCGGCGAGAGAGACGGAGGCGGCGGAAGAATGAAACTTAAGAGAGAGTTCAAAGTGCAAAAGTCAAAGTGCAAAGTGCAAAATGAAGAGCAGGTCGCGCATCTTGCCGGAACCTGTGGGATTTTTTGCTCTTTTCCGATTCTTTCAATTTTGAACCTTGACTTTTGCACTTTGAACTTTGACTTCTAACCGAGGGACTGCATAGCATCGATGGCACAGAATAGCCTCAAAGAACACATCCCCCACGTCCAGGACATGTACAAGGAGTACTTCCTGGATTACGCGTCCTATGTCATCACGGACCGCGCCGTGCCGCATCTCGCGGACGGGCTCAAGCCCGTGCAGCGCCGCATCCTGCACTCCCTGCGGGAAGAGGAGGACGGGCGGTTCCACAAGGTCGCCAACATCATCGGGCAGACCATGAAGTACCACCCGCATGGGGACGCCGCCATCGGCGACGCCCTGGTGAACCTGGGCCAGAAGAACCTGCTCATCGACACCCAGGGCAATTGGGGCGATCCGACCACGGGGGACAGCGCGGCCGCGCCCCGGTACATCGAGACCAAGCTGAGCAAGTTCGCCCTGGAGGTGGCCTTCAATCCCGCCACCACCACCTGGCAGCGCTCCTACGACGGACGCAACCTGGAACCCATCATCCTGCCCATGAAGTTCCCCCTGGTGCTGGCCCAGGGCGCCGAAGGCATCGCCGTCGGCCTGGCCACCAAGATCGTCCCGCACAACTTCATCGAGCTGCTGGAGTGCTGCATCGCCGTGCTCAAGAAGGAGAAGTTCAAGCTGCGGCCGGACTTCCCCACCGGCGGCCTGGTGGACGTGTCCAATTACAACGACGGACGATCGGGCGGCAAGCTGAAAGTGCGCGCGCGCATCGTGCAGGTGGACGTCCGCGCGCTGGCCATCACCCAGGTCCCCTACGGCACCACCACGGGAAGCCTTATCGACTCCATCGTGACCGCCAACGACAAGGGGAAGATCAAGATCAAGCGCATCGAGGACAAGACCGCCAAGAACGTGGACATCGTGATCCATCTGCCCCCGGGGGCGGATCCGGACAAGGCCGTGGACGCCTTGTACGCCTTCACGGACTGCGAGACCTCCATCTCCCCCAATTGCTGCGTCATCTTCGAGAACAAGCCCGTCTTCCTGGGCGTGACCGAACTGCTGGAACTCAGCGTCCAGAACACGGTCAAGCTGCTGAAGTTGGAGCTGGAGATCCGCAGGCAGGACCTCTCCGAGAAATGGCATTTCAAGTCCCTGGAGAAGATCTTCATCGAAGAGCGCATCTACCGTTCCATCGAGAAGTGCGAGACCTGGGAAGCCATCATCGACACCATCGACAAGGGACTGCGCCCCTTCCGCAAGCAGTTCGTCCGGGACGTGACGGTCGAGGACATCACCCGCCTCACCGAGATCCGCATCAAGCGCATCTCCCGTTTCGACGCTTTCAAGGCGGACGAGGAGATGATCGCCCTGCAGAAGGACATCGGCGAGACGGAGAAGAACCTCAAGGGCCTCACCCGTTACGCCATCGGCTATTACGAGAACCTGATCGCCAAGTACGGCAAGGGCCGCGAGCGCAAGACCAAGATCTCCCGCTTCGACGAGATCGACGCCTCGGAAGTGATCCTGTCCAACCTGAAGGTATGGATGGACCGGGAGAACGGCTTCGTGGGCACCTCGGTGCGGGACGGGGAGCTGATCGGGGACAATTTCTCCACCATGGACGAGATCATCGCCTTCAAGGAAGACGGCACCTTCGCCGTGACCAAGGTGGGCGACAAGAACTTCGTCGGCAACAAGATCCTCTTCGCCGCCAAGTTCGACCGCGCGGACGAGAAGACCGTGTACAACATGCTCTACCGGGACGGGCGCGGCGGGAACATCCTGGCCAAGCGCTTCCAGATCGGCGGCATCACCCGCGACAAGCAATACGATCTCACCAAGGGCAGCCCGCAATCCAAGGTCTGGTACCTGGAAGTGCAGCCCGAAGGGATTGCCGACAGGGTCGTCATCCACCTGGTGCCGCAGCCGCGCATCAAGACCGAGGTGCCGCTCAACTTCGAGGATTTCGAGGTCAAGGGCCGCGGGACCAACGGCAACATCGTCACCCAGCATGCGGTGAAACGGGTGGAGCGGAAGACCAGGATCAAAGAGCCCGAGGACGAAAAGGGTTCCAAGAAATAAGGCGGCGTGCCTGCCGCCCCGGTATTGCCGGCCTCGGAGGCATCTCCCTCGGCCGCGGAAGGCGGCCCCGATATGACCGGATGTCGCGCGGGGGTTATTTTTCCCTTCCATGAAATACCGCGAAATGGGATCCACGGGCAGACGGGTTTCCGTCATCGGATTGGGCACATGGCAATTCGGCGGCGAATGGGGCAAGGACTATACCCTGCCGGAGGTGGAAGCCGTGCTGGATCGGGCCGCCGGTCTGGGCATCGACCTGCTGGATACGGCGGAGTGCTACGGCCCCGATCACCTCTCCGAATCCCTGATAGGCCGGGCCTTGCAAGGCAAACGGGACCGCTGGTTCATCGCCACCAAGTTCGGCCATGAATTCACCGGGCACGTCCAGCGCAAGCAGGCCTGGTCGCTCGCGGACGTCGCGGGCCAATTGGAAGCCTCCTTGCGCGCCTTGCGCACGGACCGCGTCGATCTCTACCAGTTCCATTCCGGCTCGGACGCGGATTTCCACCGGGACGAGTTGTGGACCTGGCTTTCGGCCCAGGTGAAAGCCGGGAAGATCCGCCATCTGGGGGTATCCATCAGTTCCCAGGGAGAGAACCTGGGACAGGTGGAAGCGGCGGCCCGGTACGGCTTCCAGGCGGTGCAATTGGTCTATAACCGGCTGGACCGGGGCCCGGAGGAAAAGGTGCTCCCGGCCTGCAAGCGGCTCGACCTGGGGGTGCTGGCCCGCGTGCCCCTGGCCAGCGGCTACCTGAGCGGGAAATACCGGCCCGGAGACGCCTTCCCCGCCGGGGACGTGCGCGCCTCGCACGAGGAGCGCAAATCCCGCGCCCGCCTGGAACAGGTCATGGAGATCCGCCGCACGGAAGTGCCGCCGGAAATGGACATGGCGCAATGGGCCCTCGCCTGGTGCCTGCGGGACCCGCAGGTAACCGCGGTGATACCCGGGTGCAAGGACCCGTCCCAGGTCGAACGCAACGCCGCGGCGGCGGACCTTTCCTGGCCGGTTTGACCCGGGGAAACGGCGGCCGCTCAGTCCTTCTTCCGCACCAGTTGCAATCCGTCCCGCACCGTGAGCAGCACGTTCTCCACGCGCCCATCCCGGGCGATGCGCTTGTTGACCGCATCGATGGCCAGGCTTTCCCGGTCATGGGGCTTCAGGACCAATCCCGACCATAGGGCGTTGTCCACCAGGATCAATCCCCCCGGCCGCACCAGATCCACCGTCCGTTCATAATAGGCCGGATAGTTCTCCTTGTCCGCGTCGATGAAGGCCAGATCGAAAGGCCCTGGCAGTCCGGCCAGGGTCTCCAAGGCCGGGCCCAAGCGGATCTCCACCTTCTTTCCATGCGGGCTGGCGTCGAAATACCGCTTGGCCATGGCGGCATGGGCCGGCTCGATCTCGAGAGTCACCACCTTGCCGTCTTCCGGCAGGCCTTCCGCCAGGGACAGGGCGGAGTATCCGGTGAAAGTGCCGATTTCCAGCACCCGCCGCGCGCCGCTGATCCGGGCCAGGAGCTTGAGCATGCGCCCTTCCAGGCGGCCCGTGAGCATTTGCGGCATCTGCATCTTGGCATGGGTCTCTTCGGACAGGCGCCGCAGCAGATCGGGTTCCGGGGCCGTATGATCGAATGCGTAATTCTCGATATCCTTGTCGATGATATCCATGCGTCACTCCCTGTGCTTGCTATCCATGATGATCGTGACCGGGCCCTCGTTGCGCAGGCTCACCGCCATGTCCGCGCCGAAGCGGCCCCGGGCGACGGGCCTGCCCAACTCCCGGGAAAGGCGGCCGGCCAGGAATTCATACAGCGTCACCGCCTTTTCCGGTCCCGCGGCCGCGGAGAAGGATGGCCGGTTGCCTTTGGCCGTCTCCGCGAAGAGGGTGAACTGGCTGACCACGAGCGCCTCTCCCCCGATGTCCGCCACCGAGAGGTTCATCTTGCCCCCGGCATCGGAGAAGATGCGCAGGCGCGCCAGCTTCCCCGCCAGCCAGACCGCGTCTTCTTCCGTATCCTCGGGGGAAACGCCGGCCAGGATGAGCAGGCCGCGCCCGATGGCCGCGATCGTTTCTCCTTCCACGGTCACCGAGGCCTCCCCGACCCTTTGCGCCACGATCCTCATGGAATGAAAAGGTATTAATCCGGAGGAAGCGTCCGCAACCGCGTCCCGCCGCCGCGGGGGGGCGGCGCCCGGGGCGGAAGTCAATGGACGTGGAGGATCTGCTCGTCGCGGGGATCGATGCGCAGGCCGGACGGGGCCTTGTCCAGGTAATATAAAAGCATTTCGGAAGCATGCCGCGCCTGCGGCGTCGTGATCCTCCGGTCCACGAATTCCGGAGAGATGATGCTCATTCCATGGGGTTCGTTCCGCTCGGCCTGGATTTCCCAGCTGAGCGGATAGGTCTTGGAGGATACCGGCATGGGCGGATCCCAACCATGGAAATGCGCTTCCGCCCAGGCCAGATGGGGACTGGCTTCCTTGACCTTTTCCGGGAAAGGGGGTCCGTTGTTGGAGATGTCCTTGTAATCCATCCAGAACACGGACGCATAGGGATCGAAGGCCACGGGGATCTTGTAAGGATCGCCCAGCCCCAGGCTCTTGAGGCCGAACTTCAGCCACTTGGTCTGGTAGACCGGATGCTCGGATGCGTCCGTGCGCCCGTCGATGTAGTCCGTATTGCGGAAGGCCCTGGCCTGCTCCTGGATGGCCGCGACCAGGGGATGCTCCTTGTCCGAGACCAGGGAAATCAGGAACAAGGCTTGCCCCAGGTTGTCCGGCTCCCGCTCGCCCTCGCGCGCATAGTCGAAAGGCTCCCGGAGCCCCAGGATCCAATCCTTGACCAGCCCCAGGTTTCCCGTGCGCCGCAGGCATTCGCAGATGATGGCGCCGTCCCGGTAGGTGGGCGCGGCCTGCACCAGGAAATTCGCGAGGGGTTTTCCGTCCAGCACGTTGACCAGCACTTCGTGCAACAGGACCTTCAGGACGTTGGCGTGGCTGCTGCCCTTGAAGTCCGGAAGGCGGATGGGGTTTCCCGTCAGGTAGGTCTGCGTTCCCTCCACGCGCAGGCAGACTCCCGTTTCGTCTTCGCGGAGGGAATAGATCTTCCCGTCCTTGGTATGCCATTTGACGGCATACTCGTGGGGGAGGATCTGCTCGTGGCTGGGATTCCAACTCCGGAGCAATTCCCCGGTCAGGGCGTCATAAAGGGCGCCCGCCTTGTAAAGCAGCTTGCGCCGATTGCCCATGCCGAACAGGAAGAAAGGATGGTGAGGAAGCTTCATCGGCCGTTTCCCCTTTTGAATAATCTAATTTTTGCGCGTTTGGGGAGGAAAACAAACCAGGGGGGCCAAGGCTGCGAAATCCGGCCGGTCTTTCGGGCCGCGGAAGGGCCGCCGCCTCAGCGATCCCTGAGGCGGTACACGAATTTCAGCCCGGACCAGGTCTCGTCCACGGCGCATACCTTTACGTCGACCAGGCCGACGGCCAGGCCGATCTCGCGGACGCGGTTCTCGCCCAGGGCATC
>DATENA010000259.1:0-12044 GCA_035275285.1 Fibrobacteria bacterium | reverse complement strand
GGACGACTTCATGCGTCCCGATCGCCTGGTGCTGGGCGCCATCGATCCCCGCAGCCTCAAGGCCCTGGAGGACCTGTACGACGTGTTCCCGGGCGTGGAGCGCATCGCCGTGAACTGCCGCACGGCGGAGATGATCAAGTACTCCTCCAACGCCATGCTGGCCACCCTGATCTCCTTTTCCAACGAGCTCGCCAACCTGTGCGCTTCCCTGGGCGGCATCGACGCCATGGACGTGGTCAAGGGCCTGCAGGCCAGCAAATACCTGAACGTGGAAACCGCGTCCGGAAGGACGGATCCGGCCCCCATCGTCGATTTCCTGGTGCCGGGCTGCGGGTTCGGGGGAAGCTGCCTGATGAAGGATCTGAGCGCGCTCATCGCCCACGGGAAGAACGCCGGCGCCGCCATGCGCGTGCTGGAATCGGTCCGGGACACCAATCTCGGCCAGCCCGCCCGCATGGCCAAACTGCTGGAGAAGCGCATCCCGGATCTCCGCGGCGTGCCCGTCACCGTGCTGGGCCTGGCGTTCCGGCCCGGCACCTCGGACATGCGCGAGTCCCCGGCCATCCCCGTCATCCGGGATCTCCTGGCCCGCGGCGCGCGCGTCTCCGCCTTCGATCCCGCCCTGGTGCCCACGGCCTCCCTGTCCCCGGCCATGGCCGATGCCTCACTGGTGGTCTCGGGCGCGCCGGCCGGATCCGGGGGTCCGGCGCACCCCTCCCTCTGGGAAGATGCGGGCTCCGCCTACCCCGGGGAACGGGACGCCCAAGCCGCGGAAGATACCGAAGCCGATCGCGCCCATGCCCTTTTCGAAGGCAAGGTGCGGCTTTGCCGCACCCTCGAGGAGGCGGTGGAAGGCGCCCGCGCCATCGTACTCGTCACGCGCTGGCACGAATTCCGCCGCCTGCCCACCTTGATCGACGGCGCGGCCGGAGCGGATGCCCCCGTGATCCTCGACGGAAGGCGCATGCTGGACAAGGGGCTTTTCGGGGCTTACGAGGGGATCGGGTTGTAAGCGATCGAAGCGCGCGCCCGATCGGGCGCCGCTGCCTCCAGGCGCCGCTGCCTCCAGGCGCCGCTGCCTCCGGGCGCCGCTGCCTCAATGGGTGAGGACGATTTCAGCCGCCCTGCTTTTGTTCGAAGGCGTGATCTTGATTTCCACCCTTTGGTCCAGGCTCGTCAAAAACCCCAGCAAGCGCTCTATGCCGTAATGGGAAAGGTTCCCTCCTTTAAGCCTGGAAATTTCCGGCTGGCTTATTCCCAGAATGGCCGCCGCCTTTGTCTGCGTCAGTTTCCTCTGCTCCATCAAGCCGATGATCATCAGTCCCAAAGTCGACTTCAGGTAATGTTCACCTGCGTTCTTTACGCCCAGGTCGGCAAATTCCGGCCGTAATCACGGGCACACTGCGCCATGCCATTTCCATGGGATTGCATTTTCAGAATGCTTTCGGACGTTTTAGCGGGAAAATCCGAACGGAGTTCCGCCTCAGAAGTCCGCAAGGACGAAGGTCTGATCCGCCTCCGGCAGCTCCACCTTCACGAAGAACACGCCCTTGTCATGGCCCTTGGGCCAGGCATGGGACATGGGCCCGCCGCCGCGCAGAACGCGGATCTCCCGGCCCTGGAAGTCATGGATGCGGATGACGTGGGGGCCCGGCTCCCGCACCTCGATGGACAGGGCCGAGACGCGGACGCGCAGGGGAGCCGGGCGGCGATGCGCGGAGGCGGTCGCGGCCCCGGGATGACAGGAGCCCGTGTATTCGATGCGGCCGATATGCATTCCCGATCCGCTGCTGTGCCATCCGTTGCCATAGTCGACCACGTAGAGGGCCCCATCGACGCCTTGCTCCAGGTCCAGAGGCCGGTTGAGTTCCTGCGAGGTGGCCACAAAGGCCGAATCGATGACGAAGGATCCCGTCCCGTCCAACTGCAGAACGCGCACGCTGCCGGTGTTCCGTTCCGCCAGGAACCAGGCCTTGTCGAAATGCGGCGGGAATTTCACGCTGGAAGGCGATTCGGGATCATAATGGTAGAGCGGCCCGGCCACGGGATGGTTGCCCACCAGGAACCCGTTGTTGAGGAAGGCGCTATAGGCATAGCGGGGGGTGTCCGCCGGAGGCAGCTCCTTGGGTCCCTCGTTCCACACCGAGCTGTTCACCGGCGCCCGGGGATCCAGGCCCATATCGGTCCAGGGTTTGAGGCCGGTCAGGAGCGGTTCGTTCTTGCCCGCCCAATAGGGATAGCCGCCGTACACGGGATGGGTGGCGAGGTTGTTTTCCTCGACGCGCGTCGCCCCCATGCGGTTGGGCCCGAACTCGCCCCAGGAAACCCAGCCGCGCACGGGGTCTACGGTGATGGAATAGGGGTTGCGCACGCCTTTGACGTAGATCTCCGGCTTCACCTCGGAAGTATCCGCGTACCGGGCCGCCAGGGAGTCCCGGCCCCGGCTCTTGAAATACGCCGAGAAATATTCGCCGAAGTTGCCCTGGGGGATGGAGTAGCCCCTGGGGGAGCCGTCCGGATGGATGCGCACGATGGCGCCGCGCAGGCTGCGCAGGTTGGAAGAAGTATATTCGGCGCTGAAGTCCCGGTACTTCTCGTTCACCGAGGGCGACAGCTCGGTGTTGGCGCCGATGGGGATGAGCAGGTTGCCGTCCGGATCGAAGGCCATGCCCGCGCCTCCCAGCACGATGGCCTGCAGGTGGGTATGTTCCCGCACATAGGGGATCTCCAGCAGCACCTTCTCCGAGGAGAGCGGGATGGAGTCGCCCGTCACCTCGAAACGGGAGATGCGGTACACCGCCTTGCTCCATGGCTCGTAGCGCAGGTAGAGGCGGTGGTTCACCTTGAAATCGGGATCGAGGGCGATGCCTTCCAGCCCCGTTTCGGCATCGGGCCCCGTGCTGTCCACCTTGTCCTTGGAATCGGTCCAGGTGTTCAGGGCGATGAGGGTGGTGACCGTGGTGTCCCCGTCGCTCCAGCGCTTCACCTTGCCGTGGCGTTCGATGAAGTACACGTCCACCTTGCCGTCTTCGCGCAAGGCGGTGGCCAGCTTGAGCGGCTCGCTCAGGCTGGTGTCCAGGGTCCGGGAGATCAACCTGGCGTAGCGGAACTCGCCGGCCTTGACATCGGGGCAACCGGAAGCGGTGAACACGGCCTGGACCTTCGGGATCAGGCACAAAAACGCCAAGGCGAGCAGGTTGGATTTGGACATGGTTTTCCCCTCGCCCCTGTTGGGGCCGGCACGGATGTGTGACGGCCCGTCCCGCGTTGCCGGGGGCCGCCGGATTCCTTAACCGAAGCGCTTCAGGGAAGAAAATATGCTTTGCGGGGGCGGGTGGCGAAAAGAAAATGTCCCCGATCCGGGACCCGGTCCCATGCCTCCGTTTGCGCGGGTCCGCCCCATGCCGGAGCCCTGCGGCGGCGGCTACGTCAAAGCGGTGCAACGGCCGTTGCGCCGAAGCGGCGTAACGGCCGCTACACCGAAGCGGCGTAGCGGTCCGCGATTTCCTTGCCGATGGCCAGGGAGGCCGTGGCCGCGGGCGAAGGCGCGTTGAGGACGTGGAGGCTGCGCGGCCCGCCGGCGAAGGCGAAATCGTCCACCAGGGATCCGTCGCGGCGCAGGGCCTGGGCGCGCACGCCCGAACCGGCGGGCTTGAGCATGGACCCGCGCACCTCGGGGAGGAGCCTTTGCAGGGCCTTCACGAACGCGGCCTTGGAGAAGGAGCGGTGGAATTCGCCCAGACCCATGCGCCAGTGCTTCGCGGCCAGCTTGCGGAACCCGGGGTTGCCGAGCACCTCGGCCAGGTCCTTCGCGCTCACGTCCGATTTCCGGTAGCCTTCGCGCTTGAAGGCCAGCACGGCGTTGGGCCCGCATTCCACGCCGCCGCCCACCATGCGCGTGAAATGCACGCCCAGGAAAGGGAAGGCGGGATCCGGGACCGGGTAGATGAGGTTCTTCACCAGGGTTTGGGCTTGCGCGTCCAGGTCGTAATATTCGCCGCGGAAAGGGACGATGGATACGCCGGGATCGATGCCGTCCAGGCGCGCCACCCGGTCGCTCATCAATCCGCCGCAGTTGATGAAAAAGGCGGCGGCGTATTCCGCGTCCCCGGCCTTGACGATTTTCTCCCCCGGCAGGGTGCGCAGGGATTCCACCCGGCGGCTCAACTGGATGTCCCCGCCCAATCCGCGGATGCGTTCGGCCAGCTTTTCGGAAACCTTCACGTAATCGACGATGCCGGTCTCGGGCACGTGCAAGGCCTTGAGCCCGGCCACGTGCGGCTCGTAGCGCTCGAAGCCGCCGCGTTCCAGCACGGTCACGTCCCTGAGCCCGTTGGCCCCGGCCCGTTGGCGCAGGATCTCCAATTGCGGCAGCTCGGCCCGGGAAACCGCCACCACCAGCTTGCCGCAAATGTCGTGGGGCACGCCGTTCTCCCGGCAGAAGTCCACCATCTCCGCATAGCCGCGCCGGCACAGCAGGGCCTTGAAGCTGCCGGGCTTGTAATAGATGCCGGAGTGGATGACGCCGCTGTTATGGCCGGTCTGATGGCGCGCCACGCCGCTTTCCTTTTCCAGCACCAGCACCTTGCGGTCCGGGAAGCGCTGCAACAGGCGCCAGGCCGTGGCCAGGCCGACGATGCCGCCGCCCGCGATCAGGATGTCCGTTCTCTTCATACTTGCCCGTCCTCGTCCTCTCGCATGTACTCCCGGAAAGCCGGCCATCCGCGCGTCAGCGCCAGGCCTCCCGCCATCGCCCCCAGCATGGCCCCCACCACTTCGGTGATGTCCGCATAGCGCCCGGGCACGTAGCCTTGCGCCACCTCCAGCGCCAGGGCCGCGCCGCCGGCCGCGAGCATGGCGACGGCCGAGGGGCGGAGGCGCGGATAGAAATACCCCAGCAGGAATCCGATCGGAAAGTAGATGGTGGCGCTCTCGACGAAATTGCCCAGGGAGGCGAAGGTGGTCCGTTCGTACTGCGGCAGGAACAGCACCCAGTTGAAGCCGGAGAAATGGGGGGAAAACCGGAACGGATGGAGCGCATGCAAGGCGGCGGAAAGGAAAATCGCCAGTCCGCCCGCGGCCGTCCACATCCTGGGACGCCGGTGGAACGGGGGGAAGAAGAAGGTCAGGGCGCCGCAGGCCACGCCCAGCAAGGCCACCAGGGCATCCTGGACTTCCGGGGATCGGGACTGGATGATGGCTTGGGAGGTTTCCAGGCCCAGGGCCAGGAGGCCCATGAGGAGCCCTCCCGCGAGGGCCGGGCGGCGGAGGCCGGCTTCGTTGGCCGCGCGGCATACGAACAGGGCGGCGAGCAGGGTGCGGATGAACAGGATCATGTCGTCGTTCGGGCGGGAAAAGCGGAAAGGATCCGTGAGCAGGGGTTTGACATGCCCCCAGACCACGCCCACGTCCAGGGAGAAATCGAAGGGCTCCCAGCAGCCCGCCACCACCAGGATGAGGAAGACCAGGGCCGGGAACGCCGATTCCGAATCCAGGATCCGCCGCGCCACGGGATGGGATTTGAATCCGAGCACGGATTTCTTCAGCATCATTCCCACCGCCAGCCCTATGGCCGTGCCCAAAGTGTTGAACACCACGTCGGAGACGGCCGGGAACCGCAGCGGGGAGAAGATCTGCAGGAACTCCACCGAAAGGCTCAGGGCCGCGCCCGCGAGCACGATGCGGATCTTGTTGGCCGCGGACCGTTTGTAGATGAGGGAAAAATACCCCAGGAAACCGAAGGGCATGAAGAGCATGATGTTCTGGATGATGTCCGAGACGATGAGGTTGCCTTCGGAACCTCCCAGGATGCGCCAATTGATGCGCCCGGATTCCGCCACGAACTCATGCCAATCGAGGTTGAACCGGAACGGGAAGGTGGTCCCGTACACCACGAACACGGAGAAGAGGGCCCAGAGCAGCCGGGCCGTGCTTTTGCGGGGAAGGTTTACGCCGAGATGCTGCCTCGCAGCATGGGGCCGAGGTAATTGGCCACCTTCAAGGGGAGTTTCGCCCATACGTTCCGGGTCCAACCTAGCTTCCCTTGCGAAATGTGCCAAGACTGTTCACGGAAATGGCCTTTTTCATCGAATTGATAGCGGTACAAAGGTAGCTCTTTCGCCTGCCATTGCTTCTTGAAGCGATAGGTCCCTTCGTCCCGGGTGCTCCGGCCGAAGTCCACCCGCCGGCATCCCTCCTCGAACGCGGAACGGATGCTCTCCCAATACAGGGCGTTGTTCGGGCAATGGATGCGCTCGTCCCTCAGGGTGGAAGCCCAGGGAATGACCAGCTCGTCCTTCCAGTGGATGCGGAACAGGCCGCCGATGCATTTGCCCAGGCGATGGGCGGTGCCGATGCGGGCTCCCGGGAAATGCCGCAGCACGGCGGCGAAGAACCCGCGCGCGTGGGTGGGCGAACCCAGGTCGCGCATGTTCACGCAGAAGACTTCGAAGAACTCGTCCAGGCGGTCCTCGCGGCCCCATTTCACGGTCACGCCGGACTTCTCCGCCTTGCGGACCTGGTTGCGCACCTTGGCGTCCAGGCCCTTCCAATAGGCTTCCGCCGCGGCCGCCCCGTCCGCTCCGTGGAAGGAGCCCTCGGGGACGCCGCGCCAGTCGCCTTCCGCGGAAAGGAACTCCTCTTCCAGCAGCGGCAGGATCATGGATACCTTCTCGTCCCGGGGAGTGGGCAGTCCGCACAGGGGATCCCGGCTGCGGATCTCCAGGCCGGCCCGGCGCGAAAGCGCTTCCGCGAGCAGCTTGTCCCGCAGCAGATCCTCCGTCTCCGCATCCTGCGCCAGGATGCCCCCGTAGTCCAGGTAGGGCAGGCAGACCAGGTTCTTGCCGAAGCCGGCCGAGGCCAGGTAGCATGCCGTAGCCGTTCCGCGGATTTCCCCCGTGGAGGGATCGGTGCGGATCAGTTGGAACGTCTCCTTCTCGTAGGCTTCCCGGATCACCGCGGTCCAGGCCGGATCATGGCAGTAATTGGCCTGGGGGGAATTTTCCAGAAACTCCCGGCAGGCCCGTTGCAGGCCGGGATCGTAAAGGCGGATCATTCGGGACTCTCCTCGCGCGAGGGACTCGCGTTACTGGCTTGTAATGGGAAGATAAATTCTGGCGGGGCCAAGGCAAATTTTCGCGGGCGCCGGCGCCCGCGCCCCGGCGCCCGGGGGAGGGGAAGCGTTCAGAATCCCAACAGCGCCGCGCCGGCGGCCACGTAGGCGAGGCAAACGATCAGCATGGCGGGATCCTTGCGGATGTCGGCCACGGTGTTCTCGCCGTACCCTTTTTCCATGACCAGATAGAGGTAGCGGAACAGGCCCAGCATGGCGATGGGCAGGGTATAGACCAGGCGCGCGTTCCCGTGCACCTGCACGGTGCGCGCGCTGGTGGTGTACAGCCCGTAGGTGATGAGCGTGGCCGAGAGGGTGATGGCGAGCAGGACGCGCAGGAATTCCGGCGAGTAGTTCCTGAGCACGGCGCGCTTGGCTTCCAGCGGCCGGTGGCCGTCGATCAATTCCGCGTAGCGCTTGGAGAAGCCCAGGAACAGGCTGAGGTTCAGGGTGCAGAGCAGGAACCATTGCGACGGCTCCACGCCGATTCCCCAGGTGCCCGCCAGCAGGCGGATGATGAATCCGGAAGCGATGCAGAAGACGTCCACCAGCACGATGCGCTTGAGGGAGCGGGAATACAGCAGGTTGACGGCGGCGTAGGCGCCCAGGCAGACGGCCAGGCGCGGACCCGCATAGAGGCTGAAGGCGAGGGCCCCGGCGGCCAGGGCGGAGGCCAGGGCATAGGCCGCGTGGGCGGAGACCCGTCCGGCGGCCAAGGGGCGCTCGCGCTTGCGGGGATGGGCCCGGTCCTCCTCCGCGTCCAACGCATCGTTCACGCAATAGACCGCGCTGGCGGCCAGGCAGAAGGCCGCGAAGGCCGCCGCCGCCAGCAGGAGCGTCCCTGGCCGGCTCCAATCCTCGGCGAAGAACACGCCCGCCAATACGAAGACGTTCTTGATCCAATGGGCCGGTCGCGCCAGTTCGGCCAGGGCGCGCCAAACCGTCATAGCTTCATCCTCCGGAACACGGGCGCGGGGATGGAGCGGATGATCAGCATGATCCATTTCCAGAACCAAGGGGTGTAGGCTATCTCCTTCCGTCCCTGCAAGGCGGTGACGATGTCCCGCGCCGCCCGTTCCGGCCCGGCCATCAGGGGGCTGTCCTGGCCCGCCGTCATGCGCGTGCGCACGAATCCCGGCTTGATGGTCTGGACGAAGACGCCCGTGCCCGCCAGGCGATGGCGGAGTCCCGCCAGGTAGGCCGTCAGGCCGGCCTTGGAAGCGGCGTAGGCCAGCACCTTGCCGCGGCCGCGCTCCCCGGCCACGGAGGAAACGGCGCTGATGAACCCCCCGCCTTTCCGCCGGAAGTGCCCGGCGAACAGGTCCAGGACGATGGCCGGCCCGGTCAGGTTGGTCTCGAAGGTGAGGCGCGTCTTTTCCGGATCGGCGTCGCATTCGTCCTGCGGGAACAGGACGCCCGCCGCCATGAACACGCCCCGGAGCGGGTGGGCCTCCGCCAGGGCGCGGAACCGCGCCGCATGCCCCGCATGATCGAGCACGTCCCAGGCGAGGCAGGGGAACTTCCGCCCATGGGCCTTTTCCAATTCCCCCGCCAGGGCCTCCAGCGCGGCGGCGTCCCGGCCGATCAGGACGAGGGATTCGCCTGCGGCGGCCAGGCGCCCGGCCACGGCGCGCGCGATCCCGGAGGTCGCCCCGAAAACGGCTATGCTTTCCACAACTCCAGCCTTTCCGCCAGGCGCGAATCGCTCCTGGCCTCGGGATTGTATCGCCGCACGGTTTCCATCCAGGCCTTGCTTTCCGGATACATGGCCCGGAAGGATTCCGCCCCCAGCCGCGCATCCTTGGTCAGGTACACCCGCCCCCCGTATCCGATCACGAGGCCGTCCAGGCGGTCCAACGCCCGCAAGGTATCCTTCCCGCGGAAAGGGATGTCCAGCGCCAGGGTATAGCCGCGCTTGCAGAACGGCAGCATCACCGCATCGTCCCCGCAGCGCTTGAGCACGGAGAGGAAGGCCCCCAAGCGGTTGTCGCTGAGGAAAGCCAGGGCGGCGGCGATGCCGTCCTCGCCGCGCGGATCGGGAATGGCGCATTGGTATTGGAAAAAGCCCGGCCTGCCGTAGAGCCGGTTCCAGTCCCGGATGCGATCGAGGGGGTAGAAGAATCCCTCGAAGCCTTCCCGGGTCTTGCCGCCCCCGGATAAGCGGTAAAAGGCCTGGTTGAAGGCGGAGAGGAAGGGGCGGTTGAGCAGGAAGCGGGGCATGGCGAAGGGCACCGTGATTTTCCGCATCTCCGCATGGACCAGGGCGGCGGCCTTCGTCCCTCCGGGGTTCCGTCCGCCGCCCCCGGAAAGCGGGGCATGGTTCCCCAGCATCAGGACCCCGCGCCCGAGGCCCTTTCCGCGCGCCAGCGTGTCCAGCCACGCCACCGAGTATTCATAGCCATCGTGCTTGGACAGGAGGGCGAACAGGGAATCGAGGCCCGGGGCGCGGAGGCGCAGGCAATCCACCAGGGCGGTTTCGATGGGCTTGAGGCGCAGTTTGGCGCGCGTGATGAAGCCGGTGAGGCCATAGCCTCCCACCGTAGAGCGGAACAGGTCCGCGTTCGCCTCCGGAGAGCACAGCAAGGTGCCCATGGGAGTGGCCACTTCCAGCTCCAGCAGGAAATGCTCCAGGGATCCCGCATGATGGTGGTTCTTGCCGTGCACGTTGCTGGCGATGGCGCCTCCCAGGCTCACCGCCATGGTGCCGGGCGTGACCGGCAGGAAGAAGCCGCGCGGGACGGCGATGCGGAGTATGGCCTGCAAGGTGACGCCCGCCTCCGCGTCCACCACGCCCGAATACGGGTTGAAGGAAAGGAACCTATCGAGGCGGTAGGAATTGACCGCGACGTGCCCGGAAGCGGGCAGGCCCGCGTCTCCGTAGCTCCGGCCCCGCCCCGTGGGCAGATAGGCCTGCCCGGTATGCGCGGGGATATCTCCCAGGGACGCGGGCGCGGATTGCTCCGCGGTCACGACGGGATAGCGTCCCCATCCCGAAAGCGTCACGCGCGCAGCCATGCCTGAATTATAGCGTCTTTTGCCCGCGCGGGCGAATCCCGAGCCCGCCCCACCGCCGCAAAGCAGAGGTTAATGCTTATATTTTCGACTTCGTAAAAGCGGAGGCGTATATGCAATGGGCTTTATTCAACCTGGACGGTTTGCTTTTCCTGCTGCGGTGGGGGCACTTCATTTTCGGCATCGCCTGGATCGGCATGCTCTGGTATTTCAACTTCGTCCAAGGCCCCTTCTTCGCCAAGGCCGAAGCCGCCACCAAGACCGAAGCCACCAAGGGCCTGGTGCCCAAGGCGCTGTTCTACTTCCGCTACGGGGCCATGGGCACCTTCCTCACCGGCTGGATCATCATCTCCATCAAGTTCGGCCAGGTGGGCCCCGCCGGTTCCGCGCTCTTCAACAGCTCCTGGGCCGCCACCATCCTGACCGGCGCCATCATGGGTTCCGTGATGTGGTTCAACGTCTGGTTCGTCATCTGGCCCCGCCAGAAGAAAATCATCGCTTCCGCCAACGGCGAGAAGGTCGAGAACCTGCCCGCCGTCGCCCGGCGCGCCTTCCTGGCGTCCCGGACCAATACCTTGCTCTCCGTCCCCCTGTTGTTCTTCATGGGCGCCGCCAGCCATCTCACCATCGCCGTGGAACCGGGGCGCGTGGGCCTCTGGCTCCTCGTGGTCCTCGCGATCGTGGGCCTCCTCGAGGCCAACGCCTTGCTGGCCGACAAGGGCCCCACCACCAAGCCCATCGAAAAGGTTTCCGGGGTCATCCATTACGGGCTGCTCCTTGCCGTCGTGTTCTATGTGCTTTCCGAAGTCATCCTCTGACAGGGTGTTGAAAAAGTCCCCGCGAGGCCAAAGGCCCGGCTTCCGCTTCGCGGGGCGGGCGCTCGCCTCCCTTTTCCTGGCCGCCTGCGTCCTGCAACTCTGGGCCGCCTGCAACAAGCGGGATCCCAATGCGGATCCCGAGGTCCTGGCGGGCCGGGGCCTTTACCTGGCCAACTGCATCGCCTGCCACAACGTCAATCCGGCCCTGGACGGATCCCTGGGCCCGGCCATCAAGGGGTCCAGCCTGGAACTGGTCAAAGCGCGCGTGATCCACGGGGAGTACCCTCCCGGTTATACCCCCAAGCGCGCCACCAGGATCATGGTCAAGCTGCCGCTCATGGAAGAGGACGTCGAGAAGATCCAGGCTTACCTGGCGGCCCCCTGAAATGGCCGCCGCGCGGAAACCTTTGCACATGCCCGCCCCGGCCTTTATTTTAAAAAAGCAGTCAGTCACGCCCTCAATATCGGAGTCAACATGGCCTTCACCTTGCCCCCCCTTCCCTATCCCGCCGACGGCCTGGAGCCGCATTACGACAAAGCCACCCTGGAAATCCACCACGGCAAGCATCACAAGGCCTACGTGGACAAGCTGAACGCGGCCATCGAAGGCATTCCCGCGCTGGCGGACAAGACCGTCGAGGAATTGCTGATGGATCCCGAGGCCTTGCCGCCCGGGGCCCGCAAGGCCATCCTCAACAACGGCGGCGGCCACGCCAACCATACCCTGTTCTGGAACACCATGGCGCCGGGCAAGGGCGGCGAGCCGAAGGGCAAGATAGGCAAGGCCATCGAGAAGGACTTCGGATCCTTCGCCGACTTCAAGAAGAAGTTCTCGACCATGGCCCTGGAGGTGTTCGGCAGCGGCTGGACCTTCCTCTTCCAGGACAAGGACGGCAAGCTGCAGATCGGGAACTTCGCGAACCAGGAGACCCCCATCAACAAGCGGGAGAAGCCCCTGTTGCTGGTGGACGTGTGGGAACATGCGTATTACCTGAAGTGGCAGAACCGCCGCACGGAGTGGGTGGAGACCTGGTGGAAGCTCATCGACTGGGACGCGGTCGAAGCGCTCCTGGTTGAAGAGCCGGCTTGGTACATCGAACACG
>DATENA010000258.1:0-10260 GCA_035275285.1 Fibrobacteria bacterium | reverse complement strand
TTGGGAGTCGTCCACCGTGGCGTTGCTTTTCTTGGAATCCTCGTGGATGAAATCCGCGCGGATGGCGAAGCTGAAGGTTTTCAGGTTATCCGGTTCGATGAATTCGAAAATGCCATAGGGATTGATTTCATAGGCCTTCAGCTCGGGATCGAAGCTCAGGGTGTCTTTCAAGGGCTTGGAATAGTTGAATCCCAGGGTGGTCCTGCCATCGATGGTGTACTCCGCCCCGCCGGTGATTTCGGAGATTCCGGAGTTCCAATTGAAGCCGAAATAAGGAACCAATCCGGAAATCTCCGCCTCGAAAAGCTGCACTTGGGAAAGGACCGGCAGCGCGGTAGACAGCACCATGGCAAGGGGGATAATTCTTTTGAACGTCATTGTTTCCTTAAGCTCCTGAGGTTTCATGACACATGATCCGCAAACATCAAAGACTGGCCAAAACCCATTAGGACGGCACCTAAAAGCTAATTCAGTTGGGTTGAAAAATGGCCCCTCTGGGCTTAAAAATACCGTTGAGCGGGAAAAAATGCATGGTCAAAACCCAATCCATCCAACCGGGAAGTTCCGGCCCGCGCGCATGCTCCGGAAGCAGTGGCAAGGAAGCATCGCAAGTAAATACGCGAGGGACAAAAGGAAGGATCGCCGGCAGCTACGGCCTGGCTTCCAGGAGTCCGGAGCGGGACCGATCCGGTTCCTCTGAACCGGACCTGCAGGGGCTTGGGCACCGTCCAGGTTGTCCGGTTTACCTGTCCAACTTGAACTTGAATTCCCTGCGGAATCCAGGGGTTACCCGGATGACGGTGTCGAAGGGCGGGCTGAGCCGATGGACGATTTCCACGTGGCAATTGCCCACGGGGACTTCGAGATAGGCGTTCATGGGGGTTTCCCCCTGGGGCTTGCCGTTGATGGTCAAGGCGGCGAAGGGCGGGGCCGATTTGATGAGCACAAAGCCGGTCTGGGCGGTTTCCTGGGGTTCCGGCGCAGGCTTGGGCAGGGGATTCTTTTCCGGAACCGGATGATGGGGAACGGGCCGGGGCCTGGCGGGGGTGACGCCTCCTTCGCCATGCGAGGTCTTTTCCGGTTCCCCGGCCGTGGCGGGTCCCGCTCCGGCCGTGTTCATGGAAGCGAGGGCGCCCCCGGCTCCGGTTCCGGAACCCTGGGGCGCGCCGCCGGGCAAGCCGTTGTTGTTCCCCACGGGAGCGCCGTTGACGGTGACGACGGGATCGGGCTTGGGAGGCACCGGCTTCTCCGGCGGCTTGACCGTCTTGGCGACCGTGGCGGGAGTCTCCCCATGGTCCAAGCGCGTCCAGACGATGGCGCCTGCCAGGACCAGGACGCATAGGGACAGCAAGGCGCCGATCCAGACCACGGGGCTGCGGGAAGAAGGCCCCATGGCCCCTGTGGTGGCCTGGGTCTGGAAATCCGAGGGGTTGGCCAGGGAACGGGACAGGGTGTTGTTCCCGCCCATGGTCGATCCGCCCTTGAGGACGGACGATTGCGGAAAACCGCCGAGGGAAGAGCCGCCGGTGCCGCGGGTGGGCTTGGAGGTTTGCCGGGTGATGCGGCCGCCTTCGGCGATGGTCTGGCCGCCTCCCACGATCCCGAGGGAATTGATGAAGGCCTTCACATGGTCGACGATGTCCACCACCCCGTGGGTGTTCAGGTAGGCCCGCAATTGGTTGGCCAGCCAGCGCGCGCCGTCGCCGCGGTTCTCGGGAGCCTTTTGCAGGAGCGTGTCCACCAGGCGGATCAGGATCGGATCCGCCTGGGGATTGATGTCCGCGATGGAGGGATGGGGCCGTTCGCAGATATTGCGCATGGTCACCGGGATGCTGGGGCCGGTGAAGGGCATTTTGGCCGTCAGGCAGTAATAGAACACCCCTCCCAGGGAGAAGATATCGGTCTTGTTGGTCGGCTTGACCCCTTCGATCTGCTCCGGGGACATGAAGTTCGGCGAACCGAGCACGGCGCCCGTCTGGGTGCGCGACCCTTCATCGGCGATATGCGCGATGCCGAAGTCCGCGATCTTGAGCTGTCCCTCGGAATTGAACATCAGGTTTTCCGGCTTGATGTCCCGGTGGACCACGCCGTGCTTTTCCGCGGAAGTGAGGCCTTCCGCCGCCTGGCAGATGATGGCGGCTGCGACCGTATTGGACATGGGCCGTCCCTGCAGGGCCGCGCAGATGGCCTGGAGGTTCTGGCCGTCGATGTATTCCATCACCAGGAATTGCTGATCGTCCTGGATGCCGAAGTCGAAGACTTCCACGATGTTGATATGGCGCAGGGAGGCGATGGTCTTGGCTTCCACCGTGAAGCGATCCATCAGGCTCGAATTGGAGGACAGGTGGGCCTGGATGACCTTGATGGCCACCAATCGCTGGAGCAAAGGATCTTCGGCGAGATAGACGGTCGCCATGCCGCCTTGGCCGAGCTGATTGAGGATCCTGTAGCGTCCGTATTCCATGATCGTCAGGTCAAGAGACCGGTTGCACCCTCACGCGTGCTTCCGTGCGCGGAAGCACAGCCCGTACCGGTAAGGAAGGGTATGATTTCGTCCGAGCCGGCCGAGCTCCGGGCCCCCAGGCCCCGATGCGGAAGAAGGTAGAAAATGTTTTTTGGCATCCCTGGAATTGTCCCGTTATTCATGGCGTTATGCACTGGCTTTCTCGCTTCCTGCGGCCCGCTGGAGGGGCCCGGAAAGGGCCGCCCGGCCCTCAGGGTCTATTTCCTCAACGTGGGCCAGGGCGATGCCTGCCTGATGCGCACCCCGGGGAACCGTTGGTTCCTCTACGATGTCGGAAACCGGGACGATTATCTAATCCCTTTCCTCAAAAGCGTAAGGGCGGACACGCTTGCGGCCGTGTTCCTATCCCATCCGGATTTGGACCATTTCGGCGCATTTCCCGCCCTGCTCCGGGAAATCCCGGTGAAAAAGGCGTATCTGCCTTCGGCCTCGAACCCCAACCCGGCCTGGATGGAGGTGCTCGGGGATTTAGACGCTTATCGCGTGGAATCGGATACCTTGTTCGCCGGAGACACCTTGCTCTGGGAGGGAGAGGTCCGCATGCGGGCGTTGTGGCCCCCGCCCCATACCGGACTCGCGGGCAACAACCTCTCCACGGTCCTGCGGGTGGAATACCTTTCCCGGCGCATCCTGCTTACGGGCGATATCGAAGACGAAGCGGAACGGGGCCTCCTCGCCTCCGGCGCCGTTCCCGCGGCGGACATCCTGAAGGTGGCCCATCACGGCAGCCGCACCTCCAGCGGATTGCCCTTCCTGTCCGCCGTGGAGCCGCGCTGGGCGATCATTTCCTGCGACAGTTCCGTCTACGGGCATCCCCATGCCGAGGCGGTGGCGGACCTGAAGCTGATGATCGGGGACAGCACCCGGATCCTGCGGACGGACAGGGAAGGGACGGTGGGGTTCGAGATCGATGAGTGGGGGATTCGGAGGCTTGGGTCCGGGGAGTAGTCTAGAGAGAATTCAAAGTGCAAAAGTCAAAGTGCAAAATTAAGGAACCATCGCAATCGGTTCTCCGGATTGCCTACAGGATCCTTGTCCCTGGAAAGCGCCGGCGAGTGCCGTGCCACGGTCACCAGGCACCCCTCTTAAATTTTGAACTTTGACTTTTGCACTTTGACTTTTGATTTTTGTCTTCCGTCTTCTATCCCTGCAGCGCCTTCTGGATCCGCGTCATGGCCTGCGCCTCGTTGGCGGCTTCCAGGCTGTGGGCATCGCGGCCGCGCACGCCCCATTGGGCATAGTTCTGCCCCTTGAAAAGGGCCAGGGTCTTGGTCCCCAGGATGGCGGAGAGATGGCTGACCCCGCTGTCGTTGCCGATGAACAGGGAGGCCTGGGACAGGAGCTTCGCCAGGTCCACGGAGCTTTGCGGTTCCACGACGGGGAAGCGGGAGGCGAACACGGCCTTGACGTCCCGTTCGGCCGGGCCGATGAGGATGCGCGTGTCCGGGAAGCGGCGGCTCCTGAGCTCATTGGCCAGGAAGGCGTAGAACTCCGGATCGTAGTTCTTGTCCTTGCTGCCGGAGCCGGGATGGATGAGGGCGTAACCCTGGCGCGCGGTAGCGATGGGGAAATACAGATCCTCTTCGGGAACGGCCGGCAGCGAGAAATAGGGCAGGCATTGCAGATGGTAATCCATCGCATGCTCCTGCCCGGCGGCGGGAAAGGGCGGGTGGATGTGGAACGGCCCCTGGCACTTCTGGTGCAGCAGGGTGCGCAGCTTGGGTTCTTCTTCCATCCAGAGCAAGGCGGAGGTCATTCCGTCCAGGACTCCCGGGAGCAGGTCCCCGGAATAGAATTGCATGAAGTCGCGGGATTCGCAATCGTAGCATCCGTCGACCAGGCCCATTTCCGCGGCCAGGCTCAGGTGCTCCGGGCGCCCCAGGCCGATGAAGCGGTGATCCGCGAACTTCCAGCGCAGCGTCACCAGGGCCGGCCAGGTCATGATGAAATCGCCCAGCGCCCCCCGGTGCGAGAATACGAACGTCTTGATCTTGTCCATGGCCGTCCCCGCTCCGTTTCAGTACCTGGAAGGCGGCCGCCAGCGCGGGTTCTTGGAGGACATGTCCACCGAATAGAAATCCTTTTCGAACTTCTGCGCGCTCTTGCCCATGTAGGTGAGCAGGTAGCGGGCGATCCACTTTTCGATCTTGAGCACCACCAGTTTCTTGCGCAGCCGGCCCTGGGAGTCGCGGTTCAGGATGGCCGGGATGGTGTTCAGGGTGAGGATCTCGTCCACGAACTTGGAGTTCAGGTTCTCGCGGGCCTCGGCGCTGGAAAGGAAGTGGGTCACGCCGAAGCAGATCTTGTTGGGATTGCCCTGGCGCAGGAGGCGGCAGCATTCCACGATGGTGGAGCCGGTGCGGACCATGTCGTCGAGCACGATCACGTCCTTGCCCTGGATCCCCTCCAGGGAGAGGTCCGATTCCTTGCCGACCGTCATGCTCACCTTGCGCTCGCCGTCGCGCACTTTTTCCATGATCATGCGCGAAGTCCTGGCCAAGCCCAGGGATTCGTAGACGGACTTCATGAAGGGCTCGGCCCCGTGATCGGGGGCCACCAGCACCAGGTTCTCGCCGTCCTTGCCCGTCACCACCATGTCCGAATAGCGGATATAGTCCGCATAGAGATCCGAGGGGATGAGGTTGTGGAATTCCCCGTTGAACAGGTAGGAGAAAAGCTTCTGGACCTTGGCGGAGTGGTTGTGGACGGTGATGACCACGTCCACGCCGGCGCTCTTCAGCAGCTCCGCGTACAGGCGGGCCGTGAAGGGCTGCCCGTCGAACTTCTTGATGTCCTCCATCGGGCGCTTCTGCTCGTCCGGTCCGCGATGCGGCCCCCGATCCTGGGCGCTGAAATAGAGATCCGGCTCCACCAGGATGACCTTCTTGGCGCCGTTGTCCTTGGCGGCCCGGGCCAGGATCAGGTTGCGCATGGCCAGGGAGCCCCGGGTGTGGTTGGTGGCCGCCGAGCAGATGACGATGGTCTTGCCGTTCAGCTGGGCGCCGATCTGGCTGACGTCGTTCTCGTCGCTGATGAAGCGCGGGCAGAACTCGGTGTTGGCGTACACCTTGAGCGAGATGATGTCGGAGATTTCCTCGGGCTGGCCGACCATGTGCCCGATGTCGATGGCGAAAGGGTCGTCGGAAACGTTGCTGATGATGATGAAGTCGTTCACAATGGCCCGAGGCCCTCCGTTTTGGGATCAGTCCGCTTTTCCCGCGGCGGCGCGGCCGTCCCCGTCCAGCTCGATGGGCACCGGGACGGCGTTCCAGATGTCGCGGTTGTATTCCAGGATGGTGCGATCGGACGAGAACTTGCCCATGCGCGCCACGTTCAGGACGGCCCTGCGGGTCCACTCGTCCTGGTTGCGGTAGAGCTCCGAGACCTTCTGCTGGCAGGCGACGTAGTCGGCGAAGTCCGCCATCAGCATGTACTCGTCCTTGAAGATCAGGTTGTCGACCAGGGGATTGAAGAGCGCGGGCTCCTCCGGGCAGAAATAGCTGGTGCGGAACAGTTCCATCACCGCCATCAGCCGCGGATCCTTGTCGATGTATTCCAGGGGGTTGTAGCCGGAAGCCCGCCTGGCCATCACCTGCTCGGCGGTCAGGCCGAAGAGGAAGAAGTTCTCCGCCCCCACCTCCTCGCGGATCTCGATGTTGGCTCCGTCCAGGGTGCCGATGGTGAGCGCGCCGTTGATGGAGAACTTCATGTTGCCCGTGCCGCTGGCTTCCTTGCCCGCGGTGGAGATCTGCTCCGAGAGATCGCTGGCGGGGAAGATCTTCTCGGCCAGGGACACGCGGTAGTCTTCCAGGAAGAGCACCTGCAGGATGCCTCGCGTGTCCGGGTCGGCATTGACCACGTCCGCCACGGAGTTGATGAGCTTGATGACCAGCTTGGCCACGAAATAGCCGGGGGCGGCCTTGCCGGCGAAGATGAAGGTGCGCGGGACGATGCCGGCGCCCTTGCCCGCCTTGACCTCGTTGTAGAGGTGGATGATGTGCAGCACGCTCAGGAGCTGGCGCTTGTACTCGTGGATGCGCTTGATCTGCACGTCGAACAGGGTGTTGGGGTTGATCTCCACGTCCTTGGAGTTGCCCACGTACTCGGCCAGGCGCTTCTTGTTCTCCAGCTTGACCTGCTGCCACCGCTTGATGAAGGCGGCGTCCTCCGCGAAGGGCTCCAGGTTCCTGATCAGGGAGAAGTCCTTCACCCAGCCTTCGCCGATCTTCCCGCTGATGAGGGCGGACAGGCCCTTGTTGGCCTTTTTCAGCCAGCGCCGCGGGGTGATGCCGTTGGTCTTGTTGTTGAACTTGTTGGGCGAAAGATCGTAGAAATCCTTCACCACCAGGGATTGCAGGAGGTCGGTATGCAATTGGGCCACGCCGTTCACGGAGTGGGATCCCACGATGGCGAGGTACGCCATGCGCACGGCGCGGTTCTCGCCCTCTTCGATGAGGGACATGCGCTTGAGGCGCTCCACGTCGCCCGGGTACTTCCAGGAGACCTGCTTGAGGAAGCGGTAATTGATTTCGAAGATGATCTGGAGATGGCGCGGCAGCAGGCGGCCGAGCAGGTCCACGGACCATTTCTCCAGCGCCTCGGGGAGCAGGGTGTGGTTGGTGTAGGCGAACACGCGCGTGGTGATTTCCCAGGCCTGCTCCCAGGAGAAGCCTTCCAGGTCCACCAGGATGCGCATCATCTCGGGGATGGCGATGGTGGGATGGGTGTCGTTGAGCTGCAGGCCCACCTTTTCGGCGAGGTGGCTGCAATCCTTGTGGTATTTCTTGTGGCGGCGGATGATGTCGTACAAGGTGGAGGCGCACAGGAAATACTGCTGCTTCAGCCTCAGTTCCTTCCCGTTCATGGAGGTGTCGTTCGGATAGAGCACCTTGGAGATGCTCTCCGCCAGGGAGATGTCCTTGCTGGCCTCCAGATAATCGCCGCTGTTGAAATAATGCAGGCCGAATTCGTCCGCGGACTTGGCGGACCACAGGCGCAGGGTGTTCACCGTCTTGTTGCCGTACCCGGGGATGGGGGAATCGAACGGCTGGGCCAGGACGTCTTCCGTATCCACCCATTCGAACACCACGTTGCCCTGGGGATTCTTGCGGGTGACCACGCGCCCCTTGAACTGCACCGTGACGGTGTATTCCGGCCGCGGGATTTCCCACGGGTTGGTCAGGCGCAGCCAATTGTCCGGGTTCTCATGCTGGAACCCGTTCTTGATGGTCTGGTGGAACATGCCGTAATCGTAGCGGATGCCGTAGCCGTAGGCCGGCAATTGCAAAGTGGCCATGGAGTCCAGGAAGCAGGCGGCCAGGCGCCCCAGGCCGCCGTTCCCGAGCCCCGCCTCCAACTCCATGTTGCGGATCTCTTCCATGTCCAGGCTGAGATCGTACAGGGCCTGTTCCACCACCTCTTCCATGTCCAGGTTGAGGATGGCGTTGCCGAGGGTGCGCCCCATCAGGAATTCCATCGAGAGGTAATAGATGCGCTTGACGTCCTGGCGGTAATAGGTATGCTGCGTCTGGATCCAGCGCTCGATCAGCCGATCGCGCACGGCATAGGCCACGGCGAGATAGCGATCGTAGGCGGTGGCGGAATATTTGTCTTTGCCCAGGGACAATTGCAGGTGGCGGAAAAAGGCGGCCTGGAAAAGTTCTTTGGCCTTCTTCAAGTCCGCAGGGTCCTGCCGGGAGGCGGCGGCGTTCCCGTTGGAAGTCTCGGAGGGGGCTTTGGCTTTTGTTTTTAGCATTTTGGGTATCCCAATGGTGGCAATTTAGCACAAATTCCGGTATCCGGAGGCAATATTACTATAGGGTAAGGGCATATTCCGTTGTTATTTGTCAGCCTTTGGCAATTCAACCGGGCCTATATCCCTGGATTTGGGACCTTTTTAAATTAAACTGTCCCATTGTCGGGACCAAGCAAAGGAAGTTCCAATCCGCGCCCGGATTGGAAGGAGCGGGGAAAACCAAGCGCGTGAACGGGGAAATCGATCTCGAACGGGAATTGCAATCCCAGGGGCTCAGTCCCAAAACCTGGCCGATGGTACTGGAATCGCTCAAGGCCGGATTGCCTGCGGCGGATTGGGAAAAGTTCTCGCGCTTGCACGGGAATTTCACCGGATACCGGAGCGAAAACACTTCGTCCAGGTTCTACGGTTTCGTCTTCTCCCGGGGGCTGCACTTGGACGTCAACAACTTCCGGTACGCGAGGCTGATGTCCATCCTGAAAGATCTCCTGCCGGAAATCCCTCCCGGGATTTCCATCCTCGACGTCGGGGCCGGGGCCGGGATCATCGCCTCCATCGTCCGGAGGCACTGCGCGCCGCGATCCCTGGTGCTGCAGGATCCCTGCCGGGAAGTCCGCGATGCGTTGAGCGCCCGGGGTTTCGCGGTCCTCCCCCACCCCGCTCCCGCCGCGCCGGAGGGAAAGGAAGGCGGATTCGATCTCCTGCTCTGCATCGACAGCCTGGGCGAAATAAATTCGGATGACGACGGCGCTTTGGCGAAGCCGGGAGATACCGCTCCCGGCGAGCTGGCGGAGATGCTGGAGGAGCGCTACGGTTTCACCCAGAAATTGCGGCCTTGGAAACCCTACCTGGCTCCCGGCGGCCGCGTTCTCTTATGGGAACCTTTCGCATACCAAACCGCTATGGAGTCCTTGGCCCTCTCCCTGCGGGAAGGCGGATGGAACGTGAACCTGCATTCCCGCGCACCTGGCCGTAACTACCTGGAACTGCGTCCTAATTAGCTCCCATGCATCCCCATTTTTTTATATTTAAGCCCAAACCAAACCATCACTTCAGGAGTGTCCCATCATGGCAGTTTTAGTCAATAAGCAAGCGCCGGATTTCAAGGCAGATGCCGCCGTCGGCCCCAACGAATCGACCGGCATCGCCTTGTCCCAGTTCAAGGACAAGAAATACGTGGTCCTGTTCTTCTATCCCCTGGACTTCACCTTCGTCTGCCCCACGGAAATCCACGCTTTCCAGGAACTGCTGGGCGAATTCGAATCCCGCAACGCCCAGGTCATCGGCGTGTCCGTGGACTCGATCAACAGCCACCAGGCCTGGCTCCGCACTCCCAAGAACGATGGCGGCATCGCCGGCGTCAACTACCCCATCGTCGCGGATCTCACCAAGTCCATTTCCCGCGCGTACGACGTGCTCGACGAGGACGTGGGCATCGCCTATCGCGCCACCTTCATCATCGACAAATCCGGCAAGGTCATGGCGCAGAACGTGAACCATCGCCCCATCGGCCGCAGCGTGGACGAGGCCCTGCGCCTTTTGGACGCCGTTCAATACTTCGAACAGCACGGAGAAGTCTGCCCCGCCGGTTGGACCAAGGGCAAGAAGGCCATGAAAGCCACCAACGAGGGCGTCAAGGCCTTCTTCTCGAACAAGTAATCCGCCATCGGGTGGACCCCGGAAGCCCGCTTCCCCGGGAAGCGGGCTTTTTTTGCACTCCCTTTTTGCGCTCCCTTTTTCCGCCTCTTTACCGTGTCGTGGCTTGCCCGGATGCCGGCTTCTCCTCCCTAAGAACCCGAAGGGGTTTGCAGGGTCATTCCCTGATGCACGATCTCGACGATTTCCTCCGCCGGCTCCGGGCCGGAAGCGATCATGCGCGGGACTTCCCATCGGCAGGGCCAACCGGCATGGAAGATCCAATGGGCGGCCATCTGCCCGGACGCATTGAAGATGAAAATGTGCCCGTCGCGTTTCCAGGGAG
>DATENA010000257.1:0-7007 GCA_035275285.1 Fibrobacteria bacterium | reverse complement strand
CTTCGACATAGCGCTGCTATGCCTCAGGTTTTGCTCAATCCGATCGGGCCAATCTGACCCCCATCTGGGGGCTCCTTTGCTCCATTTATTTCTTAACGGACCCTTAGCAGCCATGGAAATAAGGCTGACCCGCCCCCAGGGCGTTGCGAGTGGGCGCGGTTCCAGCGGTTGGGGCGGATTTTCCAGGTAACACGCACATTACGGTGGCGGATTTTTCGCCATACGCGGTTTTTCGGCCCTGGAGGACGGCGCAGAGGAGGAAGAACGGCGAGGTGAACGAAGCTCCGGAGGGCGTCACCAAGAAGGGAGAAGCCGCTTCGGTCTGCACAGGCTCAAAGGCAGACGGCCCTTCGTTTTCTGCCCAGGGAGCCGCCCTCCCGTCCCCCGGCGGGCTTCCGCGGCAGGGCGCTCGGCGCTTCGGGAAGCGCGGAGGCCCCCTGCGCACGCTACCGATAACCTAGACTAGACGGATTGCTGGCGAAGGGTGGCTTAACCTCTGTGACTGAGCCTGACCGTCGCGCATCCCGCCACATCCGAGTCCTTTGGTCCGGATTTGGGATTCCATCCAGATCCCTGGCAGGATCTCCGCCCTGGAATTCCAACTAAATCGTCGAATTTCAACGATTTTGAGACAAATGCCGGAAAATCGGCTATTTTAAATCCATCCTATGCAGACCCCATCCCCGACTTCTCCCGCCTCTCCGATCTCCTCTCCATTGCCCTACACCGCCGACCGCTTCGCGCCCGTGCGCCGCAAAACCCTGAAAGTGCGGGTGGGCAATCGCTGGATCGGCGGCGATGAGCCCATCCTGGTGCAGTCCATGACCACCACCAACACCAAGGACATCGACGCCACGGTGTTCCAGACCCTGGAGTTGGCCAAGGCGGGATGCGAGCTGGTGCGCATCACCACGCCCACCCAGAAGGATTCGGAGTGCCTCGGGGAGATCATGAAGAAGGTGCGCGCCGCCGGATGCGACGTGCCCGTCTCGGCGGACATCCATTTCCAGCCGCGCGCGGCCATGGAAGCGGTCAAGTGGGTGGAGAAGGTCCGCATCAATCCCGGCAACTTCGTCGACTCGAAATCCGCCACGCCCCGGGATTACGATGACGCGAGCTTCGCTTCCGGCGTACAGAAGGTCTACGACGCCTTCGTCCCCTTGGTGCGCGCCGCCAAGGATCGGGGAGCGGCTTTGCGCATCGGCACCAACCATGGTTCGCTTTCCGATCGCATCATGTGGAAATACGGGGACACCATCGAAGGCATGGTGGAGTCGGCCCTGGAATACCTGCGCGTCTGCGAGGCCGAGGGCTTCGACCAGATCATATTCAGCATGAAGTCCTCCAACCCCCGCGTGGTAGTGGAAGCCTACCGCCTGCTGGCCGCGCGCCTGGACAAGGAGCACAAGCCCTATCCTTTCCACGTGGGCGTGACCGAGGCGGGGGACGGGGAGGACGGCCGCCTGAAATCCTCCGTGGGCATCGGGGCCTTGCTGTTGGACGGCATCGGCGACACCATCCGCGTGTCCCTGACGGAAGATCCCGAACATGAGATCCCCGTCGCCAAGGCGCTGGTGAAATTGTGCGATCCGGCGGGCCTGGAAGCGTCTCCCTCCCTGCCGGAAAACCTGGACTTCTACGCGTTCCGGCGCCGGGAGGTTCCCGTCCTGCATCTGGGCGGGCTGGCGGTGGGGGGGCGCGAAAAAATCGCCGTGGGCGCGCCCGATCCGGCTTCGGAGTCGGTGCCCAAGGGGGAACGCCGCATCGAATGGGCGGTCACGCACGATTCCCATGCCCTGCGCCGGGACATGCCCATGGTATGGGAGCCGCGGACGGTGGAGTTCGCCATCGCCACCCGGCACCAGTTGGTTGCGTTGGCCAGCTCGCGCCTGCTCTCCGGCCTCAGCGATTTGCCGGCCAACCTGGAGATCCAGGTGGAAGATCCGGCGCATCTGGACAGGCTGCCCGCGGACGTCTTCAAACTGCCCCATCTCTACTGGTCCTGCGCACCGTCGCAGGCGGACGCGGCCGGCGGCGGCAACCCCGTGGCCCGCTACCGCCATCTGTCCGCCTGGCTGGCCCTCAAGGGCCGTCCCGATCCCATCATCCTCCGCGGCCGCAGCGACGGCACTCCCGAAGGCAACATGCTGCTGGCGGCGCGCTTCGGGTCCCTGCTGGTGGACGGCATCGGCGATCTCGCGTACGTGTCCGGGCCCGCCGGGGCCAGGGCCTGCATGCATCTGGGCTACGACATCCTGCAGGCCGCCGGGGTGCGGCGCACCAAGCCGGAATACGTGGCCTGCCCCAGCTGCGGACGCACCTTGTTCGACCTGCAAAGCACCACCCAGAAGATCCGCCAGCGCACGGCGCACCTCAAGAACATCTCCATCGCCATCATGGGTTGCATCGTGAACGGGCCGGGGGAAATGGCGGATGCGGATTTCGGATACGTGGGGGGAGCGCCCAACAAGGTGAACCTGTACGTGGGCCGGGACGTGGTCAAGAAGAACATCCCCGAGAACGATGCTCCCGAGGCCCTGGTGAACCTGATCAAGGAACACGGGCGCTGGTCGGAACCGGAAGCCTGAGGCTCCGGGACCGGTTCCCATGAACCCATGAACTCCGCCCTCTGCGTGGTGCTGGCCGGTCCCGAACAGGCCGCCAACGTAGGCTTCGTGGCGCGCACCATGGCCTGCTACCGCCTGACCGATCTGCGCATCGTGGGCAGCCCCGGCATCGCCGCGGACGGGGCCGCGCGGAAAACCGGCAAGGCGGTCCCGGAAGTGCTCGACGGGGCCCGCTATTTCCCTTCCCTGTCCGACGCCATCGCCGATTGCGGCCAGGTCTTCGGCTTCACGCGCCGTTCCCGCGATCCCTCGCAACGCATCGAGGACCTGGATCCGGCGGCCCGGGCCTGGAGGTGCAACGGCCCGGGGGGCGTTTCCGCCCTGGTATTCGGCCGCGAGTCCCAGGGGTTGTTCCGCGAAGAAACCCTCCTGCTCACCCATCTGGTCCGCATCCCGCTCCTTTCGGAGACTTTGAGCTTGAACGTATCCCATGCCTTGGCCATAGGGTTGCATGCCTTCCTGGGGGGCGGGGAGTCTGTTCCCGGAACGGAAGCGGACTCTCCCGGAACGCAGGCGGGCGCGTCCGGAGCGGAGCCGGAACCTGCACGGAAAGGCTATCCGACCCGGGCGGAGGCGGCGCAGGCCTTGGACGGCATGCTGGCGGCCTTGGACGCGGCCGGGTTCTTCAAGGGCGGCAAGCAGGAGGCCCAGAAGGAATACGTCCGCCTGCTTTGGCAGCGGATGAATCCGGACCGCCGGGAGTTCGACTTCCTCTCGGGTCTGCTGCGCAGCCTGCGCATTTCCTAATTTAATACCCATGTTCCACCTGGACAGCGCAGGCTTGCGCGTATCCATCCTGGATCCGGTGGCCGACCGGAAGCATCTCGGTTCACGCTATTGCACAGGCGGGTACGTCTGGCAGGTGACCGACAATGCCAAAGGTCCCCTGCTGTCCGGTCCGCAATTCCCGGATCCGGAGCCGCGGCCGTTCGACGGACAGGGATTGCCGGAGGCCTTCGAGATAGCCTTGGGCGCGGCCGACGCCAAGGTGGGCGATGCGGTATGGGTGCTGGGCGTGGGCAAAGTGAAGCGGACCGGCCCCGTGAAACCCTTCCACGTCCGCGACAATCCCACCGTCCTCGAACTGGCCCCCTGGAAGGTGGTGCAGGCGGGGGCCATGCTCACCATGACCTCGCGCCAGTCCTTCCGCGATTGGGACCTGAACCTGGAGAGGCGCATCGTGCTCAAGGGCCGCACGCTCGTCTCCACCACGGCGGTGAAGAACCAGGGCAAGGCCGATGCGCCCATCCGCTGGTTCGCCCATCCTTTCTTCCCGCATGCGGGATTCGCCTGCGGCAAGCTGTCGGTCGAATGCGCCTTCCCCGCCTACGTGCCGGTGGCGGGCGGGTTCCGCTTCGACGCCGAAGGGTCCCTGGAGCGCGATCCCGCCCATGATTGGAAGGCCGGTTGCTTCCAACTGCTGAACCTGCCTTTCGGCGCCCCCCTGGAGATCCGCCAGAAGCATCCGGGACTGGGAGAGGTGAAGCTGGAGTGCCGGTTCCCGGTGGCGTGGATGCCGCTCTGGGCCAATGAGAACACGGTTTCCTTCGAGCCTTATTACCATACGGTCCTGCATCCGGGGAACCAGACGGAATGGTCCATCCGGTACGGGTTTTGAATCGGCGGCGGCCATGGCAACGGTGAAATCGCCCGGGCTCATCCTGAAGAAGACCCCTTTTTCGGACAGCAGCCTCATCCTCAAGGTCTTCACCCGCGAATCGGGCCTCATCACCCTCATCGCCAAGGGCGCCAAGCGGCCCAAGTCCAAGTTCGGCGGCCTGCTGGACTTCTTCACCCTGGACCAGTTCATCTACCCCGAGAAATCCAAGTCGGAGATCCACACCTTGATGGATGCGGGCCTGATCCGGGACTTCCCGCGCCTCAAATCCGATCCGGCGCGCCAATCGCTCGGCCACGTCTTCATGGAGCTTTATCTCAAATACGCGGCCGAGCCCGCGCAATCGCATCCCCATTACGAAATGCTCCTGGAACGCCTGGAACAGATCGACGAAGCCGGCGACGCGGCCTTCGATCCCGTGCTGCACCTCTGCGATTTCCTGCTCGGCCTGTGCGCCGTTTCCGGCTTCAGCCCCCAATTCACGGAATGCGTGCAATGCGGCCGCCCGGCCACGGGGTTCCGCATCCGCATGGATCCGGACCTGGGCGGGCCGGCCTGCGCCGCCTGCGCCGGGGCGGGCGCCGGCGGCCTGGCCTTTCCGGGCCGCCTGTTGCGCTGGCTGGATCGGCTCCAGGACATGGGGATCCGGGCGGGGCGCCTGCCCCGGGACGAGGAATCCCAGGCGGAGACGTTCCTGCTGGCCTTCCTGGGCAAGCATGCGGGCGGCGCGCGGCCCATGAAGAGCCTGGACTTCTACCACGAGATGCTGGGGCCCGCGTGAACGCATGAAGACGCGCATCGCCCCCACGCCCAGCGGCCTGGTGCATGCCGGCAATGCCTGGTCATTCCTGCTGACCTGGCTCCTGGCCCGCAGCCGGGGCGGTTCCATCCATCTCCGCATCGATGATCTGGATGCGGCCCGCTTGCGGGAGGAATACGTCGGGGACGTCTTCGCGTCCCTGGTCTGGCTGGGCCTGGATTGGGACAGCGGGCCCCGTTCCGTTCCGGAAGCCTTGGGTCCCTTCAGCCAGAGGGCGCGCCTGGATCGCTATCGCGCGGCTTTGCAAGTCCTTGCGGCCCAGGAGACGGCGGACGGGCCCCTGGTGTATCCCTGCGCCTGCAGCCGGGAAAAGGTCAAGCGGGACGCCCTGGCCGCGGGCCGGCCGGGGATCTACCCCGGCACCTGCCGGCGGGCGGGGTTGGCGTTCGATCGATCCTCCGCGGTGCCGGGCCGGGAGGCGGGCGCCGATTCCTTCCCGCTGCGCATCCGCGTGCCGGAGGACGCTGCGTTTTCCGTGGCCGGAGCGGAGCCCGGCGCCGTCGCCACCTTGAGTCCGGGGAAGGACATGGGGGATTTCGTGATCTGGCAGCGGGACGGGGAACCGGCCTACCAATTGGCCTCCCTGGTGGACGATGAGGAATACGGGATCGACCTGGTGGTGCGGGGCCGGGACCTGCTGCCATCGACCGGGGCCCAGGCCTACCTGGCGTCACGTCTAGGTTACCCCGGGTTCGCCCGCGCCCGCTTCCTCCACCACGCCCTGCTCGTCGATGCGCCCGGGGGCAAGCTGTCCAAGTCGGAGGGCGCGGATTCCCTGCGGGCCTTGCGCGAACGCTTGCCGGGGCCGGGCCCCTTGTTGCGCCGCTTCGCGGACTTCCTGGGCCTGGGCCCCGGCGAAGTGTCCCGGGCGGACGACCTGCTGGCGGATTTCTCACCCTCCCGGATCCCGGAACATGCCATCCCCTGGACGGGGTTGTCTTTCTAGGCCGTCCGTCGCGGACGAATTAGCTATTTTTGGAGAATGATCCAGGCCTCGGAATTCGGTCGTTTCAAGACCACGCCCATGGTGATGGCCACCGGTTATGATTATCCCTTCGCGCGCATCCTGGAGGCGGCGGGCGTGGACGTGATCCTGGTGGGGGATTCCCTGGCCAACGTGGTCCTGGGATTGCCGGCCACCCGGGACGTGGACATGGACGTCATGTCCGTATTCGTGGCCGCGGCGGCCCGGGGCGCCCGCAACACCCACATCCTGGCGGACATGCCCTACGGTTCGGATGCGGATCCGGCCAGGGCCGTGGCCAACGGGCGCCGGTTCATGCGGCTCGGGGCCCATTCGGTGAAGCTGGAAGGCGCCAAGCTGGACGCCATCCGGGCCCTGACCTCGGAAGGCGTGCCCGTGGTGGGGCACCTGGGACTCCTGCCCCAGACCGCCAAGTCCTTCAAGCAGGTGGGGGCTTCCCCGGAGGAGCGGGACGAGGTCCTGCGCTCGGCGGAGGCGTTGGCCGGGGCCGGGGCCATCGGCATGGTCCTGGAGCACATGGCATACGACCTGGCCGCCCGGGTGACCCGCGCGGTTCCCATCCCCACCATCGGCATCGGCGCCGGCAAGGACGTGGACGGCCAGGTGCTGGTGCTGCACGATTTCCTGGGCCTGCATCCCGGCCCTTTCCCGCCTTTCGCCAAAGCGTTCGCGGGGCTGCACGGGGCGGCCCTGGCGGGCGCGCAGGCCTATTGCCGGGCCGTGCGCGGGCGGACCTTTCCGGAAAAATGAAACCCCACCCGGAGTTCCAGCATGGATAACCCAGAACAGCCGGGCCGGGCGGGCGCACCCGCCCCGGCCGAAGAATCCCTCCGTCCCGAACCCGGGCTGGAAATCGTGCAAGGGCGCGAATTCCTTTCCGAGAACGTGTCCATTTCCGGGCGGCATTTTATCCGCTGTTCTTTCAACTTCTGCAACCTGATCTATTCCGGCGGCCCG